>NZ_AP024678.1:624473-936709 GCF_025999095.1 Thermosynechococcus sp. | reverse complement strand
GTGTCCCACAGGCCAGAGCCTCAATAAGCACACCGGGCAACCCCTCCCAATCAGACGACAGGACAAACAAAGCTGCGCGAGACAGATAGGCAAATGGATTGGCAACAGAACCAGGCATCTGAACATCATCATGACCCAGTCCTAAATTTCTTGCCAGGTGTGTCAATTTCTCCCGCAACTTCCCCTCCCCCAGAATCAGCAAGCGCGCCCTATGGGTCTTAGCTAACCAAGAAAAAGCCTGCAACAGGAGGGGAAAGTTTTTTGCTTTTGTTAAACGTCCAATTCCGATAATGACCGGTCGCCGCTCTAATGGGGCATCAAGCCACGGGTGCCCCGAGGGTTCACTGGCCATCTTTTGGATACGGGCCAGGTCAAACGGATTATAAATGGTGCGCACAGAATTGCGGGGTAACTTGGCAAATTGCTCAAGATCGGAGGCAGCGCCTTGGGAGATGGCAACAATGCCCTCCGCTTTTCTATAGAGGAATGGTACCAGCGCATGGGCTATCCTCTCTCGAGGGTGGACTGCATGCTTGCACTCCACACTGATGGTGGAACGCTCCGAGATAACCAGGCGCGTTCTCACCTGGGAGCACATTTTTGCCAATAATGCCACGATATTAGCAGGGGTCAATGCAGATAGCATTGCCACCGGCTGTTCCCGCTGTAAGTAGCGCATGAGGGGCCATAATGATTCACGGAGAGATGCTTTGAAATCAACAATGTGCACTGTCGGTGCGACATCCTTGAGGTAGGGGCCCTCTGCCATAACAACTACAAGGTCTGTGGTATACCCACGAGCAGCAAAACCATTGGCTAGGGTTACCATGACCCTCTCGGCACCGCCGCCAGCCAAACTAGGCAGGAAGATTGAAATTCGATTGTTTTTCATTATTTTATTTTATTTGAACTATAAATTATTCTTAGAACTCAGATCCGTTAATATTTATCATATTATCTCGCTACTATATTATCTGTCGACTGCTGATCAGTCCGAATTAGATATCAGGATAGCCATAGAAATAAAGAAAGTGAGGTGTGCTCTAGCAGGTTGTGAGTAAAAAAAGCTCAGCAGCAGTCCAACAATCGCCACGGCCCATAATTACACCAGGGGGTGAGGATTGAATTGCACGATAGAGAAAAGCAGGACTCTACTAAGTGTTGCAAAGCAAAATTAAACTATGTTTATCGATTTCTGTTGTCTACCTCAAGGTGTACCCCAGACCTTGGCCTAGAATAGGTAAATTTATTCCAACTAAAGAGTATAACCCGCTTCAGTAAAGATGGTTGTGGGAGGCAACGATTACTCCAGCAGAACACTGACCACCAAAGCAACGAGAGCGATTCAAAGTCTAAGGTGCTAGATTCGTGGATCTCCTCAAAAGTAGGGATAGGCGAACGAAACAACAATGACCCGTATGGAATGGCCTATATGGAAGTCTTGATCGCCCCTATAAGTCCTATAAGGCCTTCATATGCTGAATCCAAGTTTCCCAAGGCCACGGGGCGATACCTTGCGCAAGAAAACAGAAACAAGCAGGTAGAATACCAATCACCAAGAAATGAGAATTCTTACCAGCCAGCGAAGAAAAGTGAGTCTACCAAAGGGTATTCCAGTTAGCAAAGGAAAGCCCATCGCCCAGCGCTTAAGCCCGAAATCAAAAGCTGCAGCAAAGGAGAACTCAGCCAGTTGAAGAAATAACTATACACTCCAAAAAAAGCTACCAATCCCAGAATGTTCGAATGGAGCCATGGATAATTAATGCTTATGCCTCTTTAACCACTTGACCTGCTTGCACAGCGGTTTTTTGCCAAGTCTCCGTCACACTTTAGCACATTAACTGCAGGTTGCACTCACAGTTGAACGCTTGTTATTATTTCTGGAATTCTTTCAGTAAGGGTTGCAAAATCTCTCGATTCAGACTCTAGGGCATGCTTTTCAGTTGTACTTGCGGGTGGTCTGAGCCATTGTCGTAACAACGGGCAACAATTGCCGGTGCACCTCGGTTGATGATCAACCTATTGAGGAACTCTTCACAGTAGGGTGTATGGGTGCTAATTTGGTACTGATCATTGTTGCATACCGCTTTGCCAATCACGCCTTTGCCTGGTTGTCCTGCTGCATGTACATGTATATTTGAATATACAGCAGCTCAGTGGCCAATGTTGTGGCAACGTGAGTGGTTAAATGACTGCTTCTTATGATGCCACGTGCCAGTTGTAATTCCCCAAAGGGAAAGGTTCTGCCCTTGAATATTCTGGCGCAGGGAAGCAGGTTTTAACTGATCAGCAGAATAAAGCCATATTGGCAAACTCTACCACGTGTAGTCTGAAACTTTGGCGAATTAAGCTAGGCTTAGAGTGTAGAGCCGCTCTCAGGGGCGGAGTTGCAGACCCAATTTTTTTTGATGAATCCCCAAGAGTTGTTAAAACGCTACGCCAGCGGTGAACGGGACTTTAATCGCGCCAGTTTGACAAATGGCGAGTTTATTAACGCTGATCTACGGGGGATTATTCTCTCCCGTGCCGACATGGAGTGGGTCAACCTCAGCGGCGCAAATCTCAGTGGCGCCGTGCTATGTGGTGCCGAAATTGTCAATGCGATGCTCATCAAAGCAGAATTGGTGGATGCCAACCTTGCGGGGGCAAACCTAAGCCGCAGTGATCTCAGTTGGGCCAACCTAACGCGGGCCAATCTCAGCCGTGCCGAACTGAGCGAAACCACCCTGCGGGGAACGGTGCTGCAGGGAGCAAATCTCTCCCGTGTGGATCTGGCCAATGCCGATCTGCGGGGATTGACGCTCGACGGCGTTAACCTTTCGGGAGCAAATTTACAGGGCGCCAATTTGCACGGAACAGAGCTAAAGCAGGCAAACCTGACCCGTGTGGATTTAATTCAGGCGGATGTCAGTAATGCCAATCTCAGTGGCACAAACCTCAGCGGTGCCAACCTGAGTGGTGCTAATTTAACGGCGGCAAATCTTACAGGTGCGAATCTGAGTCGCGTTGATCTCACCGAAGTCAAGCTCAGCGACGCCAACCTTGCCAAGGCCAACCTTGTTGGCGCCGAACTGGCAAAGGCGGATCTATCGTCCCTAGAGTTATCAGATGTCAACCTCAGTGGTGCCAATCTCAGTGGCGCGAACCTGAGTCATACCAACCTGAGCCGTGCGGATCTCAGTGGCGCAAATTTGCAGGGCGCCAACCTCAGCCATGCTAAGCTGGTGGGCACCAATCTGCGGGGCGCGAATCTCCAAGGGGCAAATCTGCAGGGAGCATTGCTGGATAATGCGGATTTGAGTCAAACGGATCTACGCAGCGCTAATCTCAGTGGTCTAGTCTTTAATGGGGTGAAGCTGCGGGGGGCCAATCTGAGCGGTGCCAATCTCCGCGAGGTGGAGCTAACGGAAGCTAACTTTAGCCGTGCCGACTTGGTAGAAGCCAATCTCAGCCGCGCCCGCTTGGTGGGAGCCAACCTGAGTCGTGCTACCCTCTCCGAAGCAAACCTGAGCCGCGCCACCCTGAGCGGAGCCACCCTGAGCCGGGCAACGTTTAGCGGCGGCTTGCTGGGAACCGTAGATCTCAGCGGTGTTAACTTGAGTGGGGCCGACTTGGGGGATGCCAACCTCTCAGGCTCTAACCTGTCGCGGGCCGATTTGACGCGGGCCAACCTGACTGCTGCGGATATGAGTGGTGCCAATCTCAGTGAAGTGGATCTGCGGGGTACGATTATGCCCGATGGCCGACGGCGAGCTTAGGGCTACTTCTCCAGTCTGAGAAATCCTGCTTCGGCTTCACTAGGTTGAGGTCTGGGGGGCGCTTGGCGGCCAAAGAGGTGTACCAGATGCTTCAAATGAGCGGCAAGTTCAGGGGTGAGCTGCCCAGCAGTCAGCCGCCACGCCCAGTTGCCTTCGCCAGTACCGGGAAAATTCATGCGGGCATGGCTATCGAGGCCCAGCAAATCTTGAACGGGAATAATGGCTTGGTTGGCAACGGTGCCCAAGGCCATGCGAATCAATGCCCAGTGGGGTTCGCTGGGAGTATAGCCCAAATAGTCAATAAAACGCTGCCGTTCCCAGTCACTCAGGTTGCGATACCAGCCCACAGTTGTGTCATTGTCGTGAGTGCCGGTATACACCACACAGTTGCGCTCTTGATTAAAGGGCAAAAACGGATTATCCGAACCACCGCCAAAGGCAAACTGGAGAATTTTCATCCCCGGAAACTGAAACTGATCCCGCAGGGCAATGACATCGGGGGTAATATCCCCTAAATCCTCCGCTAAAATGGGCAATCGTCCCAAGGCTGCTTGCAACGCTGCAAAGAAGGCAGCACCAGGACCTGGTTGCCACTTGCCGTTGACAGCTGTTTTCTCCCCTTCCGGCACTTGCCAGTAGGCCTGAAAGCCGCGAAAGTGATCGACACGGATAATGTCCACATAGGAGAGGAGGGCACGGAAGCGCTCAATCCACCAAGAGTAGCCATCGGCAGCCAGGGCTTTCCAGTTGTAAATGGGATTGCCCCACAGTTGTCCTGTGGCACTAAAGTAGTCGGGGGGCACACCGGCCATGAGGGCAGCTGCCCCCGTTTCTGGATTGAGTTCAAAAAATTGGCGAAAAGCCCAGACATCGGCACTGTCGTGGGCAACGTAAATGGGAATATCACCGATAATTTGAATTCCCCGTTGATTGGCGGCTTCCTTGAGGGCGTGCCACTGCTGGTAAAAGAGAAATTGCTGAAACTCGTACTCAAAAATGCGGTCTTTGAGAACAACTTGGATAGCGGCAAGGGCGGTTGGCTCGCGATCGCGCAAAGGAGCGGGCCATTCATACCACGGTTGTCCCTCATGGTGCTCCTTAATCGCCATAAAGAGGGCATAGGTGGGCAGCCAGTAGTGGGCAAGGGCTTGGAAGTCGCGGAAGGCCTGCCAGTCTCCTGGGGTGGCTTGACTCTGAAAACGTTGCGCGGCAAGGCGTAGGAGCGGCAGTTTCTGGCTGATCACAGCGTCGAAATCGACGCGATCGCGATTCTCAAGGGTAATCTGCGCTAGATCAGCCTCCGTTAACCAACCCGCTTTTGCGACCTCCTCCAAGCTAATCAGCAGCGGGTTACCCGCCATAGCGGAATAGCACATATAGGGAGAATTCCCAAAGCCGGTGGGGCCTAGGGGCAGCACTTGCCAGTACTGCTGATCACTGGCCACTAAAAATTCCAAGAACTCACGGGCAGCGGCACCCAACTCACCAATGCCGTGACCACCAGGAAGGGAGGTGGGATGGAGCAATAAACCACAGGAGCGGGGAAAGTGCATTGCCAAGCCATAGGGGAAACCTGAGCTAATTATCCCCCAATTCAGGATCAGCCGTAGGGGTGGTTTCCGCGAGAATTTCAGCTTCGAGGGCCGCTAGCTCCTCTGGCGACAGCCGTGCTAGGCGATCGCTGAGAAGTGCCTCTTCATAGTCCTTGAGTTGTTGGTGGTAGGTCATCCGACCCGTAAAGACCCGCAGTAGGTAAGTAGCCAGCCAGCCTAGAATTCCCAAGACAAAAATAGCCTGACTCCAAACTCCCGCCTGAAGTGGCTCAACTTCGGCCAGCCGCAACAGGAGATAGACCAAACCACCGCCAAAGAAAAGACCAACACCAATGCTCAGGACATCAATGCGGCGCATAGCACCTAGGAATTGAGGGAGCGCGGTTGTGGACGAAAGTTAATAAAGGGGGCGAGCAGGAGTAACCCCGGAAAGAAGAAAGTAACTAGAAAGTACATAAACGCCCGCTCAAAGGAGCTAGCCACATACCAGCGCGCATTCAAATAGGCATAGACGATCGCCGGCACCACCAGCAGATACAGCCCTGCCAAGGCCACATACGCACCAAGAATTAAAAGCTCTGTTGAAACTGCCATTGCTTACTACCTTTTTACCAAGAAAGATTGAATTTGAATTATTCTGCAGCGCTGCTGGTTTCGCTCACAGCTTCTGCAAGGGCAGGAACGGCTATTCCCATCGCTGCCGCAAGGGCAGGGGGAGGCGCTTGACGACTAGGAGCATTGAGATATTGGCCAGTCAGAAGGGGCGGCACGGGTTTCATTTTGTGCTTGGCGGTAAAGAGGCGATGGGTTTGGGCAAGGTTACCCCGCTCATTGATATGTTCGTTGGCAATTTTCTTGCGCAGCTTGACGATGGCATCCATGATGGCCTCTGGACGGGGCGGACAGCCGGGCAAATAGACATCTACGGGAATTAGCTTGTCGACACCACGCACAGCGGAATAAGAATCAGAGCTAAACATGCCCCCTGTGATCGTGCAGGCACCCATGGCAATCACATACTTGGGGTTGGGCATTTGCTCGTAAAGGCGTACCAAAGCCGGTGCCATCTTCATCGTGATGGTGCCGGAGGTGATGATCAAATCTGCCTGACGGGGACTGTTGCGGGGCACCAAGCCAAAACGGTCAAAGTCAAAACGCGAGCCAATCATGGCCGCAAACTCAATAAAGCAACAGGCCGTGCCATACATGAGTGGCCAGAGACTCGATAGCCGTGCCCAGTCATAGACATCATTGAGGGATGTGAGGATGATATTTTCAGCAAGTTCTTGGGGAACTTCAGGACGGGCGATCGGATTGAGAATGGCAGGCGAGGTCGTGTTGGTCATAGGGTTCCCTCAAGGGACATCGGCCAAATGTAAAAACATTTAAATTATAGGCGTTTGCCCCAACGGATGCACCCAATCCGATGCAGCAAGCAATAAAAAAATTTGACATCAAGGATAAATTATTTCTGACTGCCCACCTGTAGCCCCGGTGGTAATTCCAAGGTATCGCCAATGGCCGTGCCATCCCAGTAGGCCGCAAGAAGAACATCACAGGTCTTACCCCAGGCGATCGCCCCCTGATGATCCAAGCCAATGGCGCCAAAATCCCGTTGCCGACTGGCAGCTTCCCGAAAGGATTTTTCAAAGGCCGCCTCGAGGGACAGGCCATCGGTTACTCGCACCACAATCCGCGTGGCCAGCGCCTCATCGAGAATGTCTTCACCAATGCCTGTACAACTGACCGCTGCTAAGCGGTTGGCATAATTGCCAGCTGGGGTTGCGGAGTCACTCACCCGCCCAATACGCTCAAAACCCTTGCCGCCAGTGGAAGTCCCCACAGCCAAGTGTCCCTGCTGATCTAAAACCACGACACCAATCGTGCCCCGTCTTGCCTCTTCGGCCACCACCCTCGCCATTGATTTTGAGAAATTGCCCTTGCGTTCCTCGAGCCACTCGTAGAGTCGCTGATCCGTTAGGGGTTGATACACAGGAAGCTGCAATTCACGAGCCAATTCTGCTGCCCCCACTTCGGACAGAACGCGATCGGGACACTGTTGTAGCCAGTGGGCAAGATCAATGGGATTTTTTACCCGCGAGACGTTGATGACACCACTAAGACGCTGCCGCTGCCCATCCATTAAAGAGGCGCTCATGCGAATCTGCCCATCGGACTGCAGCACCGAGCCTGTGCCGGCATTGAAGCGCGGTTCATCTTCTAGGAGCCGACACCCCAAAACCACTGCCTCAATTGCCGTTGCCCCTTCTTTGAGGGCGTGAACCACTTGGGTGACAATGCCATGGAGGGATTGGCGGACAGGAATGAGACCACCTTTGTCTTGGAGCGAACTGCCGGCACCGCCATGGAGAATAACAGTGGGTTGGGGCATCCTCAATCCTAGAAATCAAGCCTAGAAATTACAGGGTTTCTAGCTCCAAGATACCCTGTAGCCATGGCCTAAATCTACCGCCTTAAGCAACCACAGCGGTTGCCCGAACCTCCTCCTCCGTTTCCGCGGCGGCTGTACCCTCAGCATCCAGGAGGGTTTGCAGTTCTTGGATGGCTTGCTGAGTAGTTTCTACTTGACTGAGGAGCGATCGCGCGATTTTTTCGCCAGAGGCGGTGGACTGCACCACTTCGCGGATGTGATGGCGAAAATGATTGGCCATTTCCTCCACCTGCTGGTTGGCAACAACCACTTGGTTGGCGAGTTTGTTAATTGCCTCAGTAATAAAATCAAAGCCCGCCGTTCGCTGGCCGCTGCGACTGGCAATCAACCCCGCTTGCACCGCCAGGTTCTTCACCTGACGGGTAATCTCGGCAATTTGATGGGTGGCTTGGTCAATAATCTCCACGTCCCGCTTCAGCCTTTCACTGAGACGATAGACCTCCGCGGTGTGGCGGGTAATTTGGTTAACCCCTGTGAAGGTTTCCTGAAAGGCCTTTTGGCCGCGCTCTGAGAGCACTTGGCTGATGGAAATAAACCGTTGGTTCAGTTGAGCAATCCGCTCTGCTTGCTCACGGACAGAGCGCTCCTGCTGCTCTAGGGCTTCATTCATCTGTTGAGTGCGGGTGAGCTCGCTTTCAAGGCGCTTGGCGTAGTCCTGGTTGCGCTCTTTTTCCACTCTTAGGCTCTCAAGGATTTGCTGGGTGTGGAGGTGCTGCTGCTGAATAAAAAGATTTTTCCTACTCAGGACTTGAGCCTGGGCAATTAGGACGACCCGCATATCCACCAAGACCAGTTGCTTGCCCGTGCGCACGACAATGGGTTCATAGACAAAGGCAGGGGGGCGATTCAAGGCCTGCTCCACAGCTTCTTCAACGGGGGTGCGTGCCATCAAGACAAGCGGAGGAACTTTGGGATTGGCAATTTCCGGCATTAACTTAATGGGGCGCGGCAAGTATAGATCCCGGCCAAATTGCTGACTCATGCGCTCAAAAAACTTGACCTTGGAGATCATGCCGATGACGCGATCGCCTGCTACCACTAAGACCCCTGGTAGCTCAGGATCACGTTGAAATTGCTCAGCCACCTCTTCGGCCATGGTCTCGGGGGAAACCTGATAGGAAAAATAGGGCAGGTCTGCCAAGGTGGTGGCTGCGGCAAGCTGAACTTTGGATGTGCCCTTTAGTGTCTCATTCATTTGCGTATCCCCCCGGAATGAGCATCGAATTGAATTGCTCGAAAGCGACAACTGCACTTACGCTTGATGCCACCTGTCTAAATTATGTCGAATTCAGCATAGGAGAACATTATTTTTCGGTTATCTTTTGGTTAAGCTTTCCCTAGTGGATTTGAAAAATACCTTAGGTTTGAATGATAGCTACTCCAACAAAGAATGAGGCATTAGGCGGCAGAATAAGCAGCATAATTGCAAATCATCTCATCATCATTCGCTACCTTGCTTAGCATAGGAGATAACCGGCTCTTGTAGTCTAAGCTATCGCTCATGTTTTTTAAGGGTGTCAGAGGATTCTTCAAGGGTAATTTATCTCTCTTTGTAATATATCACTCCCTTTCGAAACATCTATAGATCATCAATTAGATCATCAATAGATGACTGGATGACTCAGAAAAGGTGGGTTCAAGTTTTACAAGTAAATGTAATCTGAAATACATCTGAAATACAGTTGATATCTTCTCGGTCTATGAATTTTCAAAATGCCACCGCTGCTACCTCCTGTTGAATTGCGGCCATTTCCAAGGCACTCAATTTTTCCAGATTTTTAAGGGCAATGGCCCATGCGTCCTTGCCGACTCAGGACTGTGGCGATGGCGTGCTAGGAAATGCCAATAAAAAAAGTTAAAGGGGCAAGCGCGATCGCCCACACGTTGCTTTGGATCATAGGCGCATCCTTGGCAATAATTACTCATGCGCTGAATGTAGTTAGCGGAGGCGGCATAGGGCTTGGAGGCCAAGAGGCCGCCATCGGCAAATAAGCCCATTCCCAAGACATTGGTTTGCATCACCCAATCATAGGCGTCAATAAAGACACTGTGGAACCAGTTTTCCACCTCGTGAGGAGCGAGAGGCCAGCGATGAGAGCAAAGTTGGCCAGGATCATCAGCCGCTGAATGTGATGGGCATAGCCAGTGCACTCAATTTGCTGCAGAACGTGGCGCAGGCAGTTCATTTTGGCGGTGCGATCGCTCTGCCAAAAGAAAGCCGGCAGAGATTGGCGGTGCTGAAAGAAGTTTCGCTGACAGTAGTCGGCACCGAGGTAGTGATAAAGGCCATACATATACTCGCGCCAGCCGAGAATTTGGCGAATAAACCCCTCAACGCTATTCAGGGGGAGTTGCCGTTCACCGTAGGCCACTAAGGCCGCATCAATCACTTCTTGGGGAGACAGGAGGCCTAAATTCAAATAGGGGGAAAGAAGGCTGTGCCACAGGGTCTCTTCTCCTACCACCATGGCATCTTGGTAGGGGCCAAACTGGGGCAAGCGGTATTCAATAAAGTTTTCCAAGACTTGCAGGGCTTGGGCGCGGCTAACCCCCCAGTAAAAGGGTTCGATCTGGCCATAGGTGTCAAAGTTTCCTTGGCGCACTGTTTCAATGACTTCTTGGGTCATCCTATCGGGACAAAAGCGCAGCGGTGGCGGGGGTTTGAGGTTAGGCAGCGGGCGCCTTGGCGGTTCTCAGCATCGTAGTTCCATTTGCCGCCAGCAGGGAGATTTGCCCTCCATCAGGATCTGAAACCGCCGCCGCCCTGCACGGTAGAAAGTGCTCCAGGACAAGGGTTTTGCGAGCGGCTGCCCACTGCTGAAAGTCCGCTTCTGACCAGAGAAAGTGATTGTTCGGCAGGAATTTAATGGCACAGGGCAGGTCCAAGGTGGCAATGAAGTCACGAAAGGGGCGATCGCTAGGTTGCATGACCCGCACTTCGTGGATGTTGTAAGCACTGATCCACTGCCGCAGCGGCGTGGCAAAGTCGGGGGCGATCGCGTAGGTCACTGGCCAACCGGCCGCTTCCAGGTCTTGGGCAAAGTGCCGCATCGCCGACCACACCAGCACCAGTTTTTGGGCATGGTAGCGGCGTTGTTTTACCCACTGGTGGGACTCAATGAGGATGACGGGGACAGGATGGGCGCAACTTTGCAGCGCAGCCTGCTGTAGCGACAGTTGATCCCCTAGAACCCAAACGCCAATGGCCATCAACAGTGGTTTCCTACTGCTCCTTTGACACCATAGCAGGGTTAGGCAGGGTGGTTAAGGGTTGTCCTTGTGGTTTATTCTTATGGTCAACGATTGCAACTCCCTACGAAGCTGACTATGCAAATTCGCCGCCGTCCTCCCAATCCCGCTGTCACTGTTCACAACCTCCACTACCAAGTGCCGGTGGCCGATGATGCCCCTCGCAACATTCTTGAGAAGATTGTTTGGCACAAAGAACAGGAGGTGGAGCAACTGCGGGAAGTCCTGCCCTTGGCTGATTTGCAGCGCCAGGTACTGGATGCGCCACCGGTGCGTTCTTTTTTGGCGGCTCTCCAGAATCCTGTTACCCAGCCAGCGCTGATTGCTGAGGTCAAGAAGGCCTCCCCCAGTAAAGGCATGATTCGGCCCAATTTTAACCCGGTGGCAATCGCCCAAGCCTACGTTGCCGCCGGTGCCACCTGCCTTTCCGTCCTAACGGACAGTGAGTTTTTCCAGGGCAGCTTTGAATACCTCGCCCAAATTCGCCAAGTGGTGGAGGTGCCACTGCTATGCAAGGACTTTATCCTCTATCCCTACCAGATGTTTCTGGCAAGGCTGCGGGGTGCCGATGCAGTGCTCCTGATCGCGGCTATCCTCTCGGACAAGGATTTGGGCTATTTTCTGCGGATTGCCCGTGGGTTGGGTCTAACGGCTCTCGTGGAGGTACACACCGCCGAGGAGATGGAACGGGTGCTGGCACTGGAGGAAGTACAGCTTGTGGGGATCAACAATCGCAACTTGACGGACTTTAGTGTTGATCTGGCCACTACTGAAAAACTTTTGGCCAAGTATGGGGCGCAATTGCGCGATCGCAACATCCTCGTGGTCAGCGAATCGGGCATTCAGCAGCGGGCCGATGTCGAACGGGTGGCACGAGCCGGCGCCCAAGCCATTTTAGTCGGAGAATCCCTCATGCGCCCCCCAGCGGAGATGGCGCACTTCAGCGAGGCGGAGCAACTCCAAGCGCAGATTCAGCGGTTATTCCCAGAGTTAGCCCCCTAGGTATGCCCCTAAAGGCTGTTTTGTTTGACTTCAATGGTGTGATTCTCGACGATGAGGCCATTCATGCTGCCCTCGTTGAGGAGATCTTGCTGCAAGAAAATTTGCGACCGCAGCGGGGGGAGTACGACCTTTTTTGCTTGGGACGGAGCGATCGCGCCTGTTTGGATAACCTCCTCAGCCGCCGAGGACGGGCAGTGACCCCGGCCTATTTGGATAAACTGGTGGCTCAAAAGGCAGCCGCCTACCGCACTCGCTTGGCTAGTATCGAACCGTTTCCCTTCTTTCCGGGGGCGATCGCCCTGCTGCAGAAACTCCATGCTGCGCAATTGAAAATCGCCATTGTCACCGGTGCTGTGCGATCCGATGTGGACTTAGCCCTTGAGCGTGGCCAGCTCCACTCGATTGTGGACTGCATTATCAGTGCCGAAAGCGTGGAACGCAGCAAACCTTATCCTGACCCCTATCTACGTGCCGTTGAAGCCTTGCAAGCCCTAGGGAGTGATCTCACAGCCGCTGATTGTCTGGCGATCGAGGACACCTTAGTGGGGATTCAAGCCGCCCGCGAAGCTGATGTCAAAGTCTTGGGGGTAGCCCACACCTATCCCTTCCATATGCTGCAGCGTCGGTGTCATTGGGTACTTGATCGCCTAGATCAGTTTGACCTTGCGGAAATTGCCCCGGTATTTGAGCGCAGTGTGGCCTCCAGCCCCTCCTAGAGGTGTTTCACCTCGGCAATGAGTTGATTGAGTACTTCCTTGGCATTGCCAAAAAGCATCAGGGTTTTATCTTTGTAGAATAACTCATTGTCAATACCAGCAAAGCCCGGGTTGAGGCTGCGCTTGATCACAATTGTGTGCCGTGCCCGATCCACATCGAGAATGGGCATTCCATACACGGGGCTGCCGGGGTTGGTGCGGGCAGCGGGATTGACAACATCATTGGCGCCAATCACCAGTGCCACATCCACATTCTCAAATTCTGGATTGATGTCCTCCATGTCCTTAAGTTGGGGGTAGGGGACATTGGCCTCGGCCAGCAGCACATTCATGTGTCCCGGCATGCGACCGGCAACGGGGTGAATTGCGTATTTGACATCGACACCGAGCCGCTCCAATTGATCTGCTAGTTCTTTGACGCTGTGCTGCGCTTGAGCCACCGCCATTCCATAGCCGGGGACAATGACCACCGACTTGGCATAGCCGAGCATCATTGCACTTTCTTCAGGGTCAATGGTGCGCACTGACTTCGCCGTGGCCTGAGCCGTCACCGCCGCGTTACCGGTCGTCGTACTACCAAAACCACTGAAGAGGACATTGGCCAAGGAGCGATTCATGGCTTTGCACATAATCTGCGTTAAAATCAGCCCTGAAGCTCCCACCAAGGCACCTGCAATAATCAACATGCTGTTGCCAACGATAAAGCCAGCGGCACTGGCAGCCAGCCCTGAGAGGGAGTTCAAGAGGGAAATCACCACTGGCATATCGGCACCACCAATGGGCAGGACAAAGAGCACCCCCAAAATGCTGGCGATCGCCACCAAGCCCCAGAACATCGGCAGCTGACTTGGATGCAACCCCACCCAGCCACTGGCAACCAAGAAAACCACCAGCAAGCCGAGGTTAATGACCTGCTGCATCGGAAAAATGATCGGGGTTCCTGAAATCAGTCCCTGAAGTTTACCAAAGGCAACAAGGCTACCAGTGAGGGTGACCCCGCCAATGAGCACCCCCAAAATAATGGTGATAAGTGCGCTGGGAGTCAGTGGTTCACCCATGGCCACAGTGCGGCAAAATTCACCAATGCCCACCAGGGCAGAGGCGGCCCCTCCTAAGCCATTGAGTAACCCCACCATCTGGGGCATGGCCGTCATTTCCACTTTGTAGGCAGCGATCGCGCCAATGACGCTGCCGAGACCAATGGCTGTTAGGATGCCCGTGTAGTTAATAATCTGGCGATCAAGAAGCGTAACCACAATCGCAATCAACATCCCCAAGGCGGCAAGGCGATTGCCTTGGCGGGCCGTGGCCGGCGACCCCAACTTTTTCAAACCGAGGATAAAGAGCGCCGCAGCACCCAGATAGCTCAATTCTTCAATGCGTGTTAGCCAATCCATGGTTCCTACCGCTTAAACATCTGCAACATGCGATCCGTGACCAAAAAACCGCCCACCACGTTAATCGTGGCTAGCACCGTCGCAATAAATCCCAAGACCACTGTTAAGGCTGTCTGCCCACTCCCCGCCATCAGCAGGGCACCAATCACAGCAATACCAGAAATGGCATTGGAGCCAGACATGAGGGGAGTATGCAGCGTGGGTGGGACTTTGTTAATCACCTCAAAGCCAATGAAACTGGCCAGGACAAAAATCATCAGACCAACAAGCACAGGATCTGTCATTGAACTAACCCCCTGAGAAAAGAACTAAAGCATTGGTGCCAAGGTTTGGGCAGGATGCAGGAGTTGCAGTACCCGTGGGTTGCGGACCTGGCCTTCATGGGTGATACAGGCGGCATCCACAATGTCATCGCCAAAGTTCAAGATCAATTCCCCTTTGGGGGTGAGATACTTCAAGAGTGTGGAAATGTTTTTGGCATACATTTGACTGGCATGCACCGCCATTGTCGAGGGCAGATTAATCGGGCCAATAATGGTAACCCGCTGATGACAAATGGAGCGCCCCGGTTCTGTGCAGGCACAGTTGCCCCCCTGTTCAGCGGCTAAATCCACAATGACTGAACCCGGTTTCATGCTGGCCACCATATGTTCTGTAACCAACAGGGGAGCCGGTTTGCCGGGAACTTGGGCGGTGGTAATGACCACATCGGCACTGCGGACATGGGCAGCGATCGCCTCCTGGGTTTTGTGCTTGGCAGCCTCAGAAACCTCTTTGGCATAGCCGCCGGCAGCAACGGTATCCTCCTCAAGATTAACTTCAACGAATTTGGCCCCGAGGCTTTGCACTTCTTCCTTGACCGCTGGGCGAATATCAAAGGCCTCAACCACGGCTCCCAAACGTCGGGCGGTGGCGATCGCCTGCAAGCCAGCCACCCCTGCCCCAATCACAAACACCTTGGCAGGAGGAATCGTACCCGCTGCCGTCGTCAACATGGGGAAAAAGCGCGGTAGATGGGAAGCCGCCAATATCACCGCCCCATAGCCCGCCACTGCCGCTTGGGAAGACAGGGCATCCATACTCTGGGCGCGACTGGTGCGGGGAATACATTCAAGGGCAAAGGCAGTAATATGCCGCTCTGCTAAGTGCTGCATCTGCCATGGATTGCCCAAGGGATTGAGAAAACTAATTAAGGTGGTGCCAGGGCGAATCCACTCTACCTCGCGATCGCGCAGGGGCGCCACCTTGAGCAGCACATCCACACCGCCCCAGACCTCTTCAATGGAGTAACCAATTTCTGCCCCCGCGGCCCGGTAGTCATCATCGCTAAAGTGAGCCATATCCCCTGCACCGGACTCCACACAGAGGCGATATCCTTGCTGCACCAGCTTGGCAACGACCTCGGGAATTAGGGCAACTCGTTGTTCTCCTACTTCGCGTTCCTTAACGACCCCAACTTTCATAGGCACTCTTGGATAGGGTTTGCAGTCTTTACAGAACAATTCCTTGGTGTACTTATCAAGGCCTTTTTTATAACAGCCCGACACCGTCACAACATATTCACAGGCTGTCCTGTACTGATCCTCAAGCTACTGCGATCCCCTTGGGAATGCGAGGAAATGTCAGCGTTTCATAGGGGTTCTCCATAAGTCTTATGATCCCCGGCCGCTTTTGTAACAAATGTTGACACCATCATTGAGTACTTTTACTTAGCTGATGTGGTTTGCCGGTAGTAGCCATTGCTGCAATGATAATATCCTCTTTACTACAAAACTTTTAGTACAAAACTGAGAGAGGGTAATTTAATACGGGTGCCAGCGGTTTTACGAGTTTTCAGGAAAATGAATTATGGGTGTGGTTAATCATCCTCGGAAGAGGGTATCCCAAGGGGCACTTTGACCGCTGCTGGCGCTCTTGTGGCAGACTAGGAGATTGCAAGTACAACGTCACAGGTATGTTCAAAACAATTTTAGTTGCCCTCGATACCAGTGAGTTATCGGCACGGGTGATGGCGGCGGTGGCACAGTTAAACTTAGACCCAGATGCCCAAGTGATTCTCAGTCATGTGATTTCACCGGTGGAGTCGGGGTTTGGGGTCAGCGCTGATCGCCCCTCCTTGCATCCCCAAATGGGAACCTACCGCAGTATTGAGTGGCATTTACAACGGTTTCAACGCCAGCTTCCCTGTGATTCAGAAATTGAAATTGTGAGCGGTGATCCCGTAGAGGAAATTTTACGCCTTGCAAATATCTACCGTGCTGACTTGATTGTGCTGGGCAGTCGCGGCCTCACTGGCGTGGAGCGCGTGGTTCAGGGCTCCGTCAGTAGTGCCGTCCTTGCCGATGCCCTCTGTTCGGTATTGGTGGTGAAGCCAGCGGAAACCTGAAATATGACAACCCCATTAATCGGTCTTACTGCAGCGGAAGTAGCGGAGCGGCAAGCTAGAGGCCGCATTAACCGTCAGGTGAGTGAAAGCAATCGCACCTATGGCGAGATTTTGCGGGAAAACCTCTTCACGTTTATCAATGGGGTTTTTGCTTTTATTAGCGTCATCTTGATCTTTTTAGGTCGCCCAGGGGATGTGGTGGCGATTGTTGTTGTTGTGTTTCTCAATGCCATCATCAGTATCATTCAAGAAATTCGCGCCAAACGCCAACTGGATGCCATTAGCCTTTTAAGCCGACCCCGCGTTAAGGTGCTGCGCGATCGCCAGGAGGTGATTATCGATCCTGCAGAGGTCGTAGAAGGGGATATTCTCCTTTTGGCGCCTGGAGATCAAATCGTTGCTGATGGTACGAGTGGTTGGCGATGGACAGATCCAAGTGGATGAGTCATTGCTCACAGGGGAGTCAGATCTCGTTCCCAAGCGGGCGGGCGATCGCCTCTATTCCGGCAGCTTTTGTGTGCGCGGTGCCGCTGCCTATGTTGCCGAGCAGGTGGGGGAAAAGAGCACTGCCCATCAACTGACTGCTGCCGCCAAAACCCACCACCATAAACTCACACCCCTCCAGCAGGAAATTAACCTGATTATCCGCGTGATTCTTGCCCTGGCGGTTTTCCTGTGGCTATTGGTTCTATTCTCGCTCTTGGTGCGCCTGACCACTCTACAAATGAGCGTGCAAGCCGCAGCCGTAATTGCCGGCCTTGTCCCTGTGGGCCTGTACCTTACGATTACTCTCACCTATGCCCTGGGGGCGCTGCGCATTTCCCGTGCCAATGTCTTGGTGCAGCAGGTCAATGCCATTGAGTCCCTCAGTGGGGTGGATATTCTCTGCCTTGATAAAACGGGAACCCTAACGGCCAATGCCCTTGAACTCCATAGCTGGTACCCTCTCAGCGAGGCGAAGCAGCAAACGGCAGCAACCCTAGGGAAGTTTGCGGCTAGTGTCAGCAGTCCCAACCGTACCATTGTTGCCCTAACGGAGGCTTTTGCGGGAACTCCCCAGCCGATGCGCCTCGAAATTCCCTTTTCCTCCGCCTACAAGTGGAGTGCAGTCGCCTGGCACGACTCGGAAACGTTTATTTTGGGGGCACCGGATGTCCTCTTCAAGAGTGAGGACCTCTCCCCTAGGGTGGTTGAGCTGCTCCAGCGAGGGCGACAGCAGGGATTGCGGGTGCTCCTCTTTGCCCGCAGTGGCAGTGATCCCACTTGGGATGAGCGGCAGGAAACTCCTGTGTTGCCCTCAGAGTTGGAACCCTTGGCAGTGATTTGGGTGGGCGATCGCCTGCGACCCCAATGCCGTGAGGTGCTAGCCCGTTTTCAGCAAGCTGGAATTCAAGTCAAAATTATCTCCGGGGATCACCCGGAAACTGTTGTTGCCCTTGGCAAGCAAATTGGCCTCGATGGGGGGGCGATCGCCATCTCCGGGACAGAACTGGCCGCTATGGATGATCCCAGCTTTGATCAAATGGCTGAGAAAGCCACGGTTTTTGGTCGCATTACACCAGAGCAAAAGGCTAAACTCGTCACTCGCTTGCGTGCCCTCGGACATCAGGTGGCAATGATTGGTGATGGTGTGAATGATGTCCTATCCCTGAAGCAAGCTAATGTGGGAATCGCTATGGAAAGTGGCAGTGCCATTACCCGCAATGTGGCTGATATTGTGCTGCTTGCGGATTCCTTTGCAGCCTTACCGGCAGGCCTTTCGCGAGGGGCAGCGCATCTACAACGGTATTCAAGATGTCAGCAAGCTCTTTTTGGTACGGGTCTTTAGCTTTAGTTTACTGTGCCTTGTCACTGTTATGGCAGGGCGCGCCTTCCCACTGCTGATTAAGCACAATAGCCTGCTAACGCTGTGGGGAGTGGGTTTACCCACACTGGCGGTGGCTTTTTGGGCAGTGCCGGGGCCGCGTCCCCATCGCTCCTTGATTCGTTCACTGCTGCACTTTGTCATCCCCGCCACCCTGAGCCTGGCGCTGTTAGCCATTTTCATGTACTTAGGGGTTTTAGCACGGGAACTAACACCCCTTGTGGAATTGCTCCAAGGACGGTTTGATCCAGACCTGGTGAATGATCGCGAGATGCTCTCGGAATTGAGCCAGAGTGTAGCGATCGCGCGCACGGCCTTGGTGACGAGTCTGATCTTGGCCTCCCTCTGTTTAGTGCTTTTCCTAAAGCCTCCCCATCCCGTATGGGTCGGCGGTGCTCCCCTAGTGGGCAACTGGCGGTATGTTGCGGTTGTAGTTATCCTACTGGCTGGCTTTGTCATCATTAGCACATCGCCCACCCTGCGATCGGTGGCGGAGCTAGAACCCCTCTCCTGGTCATTGTGGGCACTCATTGTGCTAATTGTCCTACTCTGGATGATTCTTTTGCGCAGCTTTTGGCGGTATCGGCTCTTGGATCGCTTCTTGGGGGTAAATCTCAGTTAGTTGGTAGTTTAAGCGGTGGGGGGGCGATCGCGCTGAATCGAATAGAGATGGGCATACAATCCCCCTTGGGCAAGGAGGGTGTCATGGTCGCCCTGCTCACGGATCGTGCCCTGATCCAGCACCACAATCTGATGGGCATCCCGCACTGTACTCAGGCGGTGGGCAATCACAATCATTGTGCGAGTACCCGTAATGGCGCGTAGGGCTAGCTGAATTTCCCGCTCTGATTCGTAATCCAGACTTGACGTTGCCTCATCAAAAATCAGCACATCAGGATCCGCCAAGAGGGCACGGGCAATCCCTAACCGCTGCCGCTGTCCCCCCGAAAGCCGCAACCCCCGTTCACCGACAATCGTGCGATAGCCGAAGGGCAACTGCTGCACAAATTCATCCACCCGCGCAATGGCACAGGCCTCATAGACGGCGTCGGCACTGACATTGGGGTTAGCATAGGTCAGGTTATCCCAGAGGGTGCCATTAAAGACATCGACTTCTTGGTGGACAATAGCCAGCCGGCGGCGATAGGCGCGGACATCGAGGGTTTGAATATCTTGGCCATCTATGAGAATGTGTCCCTGCTCCGGCTGGAAGTAACGAAAGAGGAGCTTGATTAGGGTGGATTTCCCCGAACCCGATCGCCCCACTAGGGCCACCGTTTGGCAGGGTTCAATGAGTAAGTTAATATCCCGCAGAATGGGACGCCCTGGCGTGTAGCTAAACCAAACATGCTGAAAATCCACCTTGCCCGAAAACTTCAGGCTGGGAATTTCCGGTTGCTCAAGATCAATGGCATCGCGACCGGCGGGCAATTCCATAAATTCATGGAAGCGTAAAATTGAGGCATAGCGCCGCGCAAACACCTCAGACACCTGCGAGAGAGGCGTAATTTCCGCATAGGCCATACTGGCAAGGGTGTAAATCGTAATAAAGTGGCCAATGGAGACCCGTCCAGCGATGGTCGCTGCTAGGGAAAATCCCAACAAACTAAAAAGGCAAAACTGCACCACCGCTCCCTGCCAAGTGATTAGGTGCATGTAGCCGCGATGGATGCGGTCAATCACCATCTTGAACTCGCGATCCAGCCGCTGCTTCTGGCGAGCGAGTTCACGGGCTTCAGTGGCAAAGGCCTTGACGGTTTTGATATTGGTGATGATCTCTGAGGTGCGGCTTTCCGTGCTTTCGATGTGGCTGTCGAGGATTTCTTCCTTTTGAATAATGCGCCTTAGGATGCGCAGGGTCAGCACCAAGATGACTGTAAAGGAGATCAACAGCCCAAGGGCGATCGGCCAATCCAACCACCAGACAATCACGCCAATCCCCAGGACCCGTACGAGTTTGGGAATCAGTTGACCGGCAATTTCTGGATAGCTCCACGTATGGTTGGCAATCCCTTTGGTGACCCGGTTGGCAATGCGGCCAGGGTTATTTTCCTCAAAGAATTCGAGGGGAAGGGTCAGAATTTTCTCGATGGCTTGGCGCGTGTGGTCGCGACGGGCCGCCAAGGCAATCCACCAGTGGAACCATACCCCCAGCCACGGTTGAATCGGGGCGCGCACCACAGTGGCCAAAAAAACAATACTGCCGAGAACGGCGAGATGAGCACTAAAGGTATCGCCCCAGCCTGTCCATGTTTGGAGTCTATGGGCGATCGCCACCACTGGCGGGTCAAGGGGTTGTTGGGAGAGCAGGTTGAGAATTTGACCAATGGCATAGGGCACAAGTAAGTCCACCAGCTCGCACACACTGGCGGCGGTAATGCTGGCGATCGCTATCCCCCGGTAGGCACGATAGTAACCCAGAATGGAGCGAAATGAGGCCATAAAAATACGACAAGCACTATTCCTATTTTAAGATTTCTTAAAATCTTAAAATTCCTTTGCCGTCGCCCTTGAGAAGGCTTTAGATCTTGAGGGAAACAGGGGTGCGATTTAGGCGCGTTTCATAGGGTGCACTGACAATTAGCGATCGCCCCGTCATTTCCGGGGGTTGGGGCAGCTCCAGAATTTCAAGAATCGTAGGGGCAATATCCGCAAGACAGCCATCTTGCCGAAGAATGACATTGCCACCATGGCCAGGAATTTTGCGTTTCTCCCCTTCCACTAAAATAAAGGGGACCGGGTTGGTGGTGTGAGCCGTCCAGGGGTTGCCGTCCTGATCAATCATGTATTCGGCATTGCCGTGATCTGCGGTGATGAGCAGCGTTCCCCCCACTTTTGTGGCCGCTTCCACCAAGACCCCCACACAGCGATCCACGGTTTCAATGGCTTGAATCGTCGCCGCCAACTGCCCCGTGTGCCCCACCATATCGGGGTTGGCAAAGTTAACTACAATGAGGGCATACTCCTGCTTCTCAATGGCCCTCTTGACGGATTCGGTTACAGCGAGGGCAGCCATGGCGGGGGCTTGATCATAGGTGGCCACCATGGGACTGGGGATGAGGATGCGATCTTCGCCGGGGAAGGGTTCCTCAAGGCCGCCGTTGAAGAAGTAAGTGACGTGGGCATATTTCTCTGTTTCGGCTGCCCGCAGTTGCTTGAGGCCATGCTCAGCAATCACTTCTCCGAGGATATGGCTGAGATTTTGCGGCGGGAAAGCAACCCCACAGTTAAAGCTAGCGTCGTACTGGGTAAAGGTGACAAACTCAAGGGGCGTAATCAGCGTCCGTTCAAAACCGCTGAAGTCAGAATCAATAAAGGCTTGGGTCAGCTGGCGAGCGCGATCAGGACGGAAGTTGAAAAACACCACCCCATCGCCAGGTTCAACGGCTCCTTCAGCAATGCGTGTGGGCACAATGAATTCATCGCCAATATCCTGTGCGTAGGACTTACGGGCCACATCCACTGCCCGGAGGGGTTGAATATGCTCATTGCTGGTCATAACGCGGTAGGCGGCCTCGGTGCGGTCCCAGCGGCGATCGCGATCCATGGCATAGTAGCGACCACTTACCGTCACAATTCGTCCGCAGCCGGCGGTTTTCAGGCGTTGCTCCAATTCCTCAAGGACCCCTGCTGCATCGCGGGGGGGCGTATCACGACCATCGGTAATAGCATGGATACAGGCGGGCAACCCGTGGCGTTTGGCGAGTTCCACCAAGCCGTAAAGATGCTCAATGTGGGAATGCACCCCCCCAGCAGAACACAGACCGATAAAATGCAGCTTACCGTTGCGTTCCTTCACGGTTTGACACAGATGCACAAGGACGGGATTGCTAAAGAAGCTGCCATCTTCGACCGCATCGGAAATGCGCACCAATTCTTGGGGAACAATGCGACCGGCACCGATATTTAAGTGCCCCACCTCGGAGTTACCCATTTGTCCCTTGGGGAGTCCCACCGCCTTCCCAGACGTGTAAATCAATGTGTGGGGATAGGCTTCCCACAAACTGTCCATCACAGGGGTATTGGCGCTGGCGATCGCATTACCGTAGGTGTCTTCGCGATAGCCCCAGCCATCCAAAATCACCAAAACAACGGGCGCAACAGGAGACGATGCCATGTGAATGCCCTACCTTAACTTCTCTGGGAAATGGCGTAAATTTTACAACCTCGCAAATGATACCATTCTCGACCGCGAGAGACAAATCCGGTCACTTCACGCTCCAGTCCCCAGGTTGGACCAATTATTAGCCAATAGATGGATCTATCCTAGCAGATCACTAAGGATGACCAAATGTTGAAAACTGTTACAGATGTGGCTTTTCGGGATTAAATCCTTGAAGACAAAAAATTCCCGTGATAGTATCCAAACTGTTGTTTGTTAGCCAAAATTTGGGAGTCGTCCGTTGTCACTTCGGGTAGCCGTAGTCGGTGGTGGTCCAGCGGGTTCCTCAGCCGCCGAAACCTTAGCCAAAGCCGGAATCCAAACCTATCTCTTTGAACGTAAATTAGACAATGCCAAGCCCTGTGGCGGTGCGATCCCCCTGTGCATGGTCAGTGAATTTGACTTACCCCCGGAAATCATTGACCGCCGCGTGCGCAAAATGAAAATGATATCCCCCTCCAACATTGAGGTGAACATTGGCCATACCCTCAAGGAGCACGAGTATATCGGTATGTGCCGCCGCGAAGTCCTCGATAGCTTTATGCGCAATCGGGCAGCGGATTTGGGCGCCAACTTGATCAATGGCACTGTCTTTAAGCTAGAGCAGCCCATCACCAGCGATCAGCCCTACACCCTCCACTATGTCCAAGAAGATGGCGCAGTTCAGACCCTCGAAGTGGATGTGGTGATTGGTGCCGATGGCGCAAATTCTCGCATTGCCAAGGAAATTGATGCCGGCGATTACAACTACGCCATTGCCTACCAGGAGCGGATTCGCCTGCCTGAGGACAAAATGGCCTACTACAACGAGTTAGCAGAAATGTACGTGGGGGATGACGTGTCCCCTGACTTTTATGCGTGGGTTTTCCCGAAATATGACCATGTAGCCGTGGGTACTGGCACCATGAAGGTCAATAAAGACCGTATTCGGGAATTGCAAGCAGGAATCCGCAACCGCGCTGCCGCCAAACTGGAGGGGGGGCAAATTATTAAAGTGGAAGCCCACCCCATTCCTGAGCATCCTCGACCTCGGCGAGTGGTCGGTCGCGTGGCCCTTGTGGGGGATGCGGCGGGTACCGTGACCAAGTCCTCCGGAGAAGGCATTTACTTTGCCGCCAAGTCAGCGCGCCTGTGTGCTGAAACGATTGTCGAGACCTCCAACAGCGGTCGCCGTATCCCTACCGAAGAAGATCTCAAGCTCTACCTAAAGCGCTGGGACAAAGCCTACGGCATGACCTATCTTGTTTTGGATCTGCTGCAACGAGTCTTTTATCGCTCCGATGCCACCCGTGAGGCTTTTGTGGAGATGTGTAGTGATCTTGATGTGCAAAAGCTCACCTTCGATAGCTACCTCTACAAGACCGTTGTGCCCGCTAATCCCTTAGTGCAGTTGAAAATTACGGCAAAAACGATTGGGAGCCTGATGCGGGGCAATGCCCTTGCACCCTAGGTGAGTTTTGGATCCACCCTCGCCCTTAGAGGGCTTGGATCCACTCATGAATACTGTAGTCTGTCCAGACCTGATGCTGCCAGTAGGGGTCGTTTTCAATCAATTGGCGCACGGTCTCTTCGCTATCCGCCTCATAAATAGCAAAAAAGTAGCGCAGGTCTTTGGTAGGGCCAATGGTGATGAGCAGGCCTTGCTCTTTTTGAGCCGCAAGGCCATCGAGGTGTGCCTGGCGATAGGGGGCACGCCGTTCCCGGACATCTTCACAGTAGCGTCCCCAAGCCACAAATTTGGTCATTTGATCCTCCTAGGCTTGTTCGGCAGCAAGTTGCGCCAGTTGTTCCTGCTGATCACGGCTGATGCAGGCTTGGATAATCGGTTCCAAATCCCCCTCTAGGACACTGCTGAGGCTAAAGTTTTGTCCCAGCCGGTGATCGGTCACGCGGTCATCTTTGTAGTTGTAGGTACGGATTTTTTCGGAGCGATCGCCAGTACCCACCTGAGAGCGGCGCATGGAAGTAATGGCTTCCTGCTGTTCCCGCAGCTTTATTTCGTAGAGTTTGGCACGGAGAATCTGGAACGCTCGCTCTTTGTTTTTCAGTTGACTCCGCTCTTCGGTGCAGAAAATACGAATTCCCGTTGGCTTGTGGTATAAATCAACAGCGGTTTCCACCTTATTGACGTTTTGGCCGCCGGCTCCGCCAGATCGGGCGGTGGTGAGTTCAATGTCCTTCGGATCAATCTCGACCTCCACCTCATCCACCTCGGGCATCACAGCGACGGTGGCAGTGGAGGTATGAATTCTGCCGCTAGCTTCTGTTGCTGGTACCCGCTGTACCCGGTGGACACCCGACTCATACTTCAGCTTGCTATAGACGCGATCGCCCTTGATTTCAAGGATGGCTTCTTTGAAGCCGCCCATTTCAGCCAGGGATTCACTCACGAGGGTCACTTGCCAACCCTGGGTTTTAGCATAGCGGGAGTACATCCGTACCAAATCGCCGGCCCAAATCCCTGCTTCATCACCGCCTGCACCTGCCCGAATTTCCAGCATAATGTTTTTCTCATCATTGGGATCACGGGGCAGCAGCAGAATTTTCAGGCGCTCCTCGAGTTTGACAATGCGGTAACTGAGATCATCCACTTCCTCCTCAGCCATTTGCCGCAGCTCCGGTTCATTGATGGCTTCCTTGAGAAGCTGACGCGCGTCCAGCAGTTGCTGATTCAACCTTTGCCATTCGTGGTAGGCATTTACCGTCTCCTCTAGAGCAGCCCGGGAGCGGGCTATCTTCTGAAACTCGGTTGGATTGACTGCCACATCCGGATCCGCCAAGCGGCGGGTAAGTTCCGTAAAGGTTTGCTCGACAGTGCGGAGTTTTTCCAGAAGATAGGCTTCTGCCATAGGAAAGGCGGCGATACTCTAAACTTTGCGGGAGTAGTACTCAACCACGAGGAGTTCATTCACTTCGAGAGCAACCCATTGGCGCTCAACGATACCGGTGACTCTGCCGGTGAGGGTACTTTTATCGAGTTCCAAGTGGCTGGGGAGATTGGCCAGCCCAGGATTTTGAAGGTTGGTTTCCACGAGGCGGCGCGATCGCTCGTTATCGCGGACAGTAATCACATCCCCCGGACGGCACTGATAGCTAGGAATAGAAACAGTGCGACCATTGACGAGAATATGGCCATGATTCACCAGTTGGCGAGCGGCTGGAATCGTGGGTGCCATTCCAAGGCGGAAAACGGTGTTGTCTAGCCGCATTTCCAACAACTGCAGGAGGGTTTGTCCGGTGGAACCACTCACGCGGCGGGCTTTGCGCACATAGCGCACGAGTTGCCGCTCCGAGACCCCGTAGTTGAAGCGTAGTTTTTGCTTTTCGTCAAGGCGCAGGGCGTATTCCGAACGCTTTTTGCGGGCTTGGCCGTGTTGACCAGGGGGATAGCTCCGCTTGGGGACTTTGCGGGTGAGACCAGCCAGCTCACCCAGACGACGGACAATTCTCAAACGAGGGCCACGATATCGAGCCATGCAACTATACCCAACCTACAGTGATGATGGTGTCCAACCAAAAATGCACAAAAAATACACTGATGTGCCGAGGGCACCTTAATCAGCTTGTCTAGTATATCAACGGGATGGGGGCGATCGCAACCCTAGGACGAGGATTTTGGAGCAGCCTCACGGCTTGCCTGTAAGGCTTTGAGATCCAACAAACTGACGATTGTCCCCGTCATGGGAATGGCCAGGAAGATACCAACAATTCCTGCGACCGTTGCCCCCACCAGGAGGGAAAAGAATAGAACCACCGGATTGAGGTTGACGGAGTTGCGCATTACACGGGGCATGAGGATATTTTCCTCTACCTGTTGGAGCACAATACAGCTGATCAGAACCTGGGCACTCAGGGCAATGCTTTTGGGCAACAGGATCAAGCAGATTAGGCAAATGCCAATTGTTGAGCCAATCCCGGGAATGAGATCCAAGCCGCCGGCGATCGCCCCAAGGGCAAGGGCGTAGGGGGCACCTAACACCAGCAAGACAATGAATGTGGCGATACCAAAGAATAGAGACAGAAGGAAACGGCCACTAAAGAAGCCCAAAAAGTTCCGCTCTAAGGCCTGGGGCAGGCGATCGCGCCACGGGTCGGGCAAAAAACTCAACAGGTACTGCCATAGCCGTTCCCCTTCCAACAGCATAAAGAACGTAATCACAGCAACAATCATGCCCCCCAGCAAGAGGGCAAAGATGGACTGGAGCTTACCAAACCCAAACTGAATCCCAGCAAGGGCAAAGTTGCGTAATTCTGACTCCAGTTGCTGAAAATTGATGTCTAGATTCCATTGCCCCAGAAACTGCTGCATTCTCTCAAGGGAGTTAATCCACAGATCAACTTGGCTGGGCAAATGGGCGATTAAGTCCTGCAACTGGCCAATGATCGCCAACCCAAGAGTAATCCCCAAGCCGATCAACAGTGCCAATGTCCCCAGAAACACAATGGTAACCGCAAAACCATGGGGCAAGTAACGTTTGAGCCAGCGCACGGGATAGTTGAGTAAAAACGCCAGAATGGACGAAGAAAGAAAGATTAGTAAGACGTAGGCAAAATAGTGCAAAAGCTGCACGGCAATCCAGCCCAGAGCAAAGAGCAGGAGCAGGCGCAGTAGGCGGCGGTTTTCGAGGCGATCGAGCCAATTAAACATAACAATTAAACATAAATATTGACGCCGGATGCCCCCAACGCCTTGACTATAGCTCATAGGCTTGGTTTTTTTGCTCATTTACATTGCTTTACAAATCCTCTGACCCTTTGGGATCATGGGAAGGGATTTCAACCGTGGGGAGTAGATGAGCATGGATTACCACAGTTGGCAAACCAGTTCGCAGTGGATCATGGTGGGGCTATTGCTCCTGTTTGCGATCGCCCACAGTGGCTTGGCCAGCTTACGCCCTTGGGCAGAAAAGCGGATAGGTGCCCGCCTCTATCGCATTTTTTTCGCCTTAGTGAGTCTGCCTTTGGCCACAATCTTGATTCTCTACTTTTTGGCCCATCGCTACGACGGCGTCCAACTGTGGCAACTTCAAGGGGTGCCGGGAATGGGGGCGCTAGTGTGGGGACTATCGGCGCTCTCGTTTCTCTTTCTTTACCCAGCCACCTTTAACCTGCTGGAAATTGCCGCTGTGCAAAAGCCAGAGGTGCACCTCTACGAGACAGGGATTATTCGCATTACTCGCCACCCCCAGTTGTGGGGACAGGTGATCTGGTGTGTGGCCCATACACTGTGGCTGGGCACCTCCTTTACCCTGCTGACCTCCCTTGGTCTGATTGCCCATCACTGCTTTGGGGTTTGGCATGGCGATCGCCGCTGGTACGCACGGCATGGAGAAGCGTTTGCTGCCCTGAAAAACCGCACTTCCATCATTCCCTTCAAAGCCATTTGGGAGGGCAAACAACAACTGGTATGGCAGGAATTTTTGCGCCCCGCCTATGGGGGAGTGGTCATTTTTGTCGCCTTGCTGTGGTGGCTGCATCCCACCTTTTACCATGTGACACCGCAACTGTTGCCCTTCTAGTCTCTCCCCTGGAAATTGCGCATAATAAATTGCGCATAATTGAGTTAGAGCTATCCGGTTTCAGGAAAAATTTTTCCACCAGTGTCCTCCCTCTCCCCCCTGTCTACTGCTGAATCTCGCCTCACTCGCCTTTTCAATCAATTGCAACCCCCCCCGGAAACGGTCGTCCTGATCTTGGCGGTGCTCATTGGCGGCAGCGCTGGCCTCAGTGTGCTGCTGTTTCGTTACCTGATTGAAACAATTCATTACCTTGCCCTTGAAAACTTGATGGGGATCATTGGTCGCTGGGGGCGGTGGACACTGGCCTGTGTTCCGACCCTAGGGGGCTTGCTGGTGGGGATTGTCCGTTGGTTTGTCCAAGAGTTTAGTCCCAACCTGATGTCATTGATGGGTGCTGTCGAAGCTGGCAAGGAAATTCCCCTCATTCGCCCCATTGCCAAAACCCTTGCGGCGGCAATTTCCCTTGGTACAGGTGCGTCCCTTGGTCCAGAGGGACCCAGTGTGGAAGTGGGCGCCAACATCGGCATTCTCCTTGGTCAAGGGCTGAAGGTCTCGCGAGAACGGCAAAAGTTGCTCCTTGGGGCAGGGGCAGCGGCAGGTTTAGCAGCAGGCTTCAATGCTCCGATCGCTGGTGTGTTCTTTGCCCTAGAGGTCGTCTTAGGAACCACCTTTGAAACAACAGCTGTGAGCGTGGTGCTTTTGGCCGCTGTGATTTCTGCCCTAATTACCCAAATTGGCTTGGGGTCACAGCCTGCTTTTGAACTGCCGGCCTATGAGGTGCGCAGTTCCCTTGAGTTGCCCTTGTATTTGGGCTTGGGACTGTTGGCCTACGGTGTTGCCATTGTCTATACCCAGTTACTTCAGTGGCTGCCGCAAGTCTTTCAGGGGAAGATGCCACCTATGCAGTTTTTAGGTCACATTCCCCTACCCCTGCGTCCCTTGATAGGGGGTCTCTGCGTTGGCTTGGTTGCCCTGTATTTGCCGCAGGTGCTGGGCATTGGCTATGAAACGGTGGAAGCAATCCTCAGGGATGTGAATTTCTCCCTCGGCTTACTGCTGGTGTTGCTGGTTACCAAGATGCTCTTAACGGCAGTGAGTCTAGGCAGTGGTCTAGTGGGGGGCATCTTTGCGCCGGCCCTCTTTTTGGGAGCTTCCCTGGGTGCGGCCTACGGTAAGGTGTTACCTCTTCTCTTACCGATGTTTGCCAACAGTATTGCTGCTCCTGCTGCCTACGCAACCGTGGGAATGGCCGCCGTCCTTGCGGCCAGTGTCAATGCGCCCTTAACCGCTATTTTGCTGCTTTTTGAAATGACGCAAGACTATCGCATTATTTTGCCCCTGATGGCAGCGGTGGGCTTAAGTGTCTGGCTAGTGAATAGTTTTAGTGTGCAAAAACCGGGTGAGCTGCCCGCCTTGGCACCCAGCAGTATTGAGCCCCACAAGGAGGAGCAGGAGGACAGTCTCCCCAACCTTTTTGTGGCAGAGGCCATGCAATCGCAGGTGCTGTTTCTTAGCGAAACGACACCTGTGGTCGAAGCGGGCTTGCAACTCATTGAAAAAAAAGTCTACTGTGCCTTTGTGACCGATAGTCAGCAGGACTTGGTGGGGTTGATCACCCTTGGGGATATTAATCGGGTGCTGACCCGTTGGGAAGCGGATCAGGAAACAACCGCGTATCAAACCCAAACGGTGGGGAGTGTCTGTACGCGGGAGCTGTTGCTAGCCTATGGTGATGAACCCCTGAAGGACGCCATCGATCGCATGGCAGCGCGGGATTTAAGGCAGTTGCCTGTGGTGGATCGCAATAACCCGCAACGGGTGCTAGGGCTCCTCACTAGAGAGAATATCCGCCTTGCCTATTCTTTGGACCAAACGCGACGTAAGCTACTACCCTATTTGGAGCGGGCAATGCTGTCGCTGCCCCTAGAACCTGAACCTGTTGCTTCAGACCTGGTGGAGACTTCCCCCTAACTGGGAGCGCAGCTGAATGACCTCACCAATGACAATCAAAGCAGGGGTTTTAATCTGTGCCTCGTCACAGGTGGCGATCGCTCGCTCTAGGGTGGTCACCACCACTCGTTGTTGCGGCGTTGTCCCTGATTCAATAAAGGCCAAGGGAGTCTGGGGCGATCGCCCCCCAGCGAGTAGGTGGGGCACAATTTCCCCCAAATGGTGCAGCCCCATGTAAATCACAATCGTATCCACCGCCGTGGCCAGAGCCGACCAATTAACCCGCGGTTGATAGCGGCCAGCCGCCTCATGGCCGGTAACAAAGACCACCGAGGAGCTAAAATCCCGATGGGTTAAGGGAATTTGAGCATAGGCAGGTGCAGCTACGCCACTGGTAACGCCGGGGACCACCTCCACAGGAATACCCGCCTCAACCAAGGCGAGACACTCTTCGCCGCCACGGCCAAAGACAAAGGGATCACCCCCCTTGAGGCGCACAATGACAGCATGGCGCCCTGCCAACTCAATCAACAGGTGGCAAATCTCGGCCTGAGAAAGGGTATGGTTGCCACGCCGCTTGCCCACATGAATTTTTTCCGCTTGGGGATTAATTAGTCCTAGGATCTCCGGACTAATCAGGGCATCGTAGAGCACCACGTCGGCACATTCCAGAAGCATTTTGGCGCGAAGCGTGAGCAGCCCGACATCCCCGGGGCCTGCCCCCACCAAATATACCTTGCCAATCAATTGTGATGAACTCATTCTTGAATTAAACCTTGGATAACGGTTTCTACCTGCCGAGTAGCGAAAGTAGCTCACTCAACAGTCACTATTTCTGCCGGTAGCGTTTCCCACCCTTGTCCCTTGCGCACCAGCAGCGGTGGTTCGCCGGTGAGATCAAGAATACTCGACATTTGCTGTCCCGGTGGTTCCCCGGTATCAATAATCAAATCCACCCGCTTGTCAAAGGCATCGAAGAGGTCTGCGGTATTCACATAATAAGTCTCGTCGTCGGGTAGTCGTGCTGAGGTGGAAATAATCGGATTCCCCAAGGCGGTCAACAGTGCTTGGCTCACGACGTGGTCAGGCACACGGATCCCCGTGGTTTTGCGTTTGGGATTTTGGACAAGGCGGGGCACCAGTTTGGTAGCTGGCAGCAAAAAGGTGTAGGGTCCCGGAATCAGGCGACGCATGAGGCGGTAAGCGGAATCGCTGACATAGGCATACTGGGCAATGTTGGCCAGAGAAGAGCACAGAAAGGTGACGGGTTTATCGTTGGAGAGTTGCTTGAGTTGGCGTACCCGCTGCACCGCTTTCCTGTGGTTCATGTCGCAGCCAATGGCATAGACCGTATCCGTGGGGTAGAGCATGACTGCTCCCTCTTTGAGAGCCTCAACAATTTGGGCGATCGTGCGGGGCTGGGGGTTAACAGGATGAAGCTCAAAAATGGCTGCCATTAAACAATCCGCAAGGGCACTGCCGCTATAGTGTAGTTTTAGTTTAGCGGCAACGGCATGCGCGAATGCACCCCGTCCAGTCTTTCCAGCGAATCTTCGGCTGACTACGTTTGGGGGGAGCCAATTCTGGGTCAAAACCCTCTCTAGGAGCTATGGCAAGGTTTCAGGAAAGGTGCTTAGTGGTAAACCCGTTTGCTCTGCTGCTTGGCGGTGAGCAGGCTCACCGCTTATAGAGAGTTGGCTAGCTAGGTAATCCCCCAACTAGGGGCTATCAGCTATAGTCATCGCGCAATCATGGCCCTGTTTCTGTAACCGACGGGCTCTAATCTTGTTCCTATTGGTCATGTTGCTGCTTCATTGTTCTTAAATGAAGTGCGCCAGCATTCGTTGGCATTGAATTTTCACCAGAGCAGACCTACAGGCGGAACTATAAAACGTTACTCGCGGTCTTTAGCTCTAGCACTGTATGTATAGAATGCAGTACACTGTACTGACTTAGTGGATGGTTCTCGATGAAAAACTCCTTGCGCTATCTCCTGTTTGGCCTGGGTGTGGGATTGGCGATCGCCCTTGTGCCCCGTTTAGCTGTTACTCCATCTGCCGATATGGTCATGGCGCAGGGAACCAGTCAGGCCATTTCTCCCCAAGGGCTGGCGAACCACCTGAAGAAAATCAATGCCAAGATGTACGGGGCCTACTGGTGTCCCGCTTGTATGAAGCAAAAAGAACTCTTTGGCAGCGCCTTTAAGAAAATCAACTACATTGAGTGCGATCCACAGGGCACCAATGGCCAACCAGAACTATGCAAACAGGCCAATATCCGTGCCTATCCCACCTGGGAAATCAACGGTAAACGCTATGAGGGGGTCTATCCCCTAGAGGGTCTAGCTCAGCTTTCCGGGTATCAGGGGCATTGATGCCCTCGACTAAACATGCTTTTGAGGAGAAAATTTAGTAACAATTTTTACAGGCAGTTGTCAATTGATTGTCTTGTTGATTATCATCGGCCTCGAGTAGGGTATTGGCACTAATCAGGGCTCGAAGGCACCTAGGTCATTCTTGTGATTAGGATCACAAAAAAAACGGGATTTTGATCACAAGTTAGCGACATCTTGCCTTTTATGATGCAGATATATTAGGGCCTCTAGTTATGTCCTCGGATTCCAGCACTGTCGGTAGCGGCGTGGCTTAGGAGCGCATTACCCCCTATGAATACTCAGATGAGGGCAAACGACTACCAACTGATTTACGATCACTTGCTGGAATGCGTGCAGCGTGAGAGTCCGCAGCAGGTCATTGAACGGTTTCGTGCTCTGTTCCTCATGGGTTATACCTATCCCGATCGCCAGATTCAAGGGGCGATGGATCGGATTGTGACCGAGGCACAGGTGACGGGCAATTTCCGCCCCTTTATGAACCGCTGCTGCCACATTTTAATTAACCGCTGGCAGTCGCGTCCCTTACTCCAAGGAGCTGTTCCCGAATTCCTGGCCATGCTGCAAACGCCTGTGGGGATGCCGGCGGGGGGTCTGAGCCGGGCACCGATTGTGCGCAAGCTGCGGCTACTTGTCAAGGATTATCTAGAGAGTGAAACCTTTCAAAAGCTGCAGCGCATGGTGCAATTCTTTCAAGAGGATGCCCAGGATACGGTACAAATTCAACAAAATGGCGATCGCCCCCTTGCCACCTTAATTCGCCGCTACCCTTACCTCTACAGCCATTGCCTGGTGGGAGAGGACACAACACCCGAAGACCGGTGCTACATTCAAGAGGTTCAGCAAAAGGCGACCCAGCAGTTTGAAATGAACTTGAGTCAATATCTCACGAGTGAGTTTCGCCGTGCGCAGGGGCACAACAATATCCCACCAGCGAAAAATCCTACCTTGCTTTCTGCTGAGGAAGTACGAAGCTCGATTCAACATTTTGTCGGTAAGGTGGATGGCCGCCACACCTATCGCGACTTGGCCAGTCAATTTGAGCGGCGGCTGCCACGGATGCGATCCACCCATGAGTTTCGGGATGCCTTTTTCCACTACTTGACGGACACCACAGCGGATATGGGTCGGGGTCGGTTTCGCCAGCGCTTTTATCAGTATTTGGAAACGCTGCCCCTTTTTCAGCAGCCGCAGCCTCTAAATGAATTTACTATTGTGCGCACCTGTAGCCAGACCCTCAACTACTTGGTCGTGGATAGTGCCCAAAATCCCAACCATCTGGTTTTTGTTGACTTGCTCAATAACATCGGCACGGCGGCAACCATTGGCCTATTGCTCAAGGTTGTGCTCCTCAGCAAGAAGGTAAAACCCTACCTCGAAAAACGCTTTGCCATCTTGTTTAACCACTATCAATCCTTTAGTCGCGGCAAGGTGCGCTGGCTGGTAAATTGCCTGGAGCATTTCAATATTGCCCATGTCACCCACTTTGGTCAGTTGGATTTCTCCTTTTTTGCCCGCTGGTAAGCTTGTTTATTCCAAGTCCTGAGCCAAAACCTTGGCGATCGCCAGCTGAGATTGGTGCCGAAATTGACTCACATCTACCCGTTTGAGAAGCCAGACAGCGGCCAGCATTCCCAGCATTGGTAGACAAAAGACAAAACCATAGGCGAGGATCGGCACGCCGAACAGTTGACGACCGATATCGAGGGCTGTTCCACCGACAACGGTGGCTGAGCCCCGGGCAATGGCCTGAGCTAAGCCCCAGGCACCAATGAATGTCCCTGCTGTTTCCGCCGCCGTTAAATCCAACATCAGACTCAGGGCACCGGTTGTTGTCACGCCAGCGGCAATGCCAAAGAGAAAGAGTTGCAATTGAAAGAGCCACACCTGCTGCGTGACACCTGAAATGATGAGCAGTAAGAACATCAAGGCCACCCCCCAACACCCATAGGTGGTGGTTCGAATCTTGCCGAGGCGCGGCACAATCAAAAATCCTGTGAAACTTAGGCCGACCAGGGTGCCCATGCCCCAGTAGGCGTTCAAGCGGGTGGTTTCGGCGATCGTCATGCCAAAGACTTCACCGCCAAAGGGTTCAAGAATCGGCTCCTGAATAAATAAACTCAGGGTCATCAGGACAAGAAAGAGAAAAAAGCGCCCTGTCTGCGAGTTGGCAGTGAGAATTTTGAGGGCGCGACCAAGGGTAATGTTTTCAGGGTTGTCACAGGTACGACTGCGCAGGTGGTAGCGGGAATATTTGGCTTCAACTCCCCAGGTGCTAGCGATCGCCAGAGCAAAGACCACCGTCAAAACCACCAAAAAGAGACGATTGACACTTTGTTGCAGCAGTTCAATGGGGGTATTTAGCTCTAACTGCCGCAGCAGCGCACTACTGAGAATGGCACCGACAACAATGCCCACGGTCAACATAGACCAGACAATGCCCACCAACTTGCCCCGATCTTCTTCTTCGGAAACATCCACTAGCAGGGCAGCAAAGGGGGTCGAGCTACTACTGACAGAAATGCCGTAGGCAGCGAAGAGTAATGCCAATAGGCCAATCCACCCTTGGGTGACCAGACTCCAGCCTGCTTGATCTAAACTTTGCCCCACCTGCCAGATCACTTGCACAATGGCGTAGGTAATCAAGGTAAAGACCAACGCCCCACCCCAGACATACCCGGTGCGATGATAGCCACCAATGGGATGGGCATCGGAAAGCTGACCAAACCACACCCGCACAGGTGAGACAAATTGATGCATGGCGATCGTCAGCGTCACAAGTGTTGCAGGAACTGCCAGTTCCTTAATCAGGAGGCGGTTGAGTACCCCCAGTACCAGAATAGACATCATGCCCAGTCCCATCTGAAAGAGACCTAAGCGAAACATGACCGATAGGGGCAGAGGGGGCGGTGCAGCGGCAGAAGGAGTGGCCATACCTCACTCAACTCACATCACTGATAACTGATAGAGGATGATAAATGATTTTCAGGGTAAATTTTAGATTGCTATCAAGAAAGAAATTGTTAATGAGACCACCAAGGCAATCAGTGTCAAAAAGAGCGATCGCTTCAACGATTCGATATAAGCAGACATGGGTTGCATACCTCATCAGTAGGAATCAGTAGGGTGTTTTCGCCGTATCTGATCAATGCGTACTGTGTCTGAGCAAGGGCAAAAGGGCTGTATTGTGTTAAGTTGTAGTCTTTTATTGTACTGCCTTTTTCTCAGCGTCAAAACTGTACAGGGCAGGGATCCATCACTTGAGGACGAGTCAGATCAATGGGGATAAACCTACGCTCACCATTATTAGTTGTTTTATTAACAATTGCTATTGATCGTCTGGGTGAAAGTCTCATTTTCCCCATTTTGCCCTTCCTCGTGGAGCAATTTCACTTTGATGCGTTGAGCCTGACGCTTTTATTTTCTGCCTTTGCCGCTGCTCAATTTATTGCTGCTCCGCTACTGGGTGCCCTCTCGGATCACTGGGGGCGTCGCCCAGTGTTGCTGATTTGTATTGCTGGCACCGCTGTGTCCTACATTCTCTTTGCTGTGGCTACCGTACCTTGGCTGCTCTTTGTCTCGCGGATTATTGACGGCCTCACCGGGGGGGTGGTTTCAACGGCTCAGGCCTATATCGCCGATACCTCAGCCCCGGCAAATCGAGCTAAGAACTTTGGTTTAACGGGGGCGGCTTTTGGGATTGGCTTCATTTTTGGGCCGGCCCTTGGCGGCAGTTTAGCAGCGATTGATCTCAAGTTGCCGATTTGGTTTGCCGCTGTTTTGGCCCTGGCAAATGTAGTTTTGGCCTACTGCATCTTGCCGGAGTCATTGCCCGCAGCCCAGCGATCGCCCCTGACCCTAAAGAGTTTTGCCTGGCAGCAGCAGTGGTTGGCGCTATTCAATCAACGCACACTGCAAGCCTTACTGATGGCTTTTTTTATCTTCAACTTTGCCTTTGCCGGCTTTACCAGTATCTTCGTCCTCTTTTTGAAGCGACAGTTAGGGTGGGGACCGGCACAGGCGGGGATCATTTTTGTGATGATTGGCGCTGTCAGCACGATTGTGCAGGCGGGCTTGATTCGCTCGTTGATTCCTCGCTTTGGTGAGCAGCACTTGAGCCTGGCGGGACTACTCCTGGTGGCCTTGGCCCTGTTGGGAATTGCTGCGGTTCCCAGTGCCGGCGGCTTGGGGGTGCCTTTGCTCTACGGCTGTGTTGTGGCTTTGGCCTTTGGGGTGGGGATTATGTTGCCTTCCCTACGGGGGGTGATCTCCAATCGCGTGCGGGATCAAGATCAGGGGAAAATTATTGGCGCCAGCCAATCCCTCCAAAGTGTGGCCGGGATTGCCGGACCGGCCTGGGCAGGGTGGGCCTTCGATCGCTGGGGTGGGGTGGCACCCGCTTGGCAAAGCAGTGTGATGATGGCGATCGCCCTTGGCTTTTTGGCGCTGGGATTGGGCAAGCCCAAGGATGCGACCCCTAGCACTCCCTAAGCAAAATATGTCAAACTGCTAAGCAAAGACTGTCATTCCCTTATTTTTCCAACCTTTAAACCGTCTCGAAGCTCACCTATGATGCGGTTGTCTTTTCCTCAGCCTGCTCGACAGCCCCGTTGGCTCTATTGTTGGCAACGATCGCTCCGCTATCACTATTTGCGCCTGATGCGCTCCCACAGTAGTACTGAGAGTATTGCCCGTGGCTTAGGGGCTGGCGTCTTTGCTGGTATGCTGCCCCTATTTGGCGGGCAGATGCTCATTGCCGTCACCCTAGCGCTGCTAGTGCGGGGAAATAAACCCTTGGCCGCCCTTGCCACTTGGGTGAGCAACCCCTTCACCTATGTGCCTTTGTATTGGTTTAACTTTCAGGTGGGCTGGTGGCTGATGGGGCAGCCTTCCCTATCTTTTGGTGAATGGCACTCTTGGGAAAAGCTCCTAGAACAAGGGGGGCAACTGGCAACGATTCTCATTTTTGGCAGTGTTTGGGTGGGCGTAATAGCTGGACTCCTCACCTATGCCCTGTGTTTGCGGCTGTTACCCCCCCTGCGGCAACGCTTTCGCCGGCGTTCTGCTATGGCTGCTGTAAATTTTCCAAACCGGCCACAACCTTAGCAGACTGCAGGCGATCGCCCTGTTGGATGCTATCTACCACATCCATGCCATCGGTGACATAGCCAAAGACAGCATAATTGCCATCCAGAAAATCCAGTTGATCAAGGGCAATGTAAAACTGGGCTGAGGCGGAGTCCGGGAGTTGCGATCGCGCCATGGCCACGGCTCCACGGGTGTGGTGCAGAACAGGAGAGACGGTGCCTGCTTGGCTATAGGTGGGAGTATCGCTGCCCTCCGCGAGAATTTCTAGGGGAATATAGCGGGGGCGGTTGGTCACTGGATCAATAAAGGAACCCGTGCCGTAAAGTTGTGGCGATACTTTGGGATCTTTAGTTTGGGGATCTCCCCCTTGAACCACAAAGGGTCGGGGTTCACGGACGACGCGGTGAAAAATAGTGCCATCATAGACCCCCCGATTCACTAAATCCACAAAGTTGCCAGCAGTAATTGGGGCAGCATCCCCCCTCACTTGAATCGTAATCGGGCGATCGTTGACCGTCAGTACAACCGTTGCATCGCCATTGAGTCGCGGTAAGTTGGCCATAGGGGTTGGGCTTTGTGCTCCTGGAATTGAACTCGTGTCAGCAACTGAGGAGAGGGAGGCGCAACTCACCAGCAGCAGCACACTGAGCAGCATCACCAACCATTGCAGAAATCGTGGCAATACTGTGCCGAACTTCAGGGGTTTCATTGACCAGCCACTCCAAGCTAACCTCTCTATTATGCTGTGCTGTTGACCCTTAATTGCTGCGGTTAATTGCTGCGGGGAAGCGGCTGCTGTGTAGGTTGTTGCCGCAGTTGCACCAAGGGTTCATCGGGGTTCACCAGATCAATAAAGGCCATTTGCCGAGGATCCAAATACTGGGGTAACTGCTTGAGACGGGCCAAGGCACTGAGTTGTTTATTGAAGGTGGGACTATTCCACTGCACTACCCCAAGGTGAACCGGCGCGAGGGGAGTTTGGACCACAAGATTCTGTTCATTGCGCCAATCTAAGCCCGTAATGGGTAAATCCTGCTGCTGCAGCAGCCGGTGAATCTGCTGCCACTGCTGCTGGCGATCGCTATCCACCGCCAATGTTTGCGGACGCGGCGCCCCCTTAACCGGTACAAAATACCCCTGCAACTGGAGGGTCGGCATTGGCTTCACGGCACTGGCTTGATAACTACTCAGCGGCGCGACAAATCCGAGGCTATCCACCAACCAGCGACTGGCAGGACCTTGAAGCTGACCCGTTTCACTCATCACCCAGCATTGATTACAGGTGGCGACGGCGACAGGCTTGCGTTCTTGAACTTCAACAATCAGGGTCGGCGGAAAAAGTTGGCGGGCGATCGTCACTCGTTGCAGAGGTAGCGTGGTTTCTAGGACATGAATGATCTCCTGTGGCCGCAAACGGAGCAGCGACTCAGGATACTGAAGGGGCAATTGTGCCCGCAACGCTTCCGTCTTCAGCAGTTGATTGCCACGAATCACCACTTGCTCAGGGCCACGGATGATCCAGTACGGCAGCGTCAGTCCCCAGACTAGCCCTCCCGTTAGGGTCAAGAGAACACTGGTACGCCAAAGCCTTGCCAGTTGGCGCCAGCGGCGTTTACTTTGCAATTGGCGGCGCCGTTCACGAATGGCATCATGGGTAGTTGTCCCCTGCGGGGTGGGATTTACCATGGCCACGGCCTTAGTGTTGAGGAAAATTGGAACTTATGATCCTGCACGGGCTGTCATTACTTGGTGATAAGATACGCCATGTTGATTGTTCGCTGGACTGCCTCTATCTTAGTAAAGGCTTTACACCATGCCGTTGAATACATTTCCTCGTTGGTCAAGACCATCCCTGCTCCTTGGGGTGCTACTGCTAGGGGCACTGCCGCGGGCGGTATTTGCCCAGAATCAGTCTAATAGCCCCAATGTCCAGATTGTGAATCCCACATCCCCCCCCAGCCTTGCAATCTATACCCTTGAAGGGGGCAAGCGCCTGATAGATGAGGCTGCCGCCGCAGTCAATAAGCAAAATTATGCCGTCGCCGCCCGCAAGCTACTGGAAGCCCGCACGGTGATGAACCAACTTTCGAACTTTTATCAGTCCCTCAACGCCAGCTTTTTGGGGATTGATAATACTGCCGCAGACAGTAACCGTCGCCGTGCCCTAGAAGCAGCACAACTGCGCGATCAAGCGACTTTTCAGCTAGCTTTGGTCTATCGCGCCAATAACCAACCCGAGCTTGCGGTGCCCCTTTTAGTGGAAATTATCCGGAGCCAAAACCCCACCCGTGAACTGGGGCAAAAGGCCTATCAGCAATTGCTAGAATTAGGTTTTGTGGATGTGCCCTTTCCGCGTACGGGGGCAATTCCTGCGGCAACCTCACCGCCAGCCACCTCTACTAATCCCCAACCGCGTCAGTAACTCTTTATGAATGATTCTCTCCTCAGTAATGGCCACGCACCTCTGTTGCGCCAAGCCACGGTCGATCGCCAGACTAAAGAAACCAAGGTTCACATTGAACTCACCCTTGATGGCAATGGCCTAGCGGACAATCACACGGGGATTCCCTTCTTGGATCACATGCTGGATCAGCTTTGCGCCCATGGCCTTGTGGATTTGCGGGTGCAGGCCAGTGGAGATACCCATATTGATGACCACCACACCAATGAGGATGTGGGCATCACCTTGGGGATGGCGTTGGATCAAGCCTTGGGCGATCGCCGCGGAATTCAGCGTTTTGGCCACTTTGTTGCGCCCCTCGATGAAAGCTTAGTGGAAGTGGCCCTAGACGTTTCGGGGCGTCCGCACCTTAGCTATGGGTTGCAGATTCCGACGCAGCGGGTTGGCACCTATGATACGCAACTGGTGCGGGAATTTTTCGTAGCCTTGGTGAATCATAGCCGCATGACGCTGCATATCCGCCAATTGGACGGCATTAACTCCCACCACATTATTGAAGCGACATTCAAGGCCTTTGCCCGTGCCCTGCGCCTGGCGATCGCCCTTGACCCGCGCCGCACTCAGCAAATTCCCAGTTCGAAGGGTGTGATCCAAGCTTAGGTGTGGACGTGTCCGTCGGGCATAATGGCTCCCGTGAGGCGCGCCCCGGTGAGTTTGACGAGGAGACGATTGCCTTGACTCATCTTTGCTCCCCGCAGATCAGCACCCCGCAGATCGGCACCACTCAAGTCAGCACCAATGAGATTGGCCCCTTGGAGGTCAGCATAGCTGAGATCCGCCTGCAGCAAATTGGCGCGGAAGAGATTGGCATGGCGCAGGTTGGCGCGGTGGAGAATCACCCGATGCAAAAAGGCATCACTGAGATCGGCATGGCTGAGATTGGCATGGCTGAGGTTACGGCCTTCAAAGTCCTTTTCACTGAGGTTTGCCCCCTGTAAATTGACCCCCGCCATATCCTTATGGGGTGGCGTCGTGCGGGGTGGCTCTGGGGGCGGTGGGGCAGCAGTACGTTGGCGTTGATGGGTGCTGTAGGTGTGGTTGTGGTGTTGACCATAGGTGTGCTGTGTAGCTTGCTGCGGCTCATGGGGTCCATGATAGCTGCGATAGGTGTAGGGATTTGACTGATAGCGCGGCGGCGGTGAGTGCGGGGGGGGCGAAGCACGATAGGCCTGCCGCTGGCTAGCCGCCTGGTGGGAGCTTTGCGTCCTCTGGCGGGCAATATGCTGCCGCAGTTGATCCCGTGCTTCATTAAACTGCTTAATCTTCTCCTGTGCCTTCTCGATTAGCCGTGTGTTGTCCTTGGGAATACGATCGGGATGCCAAATAAACACCAAATCCCGATAAGCTCGGTTAACCTCCTCGAGGGTTGCCCCCGGCTCCAACTCCAGTACCCGATAGCAGGTGTCTAAATCGAGCATTTTCTGACGGCTTATCATGGATATTGATGATCTTAACCACGGGACTGCTCACCTAGGGTTGCGAAAGAATGCGTTAGTATGAACTTATGTAAAGACTTTTCAGTTTTCCTAGCGGAGGATGGCGATCGGTGAATAAACAATGGCGAAACGCAGGTTTATACGTGCTTCTGGCAATCGTGGTGCTGGCCTTGGCCACGGCCTTCTTTGATCGCCAACCCACGACCAAACAAACATGGCCCTACAGTGAGTTCATCCAACAGGTCGAAAGTAAGCAAATCACCAAAGTCAGTATCACCCCTGATCGCTCTCAAGCTCAAGCGATTACCCAAGATGGCACGCGAGTTCTGGTTAATCTTCCCAATGACCCTGAACTCCTCGACATTCTCACAACCAACAATGTGGACATTGCTGTTTTGCCCCAAAGCAATGATGGCTTCTGGTTCCGCGCCCTCAGCAGCTTGTTCGTTCCCATTGGCCTCTTGGTACTGCTCTTTTTCCTGTTGCGGCGTGCCCAAGCGGGTCCTGGCAACCAAGCGATGAATTTCGGTAAGTCACGGGCACGGGTACAGATGGAACCCCAAACCCAAGTGACATTTAATGATGTGGCCGGGATTGATCAGGCCAAGCTGGAACTGGGGGAAGTGGTGGAATTCCTGAAGTATGCCGATCGCTTTACGGAAGTCGGTGCCAAAATTCCCAAGGGTGTCTTGCTGGTGGGGCCGCCAGGGACAGGTAAAACCCTCCTTGCCCGTGCCGTTGCCGGTGAGGCAGGTGTCCCCTTCTTCTCGATTTCCGGTTCTGAGTTTGTGGAAATGTTCGTTGGGGTGGGTGCCTCACGGGTGCGCGACCTCTTTGAACAAGCCAAAGCCAATGCCCCCTGTATCGTTTTTATTGATGAGATTGATGCCGTGGGTCGCCAGCGCGGTGCCGGCCTAGGGGGTGGCAATGACGAACGGGAGCAAACCCTCAACCAACTGCTGACGGAAATGGATGGCTTTGAGGGGAATACGGGCATTATTATTATTGCGGCGACAAACCGTCCGGATGTTTTGGATGCAGCGCTGTTGCGTCCCGGTCGTTTTGACCGTCAAGTGGTGGTGGATCGCCCCGATTACAAAGGTCGCCTCGATATTCTCAAAGTCCATGCCCGCGGCAAAACCCTTGCTAAGGATGTGGATCTCGATAAAATTGCACGCCGTACGCCCGGCTTTACTGGTGCGGATCTTTCTAATCTGCTCAATGAAGCGGCCATTCTGGCGGCCCGCCGTAACCTCACCGAGATCTCAATGGATGAGATTAACGATGCCATTGATCGCGTCCTGGCAGGGCCTGAGAAAAAAGACCGCGTCATGAGCGATCGCCGCAAGAAGTTAGTTGCCTACCATGAGGCGGGTCATGCCCTTGTGGGTGCCCTGATGCCAGACTACGATCCTGTCCAAAAAGTGAGCATCATTCCGCGGGGACGGGCAGGGGGGCTAACTTGGTTTACCCCCAACGAAGATCAGATGGATTCGGGTCTCTATAGCCGTGCCTACCTACAAAACCAAATGGCCGTTGCCCTAGGGGGTCGCATTGCTGAGGAAATTGTCTTTGGCGAGGATGAGGTGACCACGGGTGCCTCAAACGATCTGCAACAGGTGGCGCGGGTGGCACGGCAAATGGTTACCCGCTTTGGCATGAGCGATCGCCTAGGGCCGGTGGCTTTGGGACGGCAAACGGGGAATGTCTTCCTTGGCCGCGACATTATGGCGGAACGGGACTTCTCTGAGGAAACCGCTGCCACCATTGATGACGAAGTGCGCAACCTAGTGGAGCAGGCCTATCGCCGTGCCAAAGAGGTGCTGGTAAACAACCGCCATGTCCTTGACCAAATTGCCCAAGTGCTCATTGAAAAAGAGACAATCGATGCTGAGGAACTCCAAAGCATCTTGGATCGCAACGACGTCAAGATGGCAACGATTCCCTAGAATTGCCCTTTGCGATCGCCCCAAGGGTCGTGCTAATGTAGTATTCCTTGGGACTGCGGGCATGGTTTAATGGTAAAACCCTAGCCTTCCAAGCTAGAGACGCGGGTTCGATTCCCGCTGCCCGCTTAGGACTCAAAGCTCCCAAAACTAACCTATTTAGGGCATTTCAGAGATTCTGAGTCTGTTAGGGGCTCAAATTTCAAACTGGATTTAGAACTCTATGGCGTAGGGCTCAGCCCCGTAGGCTAGGACAGCACTTCTGGGGGGATTGATGATTCTCACTGAAAATCTGAATGTCCTCTGGGCCAGCGTCCTCTTTGAAACCCTCTACCGTTTGGGACTGCGGACAGTGGTTCTCTCGCCGGGATCGCGTTCTGGACCGTTGGCGATCGCGGCGGCTGCCCATCCCCATCTTGAGGCCTTGCCGATTCTTGATGAACGCTCGGCGGCTTTTTTTGCCCTTGGCCTTGTTCAACAGCAGGGGCGACCGGTTGCCCTTGTCTGCACTTCAGGCACTGCCGCTGCCAATTTCTACCCGGCGATTATTGAAGCGAGCCTCAGTCATTTACCGCTCATTGTGCTGACTGCCGATCGCCCCCCCGAATTGCGCTTTTGCCAAGCGGGGCAAGCCATTGATCAGGTGCATCTCTATGGTCATGCAGTGCGTCACTATCGCGAACTGAGTCTGCCGGAACTCCCCCTGCTGCCCTACCTACGGCAAACCCTGTGCCATAGCTGGCAAACTGCCCTCTGGCCGGATCCGGGGCCAGTACATTTGAATGTTCCTCTACGGGATCCGCTTGACCTGCGCTCTGAGGCCAATTTTCATGGGGTACTGCCAAAAGGCTTCTTTGAGCAGGTGCAGCCCTTTGTGCCGCCTCGGGTTGTCACCCCTCTCCCTTGGCAAACATGGCAACAGATGCAGCGGGGGGTGATTATTGCGGGGCCCAGTCATGGGGTGGATTCTCTGGCGGAAGCTGCCGCAATTGATCGCCTGAGTCGCTCTCTGCAGTGGCCGGTGCTTGCCGATGCCCTCTCTTCGGCGCGGGGACTGCCCCACGGGATTAGCCATTACGATCTGCTGCTGCGAGATGCCCACCTGCGGGAATATCTGCGTCCGGCAGGGGTGATTCAACTGGGACCGCTGCCCACCAGTAAAGCCCTGCGGGAATGGCTGAGTGCCTGCGATCCACTGATTTGGTGCCTTGACCCCACGGGCGACAACAACAATCCCCTCCATGGCCGCTGTCAGATGTTGGCGATCGCCCCCCAAGGGGTGGACTGCCCCCCCGACCCCCTGCCCCCCAACCCCTACCTCAAGGACTGGCAAGACCAGGATCAACGAGTGCGGGAGCAACTAAAGCGGACATTTGAGGCCATTGATTGGTTCTCGGAGGCCAAGCTGATTTACCATCTGCCCCAGTGGTTGCCATCGCAAACGGCGATTTTTGTTGCCAGTAGTATGCCCGTGCGCGATGTTGAGAGCGTCTGGCATGGGGGCGATCGCCGCCATCGCTTTTACTTTAATCGGGGGGCCAACGGCATTGATGGCACGTTGTCCAGTGCCTTGGGGGTTGCCCATCGCGGTCAACCGACCCTCTTGATCACCGGGGACCTGGCCTGCTTGCACGATACCAATGGCTGGCTGATCACACCCCAGTTTCAAGGATGTCTCACCGTGCTGCTGATCAACAATAAGGGGGGCGGTATTTTTGAGCATTTGCCCATTCGTCAGTTTGATCCGCCCTTTGAAGCCTTTTTTGCCACACCGCAGCAGGTGGATTTTAGTTGCCTTGCCGCTGCCTACGGCATTCCCTACCACTGTCTCAAGGACTGGGCTGATGTGGAGGCACAGCTGCGCCAGACCCCTTGGCCAAAGATACGGCTTTTAGAATTTAGGAGCGATCGCCACCAGAACGCCCAATGGCGGCAGCAGGTACTCGCCCATCTTGGGGGCTGAGTTTTGCTGCTTTAGTGACTGTGACTGTGACTATGGTGGGAAAGCAACTGCTCCTCAAGGGCAGCAATCTGGTTATAGGCCGCTGTGAGTTGTGCCGTGAGCCGTTGAATTTGAATCTCGGGACTCAGGGGGCGATCGCCACTGAGGTGACGCACCTGGCCATAGTCATCATCCATCAAAATATCCTTGTGCTCTGGGGTACTCACCAAGGGGCGAGGTTTTGGCAGGGGGGCCTGCTCTGCAGGGGTTGCCGGCAACGGCTTGAGCCGCCCTTCCTCTAAGGCCTTAGAAACCTTTTGGTTGAGTTGTTCAACGATCTGGTACAAAGCATCAATTTTGTTACTCAGAACCAGAATCTGCTTATGTAGTAAATCCACGGTTCAAATCCTCTCACGGTGGAATGCTGTAGTTGTCAACTCAACTGCCTCTTGGGAAAATAGGGAAGTGAGACGTCATTAATCCTCGGCACTAGAAATACGCTTGCTAGAGCAAACATTATCTGCGGGCAGCAGCTACCTAGGATTGGGGGCATAGGGTGCGGAGACCGAGCGTTCCTAGAAAGTTAGGAATATCAATCACTACCATAGATGACTGAGATCCAGCCTAAGGAAAATCATCAGACAATGGCAACTTTATTCAAGAAGACTTAAGCCCTAGTAAACTTTTGTAAAAGTATGGATCGTTTTCTACATATCGAATGCCTGCTAATGGAGACATCCCGTGGAAATTCAGTGCCTGACCCTAAAAAACTTTAAGACCCACCGCGATCGCACCTTTGAGTTTATGCCCGGTGTGAATGTCATCTGTGGTGAGAATGGTGCAGGCAAAACCAGTATTTTTGAAGCGATCGCTTGGGTCCTCTTTGATGCAACATCGGGCTATGGCAGTGGCTTTAATAAGGCCATTATTCGCAGGGGCACTCAGCGTGCCGAAGCCATCGTCCAGTTTATCTCCGCAGCCGATGGTCGCTCCTACATCGTGCGCCGCAATACGCAGACGGGCTACTCAATTGTTGATCCCCAAGTGGGGGAACTGGGTCTGTCTTTGCGTGAAGACGTCCACGCTTGGTTGCAGGAACAGCTCGGTATCCGCAGTGCCTTTCCCCTCAAAGATCTCTTTGAGCAGATCATTGGCATTCCCCAAGGAATGATGACAGCGGATTTTCTCAAACCACCAGCACAGCGGCGTCAAATTTTTGAACCCATTTTGCAGGTGAGTGATTATCGCCAAGCCTTTGACAATGCCCTCGCCCTCGTGAATTTTTCTCAAGAGCAGGTGGCATCCCTAGAGCGCCAGTTGGCTGTCCAGAACCAGGAATTGGCCACGCGATCGCAGTATGAACAACAGGAAACCGCCTTGGCCGCGGAGCTAGAGCGCGATCGCCAGCGGTGCGAGGAACTACGCCAGGAATGTCAGGCCTTGGCCGCTGAAAAACAGGAATACGAAGCTGCCGTTGAAACGCTGAACCGTCTTCAGCAAACCTGCGCACGCCTCGAAGCCCAACTGCAGCGGCAGGAGGAACTGTGTCGCGATCGCCAGCACCAGTTGACCGCTGCCCGCGAAAGTCAAGCCCAGTGCCAGCAATTACAATCCGACTACAATCGCTATCGTCAGCAGGAGGCTCGCTGCCAAGAACTCGACCAGCAACTGCGGGGACGGACTGCCCTTGAGCAAAACATTCGCCAACTGGAGCAGCAGCAACAACAGCTAGCCACCCAATTAGCCAGTATTGAAAGCCAACGCCAAGCCATCGCCACCATTGCCAGCCAACTCGCTGACCTGGAACCCCAAATTGCCGCCGCCGAATCCCTCGATGCCGAGATTGCTCCCCTTGAGGCACGCTACCAGCAAGCCCAACAGGCGGATCAAGAACTACGCCACCTCAAGCAACAAGCGGCAATGCTACAAACCCGCCTTGAGGAAATTGGCCAACAAGTGCAAGCCCTAGAGCAACAGCGCCCCTTAGCCGCCACCTTGAGTGCTAAACAAGCGGAACGGGAGCGACTCCAGGCCCAACTGAACCATGCCACCGCCGCCCATGCCTTTGCTGCTACCCTGGATCCCATCCTCAATACAGCGCAAAGCCAAGCCGCAGCAACTGACGCCCTTGTGACGGCAGCCATTACAGGCCTCACGGCCGCTCAGCAATTTTCCGGCGTTGCCGCCGCTATTCAAGAGGGGCTAGGGGCACTCCAACAGCTCCAGCAGAACTATCACTGGCTTTTGGATCAACTCATGGCACTGCGACAAACCCTCAGCGATCCCGCAGCTATTCCTGCCCTCAACCAGAGGGTAAAACAGTTAGAAGCTGACATTGCCCTGGCTGCCGCCGCAGAGCGATCGCTCTTGCAGGCCCAAGCCCTTGCGGAGGAACGCAGCCGTTTAGAAGCAGAGCTAAGGCAGTTAAGGGATCGCCAGCAAACCCTAGAACCCCTCAGCCAAGCACTGGCTGATCTCAAACACCGCCTGAACACATTACGCCAAGAACGAGCCAACCTTGGTCAACCCCATGCCCAGCGGCAACTGTTACTGGAGCAGCAGGCAGCAGCCCCCCAATTGGAAGCAGACTACGAGCGTTTGTGCAGCGAACAGGCCAGCCTCCAAGCTCGCCTCACTCCCCTCTATGAAGAACACCAACGCTACGCCGCCCTCGAAGAACAGCGGCAACAGCTGAGGGATGAACTAGCCAGACTACGTCCCAGCTATGATACCTATCTCCAACATCAGCAGCAGGCTGCCCAAGTAGAGACCTATGAAGCGGCCCTGAGAACAGCGACCCAAGAAGCCAATGGGTTAAAAGCTGCCCTCGCCAAAGCTCAAGCAGAGTACAAAGCCCAGGAGCAGAAGGTGGATTTAGCGGCTTTGAAAGCTGTTCGCGATCGCTACGAGAACCTACACCGTGAGTATCAACGGTACCTTGGTGCCATTCCCGAAAAGGAAAAGCAGTACCAAAACTGTCTGGCAACCCTAAAGCATCTCGATGAAGTCGCCGCCGCAAAGGAAGAGACGCTGCAAAAATTGCTAGCAGCACAAAAGCACCATCATTTGATTGAGACCGCCCGCGGCATTTTTAACAAGAGCGGTCCTCGGGTCAGTGCAGCCTATCTGCACACCGTCTCTGCCGAAGCCGATCGCCTGCTGCGGGAGCTCCTTAACCGCCCTGACGTGGCGCTCCAATGGACATCGGACTACGAAATTCAAGTGAATGAAGGCGGTTACTGGCGGCCCTTCAAAAGCCTCTCGGGGGGTGAGCAAATGTGTGCTGCCCTTGCGGTGCGCCTTGCCCTGCTACGGGTACTCGTGAACACCGACATTGCCTTTTTTGATGAGCCAACCACCAATATGGATCAAGTGCGCCGCCAACAACTGGCCGAGAGCCTCAGCAACCTCAAAAGTTTTCATCAACTTTTTGTCATTAGCCACGATGAAACCTTTGAAGCCCTCACCGAGCACACGATCCACCTGGAGCGATCGCGCCCTTAGGCGTAAGCGGTGTGGAGTGCCCACCAAATCAGGGCTGCAATAAAGCCAAGAATCAAAACAGCTGAAATCGCGATCATCGCCGGGCTGTCGGCACCATCAAACTTCATAATGCCGCGATTAAAATCCGTGGCCATAGGAATAAACTCCAAGCACCATTGAATCCACAGTAACCAAATTAATTTTAGGCTGCTTTTTTTGACAGTGGCTTAAGGATAACGAGTTGTTACGATTGATGGCACGCCGTGACAGACTCCAACGCTCACCGCTGCCCTATGGGCCGGCTGCGCAACGGTAGAGGGTGGGGTGCCCACCTAGGAGCTAACCTGTTGCAGTAGCCACAGCCAAGTTCCAAAGAGCCAACGCAAGCCTTGCCAGCGGCGCGATCGCCCCAAAGCAACTACCTGCGGCAGAGTCAACAGCTGGTAAACCGCCTGTGCCCGTTGCCACTGCCCTCGGCGCAAAAATCGCCATGTTCCCGCCAAGATAAACTGGTGAAAAAAGTCACACTGGCACTGCCGTAGTTCCGCTGGTGAGAGAATAGATAAATCAGCGGCGGCGGCAAAAATACGCCCTAGCGTGGCCAAGGTCTGGGCTTGGAACATTCCCATCGTCAGGGCTTGATCGTGGATCGTGTAGGCGGCGGTGGCGCAGGGAACGGTGTAAACACCCTTTTGGGCGAAGAATCGTAGCCACTGGTAGAGGTCTGTGGCTTCGCCGTAGGCGGGATCAAAATAGCCGACCTCCTCGAGGAGCGATCGCCGCCAGATCAAGGCTGGAAACCGCACAAATGAAGAATGACGCAGCAATTGCCTGAGGGCTTGAGCCGGGGGGAGCCATCCTTGCCGGCGGGGTATCTGCCGTCGCAAACAGCGCTGATGGGAATCTACCAGATGCACCCCAAAGAGAAAGACATCAAACTGGCTGCCGTACCTGCGGAGGGTTGCTAGAATTGTCGTGATTCCTTGGGGGAGTAGGTAATCATCATCGTGCAACAGCAGGATAAACTCCCCGGCGGCCCTGGCCAAACTCGCATTCCAGTTGCCCACCATTCCTAGGCGTTGGGCATTGTGCTGGTAGTGCCAGTGGCCTGACCAGGGAGCGAGCAAATCCTGTACGGCTGTTAGCGTGGCAGAATCATCCGTAATGATAATTTGCACTTGATCGTGGTACTCACGGGGCAATGCTGCCACCACTGAGCGCACCCCTTCCACCAGTCCTTGGGGGCGGTTATAGGCGGGAATGCAAACACTCAAGAGTGGGAGTTTGTGGCATTTTGGCGAACTTGCACAGGTTGTTGCATAATCCATGGGGGTAGTGCGTTAACTCAAACTCAAAGGACTCTAGGGCACTGTTTTCGGAGCGATTGCTATGACCTCTGCCACCGTCGATCGCCAACGTTTACAAGCGGCTTTGGCTTGCCTCAACCTTAGTTTAGAGGCAGAACTCACCCAATATCGCTGCCATCGCATGGTGCAAGCCCATTCGCCCTTTGAGGCACTGCCTGTTGACCCATCTGCGATCGCCCCAGAGCCGACTGTTTCCCCGACCGCTACCGCAACACCTATTGCCCAAACCGTTGCTCCCGTTGTCAATTCCTTAGCACCCACACCTGAGACAACACCCACCACCGCTGAACACACCAATGAAGAACTTGCCGATTCATTTTTCGAGTTTGATCCCACAGAGTTAGCAGAACTCTTACCCCCGTCCTATGCCAGTGATCCCCCCACCCCCCAAACGCCCTCCCCAACAAAGCGCCCCTTTGCCTCCACCCGTGAGCTGCTCAAGCAGGCACGAAAAAATCAACAGCGTCCTTGGTTTCAGCGGCACGAAAGCAATAGTCAACATCTTGTGCAACGCTGGTTCATTGTGGTTGGCATTCTTGCCGGGTTGAGTGGCGCAACCCTGTGGTGGTTCAACCGCCGATCCGCTCCCGTTGCCACGGAATCACCCGCCCCCACCCCTGCAACCCCAACGGCAGCATCACCCACGGTTGGCCCGGATATGAGTGCCCGGGAGTTTCCCGATGTCAATCGCAGCACCCTTGCTCAATTGGAACCTGCGGCTAGTCCAGCTCCGAGTGCATCACCCCCCCCTACGACCAGCCCAGCCTCCTCTGAACCTGAGCCTACGCCCCAGATTTTTGTCGAAAAAACGCCCAATGGCCGCTACTATGTGCTGGCTTCCTACAGGGAGCCTGCGGACTTGAAGAAAATGCAGGCGGTTGTCCCCGATGCCTTTTTGGTGGGTAGTGGCAATCAAACGAAGATCCAACTGGGGATGTTTGTGGATGAGGCCTCCGCCCAGGCCTTGATGAATCAGGTGCGCAGTCGCCTCTAGGGGATGATCCAGCGATCGCTGGGATGGCTATATCGCTCTTGCCACTGTGACCAGGTGACATTTTCCCCCTCTAGGCGAAAGGGGTAGGGAGCTTCACTCCACCAGTGGTTATCCTCGAGTCTCAGTGTCTGCAGGAAGGCTTCCCCCTTGAGGGTTGTCAGGAGCACCTCTTGGCGGCTGCCAATCCAATTGCCCTCTAGGTGCCAATTTTGGGAACTAATCGTGACTGGTGCTCCCGTCTCTGGCAGGTTGATCGTTCGCGGTGCAGGATCGCGGACACCAATCTGTGGACCCCGATTTTCCCAAATCCAATTGCGGCGCAGGGTCACATGGGCCGCTGCCCAGCCAAAAATGCCCGGCGTCTGTAAATAGTTGGGGGCGATGCTGTAGTTATAGGCAATCAAGGAATCTTCAATTGTGACTGGCCCCGTACCCGCCTCTAGAAAAAGACCCACTACGGCATTACCGACAAATTGCGATCGCCGAATCTCGACGTTTTGATTATCGGTGTCAAGCCACAGACCGGCTGCTTGATTCGCAATGGCGCGGTAGCGATCAAAGACGGCACGGCGCAGATGAAAGTATTTCTCCCCCGCATCCCAATCGTAAAAGCCTGCCCATGCCCCCCGCCAATTATTCCCTTGAACAAGCACCTGTTGGACTGTGAAGTCCTGCAAGTGAGCCCCCGCCATGCCCCGCCAGCCATTTTGGAGAAACTGCGTTCGCTCCACCCGCAGGCGATCGCTCTGGTGACTTTCGAGGCCGCCCCAATTATTGGCCCAAAAAGTACAGTCTTTGACCTCAATGTCATGGCTGCGTTCAATGCGCACCGCCTGGGTAAATGTGCCGCCATAGTGTTCAAAGCGTAACCCCACCAAACTGATCAAACCACTGTCTAAAATTCGTAAAGCCTCACGGTGAACAGCGACTTCTAATTCACTGGGTGAGACGCCGGCAGGCAGTGCCACATACAGTTGGTGCTGGGCATCATCCACGTAGAAATCCTGACCCTGTAACTCACCTAAGGAGAGCCGCTGCCGCAGGGGAGTATCTTGCCACCACACCAGTTCGCCCCGCTGCGCCACGGGGGGTAACTCAATATCAAACGCTGTCCACGGATTACCCGAAAAGCCCCAAGCCAGTGTCCAAGGGTGACGGTAAATGGTGAAGTTCGAGGTACTAGAGACCACTTGCCAATCTGACCATCGTTGACTGCCGCGCAAAATCACGCGATCGCCCGCCCTGGCCAGCAGTCGCAGGGGCGTCTGCCGATCACGAATCGTACCCAGGGCCTCCCGATAAATCCCGCCATGAATGTAAATCTCGGTGGGGCGATCCTGCCTCTGTGCCCAGGCCAAAGCAGCGCCAATGGTGCGAAAAGGGGTTGCTGGCATTCCCTTGCCCGCATCAGTGGCTTGGGGATGCACCGGATTTACCTCTAGGATCAAGGGTGACGCTGCAACGGCTGCAATTTTTGGTTGCACCGTCAAAATGAAAAAAATGAGAACAAGCCAAAGGGCAAGAATAGAGTGCCACTTCATCGCCGCAGCGACTGGGCTAAATAGGGTAGCCACAGGGCGATCGCTGCCACAAAGACCAGCAGCAGGCCAAGGGGCATCTCAATGGATTGCCAAAATAAAAATTTTAGGGACACCGCTTTTGCGTTCTGTACTGAAAAGAGGGCGATCGCCCCACTGCTGATCATCGAGAGTAAAAAGAGCAAAAAGCGGCGCATTTATTTTTTTCTCTCCGCTTGTTCTACTTGGCGAATCATCTCCTCCGTCTTATGGTAGCGGTTATAGGTACTAAACCCCGTAAACATTCCCTTGAGAAAGCCATTCAATTGCTCGCGGCTACTGGCACTCGCCGTGCTCAAAGGCGCTGGCAAAAAGCGATCGCCAAAACCGACAAAGACCAAACTAACCACCAGTAGGGGCAAAATCACGTCTTTGACACGCATAGAGCAAACCTCCACAGGATCATGAGGGAATTGAGAGGACGCGCTAACAGGGAGAAAAGATAACTAGTAGTTTCTAATGTGCCGCAGGACTATCAATCATTTTCAGCCTATGCAAAACCTAGCGATCGCGGTTGGGAAACGTTCATAAAAAGAATTGTCAACAAAAATGTCAATAAAAATAAACCGTGAAAATACCCATTAAATCTCTGGGAAGGTTGTTGCTACTATAGTAGGCAAGTCATCCAGACCCCAATGCGCCCTATGGTCAACACATCCCCATCGTCCTCTCGCAAAGCACTTACCGTGCGGGGTAGAGCCGCTAGCCCCACAGAACGTGCCATTGTTGCCTCCGGTTACGCCAGTATCGATCAAGTCCGGGAAGCAATGAACACCGCCCGCAAAACCGGCAAGTCCCTAGTCGCCGTGTTGCAGGAGATGACGGGCACCACCATGCCCCCCGATGTGTTACGCCAGTACCACAAGCAGCAGCTTTTTGAACTCAAAGTGATCTATGGGGTTGATTGCCTTGATCCCGAACTCAATCGTTTTCCCACCGAGCAAATCGAGGAACTGATCAACACAATTGTACCCATTGATACCTGCCGCACCTATCAAGTCATCCCCATTGCCAAGCACCTCGATGCCGACCCCCCCTATCTATTGGTGGCGATGGTGGATCCCGACAACCTCCAAGCCATTGACAACCTCACCCGTCTGCTGCGCAGTCACAACCTCACGCTCAAACGGATGGTGATTACCCTAGAGGACTACCAGCGCCTCATTGATCCGATTCTCAATAAACAGGTGGCAGAAACCACCGCCAGCAAAAATGCCCCGGCGGCGATCGGTGAAATCAACATCGAAGAAGATGTTGAAGCCATCGGCGGCCTCGAAGAGATTGAAGGGGAGCAGGAGGTTGACCTAGCCGAAGCCCTCAGAGGAGCAGAGGACGCGCCGATTATTGCCCTTGTGAACAAAATCCTAGCCAAAGCCCTCACGGAAGGGGTGTCTGACATCCACGTTGAACCCCAGGAAGAATACCTACGGATTCGTTTCCGCAAAGATGGGGTGCTGCACCAAGCCTTTGACCCCCTGCCGAAAAAAATCGTGCCAGCGGTGGTTTCTCGCTTCAAAATCTTGGCGGACCTCGACATTGCTGAGCGGCGTGCCCCCCAAGATGGCCGCATTCGTAAAATGTTCCAGGGTCGACGCGTGGACTTCCGGGTAAATACCCTGCCCAGCCGTTGGGGCGAAAAAGTCTGTTTGCGGATTTTGGATAATTCCGCCACCCAGTTGGGCTTGGATAAACTGATCACGGACCCAGAGAGTCTTGCCATTGTCCGTGAAATGACGAAGCGCCCCTTTGGCTTAATTCTGGTGACCGGTCCCACGGGTTCAGGGAAAACAACAACCCTCTACTCTGCCCTTGCTGAGTGCAATAGCCCCGGTGTCAATATCAGTACCGCGGAAGACCCGATTGAATACACCCTGCCTGGCTTAACACAGGTGCAGGTGATTCGGGAAAAAGGGATGGACTTTGCCTCAATTCTACGTGCCTTTCTTCGCCAAGACCCGGATGTGATTCTGGTGGGGGAAACCCGCGACAAGGAAACCGCAAAAACCGCTATTGAGGCTGCCTTAACGGGTCACTTAGTTCTGACGACACTACACACCAACGATGCCCCGAGCGCGATCGCCCGTCTTTCCGAAATGGGCATTGAACCTTTTATGGTTTCGGCTTCCCTAATTGGCGTGGTGGCACAGCGGTTAATGCGGCGAGTCTGTAGTGAGTGTCGCATTCCCTACACCCCCACCCCCGAAGAGCTGGCACGCTTTGGACTCTCGGCTTCCAAGGACGTCAACCTCACCCTCTACAAAGCCAATAAACTCACCCCCGAGCAGATTCAAGCAGCCAAGGCCAGTGGCCAGCCCATCTGCAGTAAATGTGGTGGTGTAGGCTACAAAGGGCGTGTTGGCGTCTACGAAATTATGCGAGTCACCGAGCGGTTGCAACGCTTAATTACAGAAGGTGCCCCCACCGAGCAAATTAAAGAAGCTGCCGTGGAAGAGGGCATGAAAACCCTGTTGGCCTACAGCTTGGAGCTTGTTAAACAGGGACTGACGACCCTTGAGGAGGTGGAGCGGGTTACCTTTACAGACACTGGGCTAGAGGCAGAGCTGAAAGCCAAGCGGAAGAGCTCGCTGACCTGTCGCGGTTGTGGCGCCGAACTAGCACCTGAGTGGCTGGATTGTCCCTATTGCATGACTCCCCGCTTTCTGGATTAAACCAGCAGTGAAGTTGCAGGAAACTAAAGCTAGACAGTAACCTTTTAACGACTAAACGAGGAGCACCCTATGGAGTTGATGATTGAGGATCTCATGGAGCAGGTCGTGGCCAACGGTGGTTCAGACCTGCACATTTCAGCAGGTATCCCCCCCTACGTGCGCATCAGCGGTAAATTAACCCCTATGGATTACGAGCCCCTCACCCCAGAGCAATGCCAGCGCCTGATCTTCAGCATGCTCAACAATAGCCAACGCAAGCACCTAGAGCAAAACTGGGAGTTGGACTGCTCCTATGGTGTGCGGGGTTTAGCGCGGTTCCGCGTCAATGTGTATAAAGACCGGGGTACCTATGCCGCCTGCCTGCGGGCTTTAAGTTCCAAGATCCCCACCTTTGAACAATTGGGATTGCCCAATATCGTTCGCGAAATGAGTGAGCGGCCACGGGGCCTGATTCTGGTGACTGGGCCGACAGGATCAGGAAAAACCACAACCTTGGCGGCAATGATTGACCTGATCAACAAAACCCGTGCCGAGCATATTCTGACCATTGAAGACCCCATTGAGTTTGTCTATGAACCGATCAAGAGCCTGATCCATCAGCGGCAGGTGGGCGAAGACACCAAGAGTTTTGCCAATGCCCTGCGGGCAGCGCTGCGGGAAGACCCGGACATTATCCTGGTGGGTGAGATGCGTGACCTGGAAACGATTCAGCTTGCCATCTCAGCAGCGGAAACGGGTCACTTGGTGATGGGCACTTTGCATACCAGTTCAGCAGCTCAAACCGTTGACCGCATGGTGGATGTGTTTCCCCCTGAGCAGCAACAGCAAATTCGTGTCCAGTTGTCCAACTCGTTGGTGGCGGTCTTCAGCCAAACACTGGTGCCCAAAAAGAATCCGAAGCCCGGTGAATTCGGGCGGATTATGGCCCAAGAGATCATGGTAGTGACCCCTGCGATCTCCAACCTGATTCGCGAAGGCAAGACATCGCAGATTTATTCGGCAATTCAAACGGGCGGTAAGCTGGGGATGCAAACCCTCGAAAAAGTCCTCGCCGATTACTATCGTGCGGGGGTAATTACCTATGAGGCAGCAATGGCCAAATCTTCACGTCCAGATGAGCTGCAACGTCTTATTGGGGCAGGTGCACCTGCGGCGGCAGTGCGCTAGGGAGCCGTCAGCGAGCACACCAGATGAATCTGAGAGAGAGGTAGTGAGTCATGGCAACCTATGAGGTGCGGATACGAGATGCCCAAGGCAAATACAGAACGGTACGTGAGGAAGCCTCAACCCCTCGAGAGGCCCGCATGGCTTTGCAGTTGCAAGGGGTACAGGTTCTAGAGGTCAAAGAGGCTCAGAAATTTACTCTCAAGTCGGATCTCGACCTGAGCTTCCTTGCCAAAATTACAGTGAAGGATCGGGCAATCTTTGCTCGTCAGTTTGCGGCACTGGTGAATGCCGGTGTGGCCTTGGTGCGCGGGATCGCTGTTTTGGCTGACCAATGTACTAACCCCAAACTGAAGAAAATCCTCATGGCGGTTAACAATGATATTCAACAGGGGAGTACCCTAGCCGATGCCATGCGCCCCCACCCAGAGGCCTTTGACAACCTATTTGTGGCGATGATCCAAGCGGGGGAAACAGGGGGGGTTCTCGACGAAGTGCTCAACCGTCTCTCAAAATTACTGGAGGATCAGGCTCGCCTCAACAACCAGATTAAGTCGGCTTTGACCTATCCCGTGGTGGTGGGTCTGCTGGCGGTGGGTATCTTCCTAGGGATGGTGATTTTTCTGATTCCTGTGTTTGAGGGGATTTTTAAACAGTTGGGAGGTGAGTTGCCTCCCTTTACAGCCATGATGGTGGCTCTTAGTCAATTCCTGCGCACACCCCAGTATATGGCATTGCTCATTGTTGCTGTCATTGCTTTGGTCTTAGGGATTCGTTTCTATTACAAAACACCTAACGGCCGCCTAACGATTGACGGCCTGTTGCTCAAGTTGCCCCTCTTTGGCGATTTGATCCAAAAAACGGCGGTGGCACGGTTTTGCCGCACCTTTGGCTCGTTGTCCCGTTCGGGGGTGCCGATTTTGCGCTCCCTGGAGATTGTAAGTGCCACAGCGGGAAACCAAGTGATCTCCAATGCCATTGATCGCGCTGCGAAGCAAGTCCAGACAGGGGGGATGTTGAGCCTTGCACTGCAACAGGAACGGGTCTTTCCGGTTCTAGCCACCCAGATGATTAACGTGGGTGAGGAGACAGGGGAACTGGATAAGATGCTGATGAAGGTGGCTGACTTCTACGAAGATGAAGTGGAGCAGGCAGTGAAGGCTCTGACCAGTGTGATGGAGCCCTTGATGATTGCGGTGTTAGGGGGTATGGTAGGGTCAATTTTGGTGGCGATGTACCTGCCCATGTTCAAGATCTTCGATCTGGTCAAGTAAATCTCACTATGGCCCAGCCGTCCCCATTGCGAACCCACTACGACATTCTCGAGGTGGCGCCCACGGCCTCGTTGGCAGAGATTCGCCGTGCTTATCGGGAAAAGAGTAAGCTCTACCACCCTGATACGACGACATTGCCGCTGGCGATCGCCCGCGAGGAGTTTCATCGCCTCAATGAAGCCTACGCCGTGCTGACTAACCCAGAGCAACGGCAATGGTATGACTTGCAATTGCGCTTGCGTGGCCATCCTCAGTTGAAGCCACCCCATAGGACAGGGGTAGGTGTGGCCTCTCGCTCCCAAAGCTCTGGGCGTTCTACCAGCATTCCCTCAGAGGATCGCCCCCTCTCGCCGGGGGAGCTATTTGCCCTGTTTATCTTGGGGCTCACCTTTGTCAGTTGTCTGGTTTTGGCGGTGATTGTCGGTTTGTCCCAACAGGGGCAAGAATGGATTTTGCAAGTTGTTAGTCGTCTTTCTCAACTCGCATGAATACCTTACCGCATCCCCAAACTCCCCTGTATAATCATGCCCTGCCGCAAATTGAAGCCTGGCTACAGCAAAAGGGCTGTGTGCGAGACGAAACAGATATCCACTGTTGGGAGTTAGAGTATCCGCAGTGGTCAGCCCGGATTTGCTTGGATATTGAGGAACTTCAGGTGGTCTATCACGATCGCCTTGCGGGCAGTGTGAGTCAGCGTTCTTTTAAGTACTCCTGCCCCCGTGGGGATGTGGAAGCAGCAATTTTTGCCGGTCCCTGAACGCTGTTATATCATCATGAGCATTTCGGCTGTTGTTTCGCTGGAGGGATTGCCGATCCGTTTCAGGCCGAAAATCCAGAAAATTCGATCCTCAATGGCTATGGCTTGTTCCTTTGCGCCATTCTTCAAGAGGAGTTGGTAAGTTAGCATCAGCTTTTCAATTTCAGCCACTTGAGTGCGGACTTCCTCTTCATCTAAATAGAGGCTCTCGAGAACCGCATTCAGGTCTGCTTCGGGATCCGCCACTAAGCAAGCCCCTTCCACCACCACGGATTTGAGCTGTCCTTGATATTGCCGCAACAGACGGCGAATGGTGTAGGCAGTAACGGGCAATAATTTTGTCATGCTGCATTCCCCCAACTATTGTGTTGACATCCTTATGTGTTGGCATCTTAGGAGTTGATTTCCCGCTGTCTATTTCCGCCCATGGGCAAGTTTTGTAGGGGATCAACAGGGGATATAACTGCTTATTAAGGATTGATTTAGCGTACGTTATTATTCTATGAATTCTGTAACTGGGGATCATCCGTGATTCCACGTAAGAGCCCTTTTAGATGTGATTTAGATCACGGAAACTATGACATTGTCGGCATTTGAGAATATTGTAAATTTATATCAAGAAACTATAACTATTAAAAAATGTAAAGAATCTCTATCTCACATGGCGTAGTTGCCAAATGCTGTGGCCAATGTGCTCAAGGGCAGTATCAATGTCTGCCTCTGTCGTGGTGCGCAATAGGCCAAAGCGCAGGGAAGCGCGGGCAAGGGTGGGCGATCGCCCCAAGGCAAGCAGAACATGGGAAGGGGTAGGTTTTTCACTACTACAGGCTGCTCCCGTCGAGAGGGCGACATAGGGATAAATGGAGCGCAGCAGGGCATTGCCGTCAACCCCAGCAATACTGACATTGAGACAGTTGGGCAAACTTTGCTGCCAATCACCATTGAGGTAGATATCCCCCAAGGAAACCAACCCCTGCCAGAGTCGTTCCTTGAGATGCCACAAATAAGGAATATCCGTTGCTTGACGTTCCTGAGCCAGTTGCACCGCTGCTCCAAAGCCGACAATAAGGGGAGTGGCTAAGGTTCCCGATCGCCAGCCCTGTTCTTGAGGACCGCCGTGGAGTTGAGGCGCCAGTTGCACCCGGGGGCGATCGCGCCGCACATAGAGGGCACCAATACCCTTGGGCCCATAGAGTTTGTGGGCGGTGAGGGACATGAGATCCACCTGAAGCGCCTGAACATCCAAGGGAATTTTGCCCAGGGCCTGGGCGGCATCAGTGTGGAAGAGTACGCCGCGATCGCGACAGCGGCGACCAATCTCAGCCAAGGGTTGCAGCACGCCAATTTCATTGTTGGCAGCCATCACAGACACCAAGAGGGTCTCGGGCGTAAAGGCCTGCTCTAACTCAGCGAGATCAATCAACCCTTTTTCATTCACCCTCAGATAGGTCACCCGAAAGCCCAGGGACTCCAAATAGCGGCAGGGAGCAAGCACCGCACTGTGTTCCGTCTGTACGGTAATGATATGGCGACCGCGACTGTAGTAGGCTTCAGCCACCCCCTTAATGGCCAGATTATTGGCCTCGGTCGCACCACTGGTAAAAATAATCTCCTCTGGACGGGCATGGATGGCTGCGGCAATGGTTTCGCGGGCAACATCAATGGCGGCGGCGGCTTCCCAACCGTAGGCATGGCCACGATTACTGGGATTGCCGGGGCGATCGCTAAAATAGGGCAACATTGCTGCTAACACTTGGGGGTCCACCGGTGTAGTGGCCAGTCCATCTAAGTAAATTGGCTTCATTCCGAATCTTCCCAAAAACTCTAGCCACAAATCCCCCCCTCAATGACTATTCAAGCAAGCTAGCAGTAGAAGGCACCAAGGGGGACTATATTGGAAATGATAGGGATTTTGCCAGGGTTGGCCGAGCGGATGAGGCAGCGAACTCATAATTCGCCATAGGCTGGTTCAACTCCAGCACCCTGGATCTTTGCATCTTTTAATTCACGGGAGGCCAATTGAGCGATCGCCTTCCGCTACACTGAAAGAAGGTTCGTGTCGCAAATTTTGCCATGAGTAGCAGCTACAAACCCCAACAGGCCTCCGACAAAAACCTTGAAGCCATGCGCAAGTTTGCGGAAACCTATGCCAAGCGCACTGGAACCTACTTTTGTTCAGACTTAGGGACAACCGCTGTGGTTTTGGAGGGGCTAGCCAAACATAAAGACGACTATGGCTCTCCCTTGTGTCCCTGTCGCCACTATGAAGATAAAGAAGCAGAGGTGGCAGCCGCCTACTGGAACTGTCCCTGTGTGCCCATGCGGGAACGGCGGGAGTGTCACTGTCTCCTCTTTCTAACCCCGGATCATCCCTTTGCAGGTACGGCTCAAGAGATTACCTTTGAGCAAATTCGGGAGGAAACCAATCGCTTTACGGTTTCTTAGTCTTCATCCTATTGCTGTCGATGCCCCCAGACACGAACTGACAGGTGGGAATGTGGCCAAAAATTTCAGGGGTTCTAATTATTTGCAGGCAGGGGGGTAGGCAAGCCGCTCTCGCTGCTTCCCTCTGCTCAGATGTGCCTGCAAGCAGTATTAATGTGAAGATTGTAAAGATTGTAGTCAAGGCACCCCCTGCGGCAGGTTATTTATCAATCGAGGGATAAAACAGTGGCAATGCCACTGCTGAGACAAACCGTAATCACAGCTTGGACATGCCTGCAGAGGAAGATAATTCGACCTGTGGCATCGTTAGCAGAGGGACTAGAAGTACTGTAGGCAGCAAAGTTTAGAGCCGTCACTTTGATAATTTTTGATAATTGGGCAGTGATAATTGCGCAGTTGCAAAAGCAGCGGTCGGTGGGGCTAGGCCGCTGGCGATCGCGACCAGGACACTGAAATGTAGCTGTACCCTTCAGCCGTCTTTAAGAATAACCCAGGCCGATGATCATCGCGCCATAGGTCAAATAACACCATCGGCAGTCAACAAGGCTTTGTAGAGTCCGGGCCGGCGATCGCGAAAGAAGCCATAGGCCGCCCGTAGGCGCTCAATTTCCTCTAAATCAAATTTATGAACAAGCACGGCTTCTTGGGAGCGATCAGCTTCGGCCACCAGATCTCCCCTTGGATTGGCAATAAAGGAACTGCCATAAAATACTTGCCCCCCCTCATCACCAACACGGTTCGCTGCTACCACTGGAATCACGTTGGCCACTGCATGGCCAACCATCACCCGTTGCCAAGGGTCTTTGGTGTCCAGCGTGGGATCATGGGGCTCACTGCCAATGGCGGTGGGATACACGAGCACCTCTGCCCCCATGAGGGTCATCACCCGTGCTGCCTCGGGGAACCACTGATCCCAGCAGATGCCGACACCGATTCTGCCGTAGCGGGTGCGCCAGACCCGAAAGCCTGTATTTCCCGGTCGAAAGTAGAACTTTTCCTCATAGCCGGGGCCATCGGGAATATGACTTTTGCGATAGACACCAAGATTGACGCCCCCCGCATCAATCATGGCCACACTGTTGTAGTAAGCGGGGCCAGCTTTTTCAAAAAACGAGACCGGAATCACCACCTCCAGTTCCCGCGCCAACCTTTCAAAGTGGGCGATTGTCGGATGGTTTTTCACGGGGTGTGCCCGCTGAAAGTGAATCTCCCGCTCTTCCTTGCAGAAGTAGTGGCCCTCAAACAGCTCTGGCAGAACGATCACCTGTGCCCCTTGCCGATGGGCTTCCCGTACCAAATCACTGAGGTGCAGAATATTGGTCTCAACGTCATCGGTCAGTTGTGCTTGAATGGCAGCAACGGTAATTGTCCTCATGGCTCCTGCTGAGTAATGCAATGGAAAGCGCCTCCCCCTTCTAAAATGGTCCGTGCGGGCCGGCCAATGGTTCTGCGACTGGGAAAGAGCTTGGCGATCGCCTCAACCGCTTTGGTATCCGCTGCAACACCATAGGTGGGGACAACAACAGTAGTATTGGCAATATAAAAATTCATATAACTGGCCGGCAAAATTTCCCCCTTGCGGCTGAGCACCCGCCCCGGTGAAGGCACTGGGATCACCTCTAAGGAGCGCCCCTTGGCATCCGTCAGGGTTTGCAACTGCTCATAGATCGCCCGCAAAACCTCATAGTTGGGATCCTCAGTACTTTCGGGCAACATGCACACCACCCTTGCGGGAGCCACAAAACGCACCAACGTATCTATGTGGCCATCGGTGTGATCATTGGCAAGTCCCGATTCAATCCAGAGAATTTTACTCACGCCAAGGGCGGGCTTGAGGCGGGCTTCCACTTCTTCACTGCTTAAATAGGGATTGCGGTTGGGGTTGAGAAGGCACTGGCGAGTGGTGAGGCAAGTCCCTTCCCCATCTACTTCGATTGCTCCCCCCTCGAGGAACAAGGGTACGGCGCCATAGGGTATGCCCATCAGTCTGGCTAAGCGGATTGCTAAGTCGCTATCGTCAGCAAGTTGATACTTTTTGCCCCAACCATTAAAGGGTAAACAGAGAAGTCGCCGCTCCCCTGCTTCATTAATGAGCCCGATAGGTGCTGTATCCCGCAGCCAAATATCGCCAAAGGGCACTTGATAAAATTGCGGGTTGAGATCGCCTAAGTAGGAATGGGCAGTGGCTTTTCCTGTCTCATCCAGCACCAGAATTTTCAGTTGCTCGCCCCGACATTGACCCGTAACCGGATCAGGGTCAGCGATCGCCCGACAGAGGGCAGCAAACTCAAAGCGCACCTGCGGTAATAACTCTCCCCAAAGATCTTCGTGACTCGGGAAAGCTAACCAACAGGCGCGATGGGGCAGCCACTCGGCGGGCTGAAAAAAGAGGGACATAAAGAGCAATTAGCCCTTTTTGTTAGTCTTAGGTGTAGATTTAGTGGCGGCTTTTTTCCCTTTAGCTGTTTGCTGAGGTTTGGTACCGCTGTATTTACGGCGGAAGCGCTCCACCCGCCCTTCGGCGTCAACAATTTTCTGAGTACCGGTGAAGAAGGGGTGGTTACCTGACCAAATGTCTACGTGCAGTTCTGGTTTCGTGGAACCAACTGTCATAACCACTTCACCATCGCAATAGACTTTGGCTTCGGGATACCACTGGGGATGAATGTTTGGTTTTGGCATAGGAGTCTCACCACAAACGAGAAGTCAAAAACAAAATTTTAGCGTTTTGAGTATTGGGGGGCTTTGCGGGCTTTGCGCAGACCGTATTTACGCCGCTCCTTGGCACGGGGATCGCGGGTGAGATAGCCTTCCATTTTCAAGGGCTTGCGGTTTTCGATGTCCAGTTGGCACAGGGCACGGGCAATACCTAGACGAATAGCGTCCGCTTGCCCTGTCAGACCACCCCCCGTGGCATTGACATAGATATCATAGCTATTTTCAAGTCCAAGGGTTTCAAGGGGGGCCTTCACCAAGTTGAGGTAGATAGGGTTATTTTGCAGGTAGTCAGCCCCATTGCGGCCATTGATCAATAACTGACCGCTACCAGGAATCAATCGCACCCGTGCTACGGCCGACTTACGGCGACCTGTTCCCAAGTAAACTACCCGCTTAGACTGATCAGCAATCTGCATTGTTAGGCTCCCGGAATCGTGTTAAGGGTCAAAGGCTGGGGTTTTTGCGCTTGGTGGGGATGCTCTGGCCCAGCATAAACTTTCAGCTTGGTAAAGAGTTTGCGGCCAAGGGAATTTTTCGGCAGCATCCCCTTGACAGCGTGCTCAATAATCCGCTCTGGAATACGGGCTTGCAGTTGATCAAAGGTTTCAATTTTCATGCCGCCGGGACGTCCGGAGTGACGACGGTAGAGTTTTTGGGAGCGTTTTCTGCCAGTGACGGTGACCTTTTCGGCATTGATGACAATCACAAAGTCACCCGTATCCATGTGGGGGGTGTAAATCGCTTTGTTTTTGCCCCTGAGAATGCGGGCAATTTCTGCGGCCAGCCGACCCAACCGTTGATCGGTGGCATCAATGACATACCACTGGGGAGCAAGGTCATCCACAGCCGGCAGGGGTGTCTTTAGGGTACTGGTCATCACAAACTCCATAGTTCTATGCGATAGACAATTCAGGGCAAACAGAGGCTAACTGGAACTGGGGCATCGCCTCGGTGCACAGGGCAGGGGGGAACGGTGATTCAGGATAACCCACCCCCAATAGACAAAGGCCGCTGGGGGGTGCAGCATACTTGACAAGGTGGCGTTGCTCCTGTTGCCAAATTTCCGTAAAACTGGCGGGCGATCGCTGGCCTTGTCCCACCTGTACCAAAAGGCCCACCAACAGGCGCATCATGCCGTAGAGAAATCCGGAAGCTTGTACCTCAATTTCCACAAGGGCGCCGCGCCGCTGGCAACTCACCGCCTGTACCTCCACCCAAGAATGGGCACGATTGGAGCCAGAACGGTGAAATGCACTTAGGTGATGCCGCCCCAACAATGGCTGAAGCACTGCTGCCATTTTTGCCACATCCAAGGGGGCATAGTAGTAGTGCCATGTCCAAGGCCGCAGAAAGATATTGGGGCAGGGGTCGGTATAGAGAGTATAGCGATAGCGACGCCACAGCGCTGAGAAACGGGCATGCCAGTGAGGAGGCACAGCCGCCGCCGCCCGAATCACCACATCAGCGGGCAGGCGAGCATTGAGAATCCCCGGCCAACGATGCACAGGAATAGGCGAGTTGACCGTGACATGGGCCACTTGACCCGCTGCATGAACCCCTGTGTCCGTGCGCCCTGCGGCAACCACAGAGACGGGATGATTGACAACACTGGCGATCGCCTGCTCAATCACCTCCTGCACCGTGCGCTGGCCCACTTGGCGTTGCCAGCCGTGGAAGTGGGTGCCCTGGTACTGAATGAGCAGTGCCAAGCGTTGGCCGCTTTGAGGCGGGGCGATCGCTGTCATCATTGCCTGCTACACCAGCTCAATGACTGCCAATTCGGCGTTATCACCCCGCCGCCGCACACTGCGGATAATACGGGTATAGCCACCCTTGCGATCGCCATAGCGCCCTGGAGCCTGGGCAAACAGAGCATGTACCAGTTGCTTATCGTAGAGATAGCCAAGGGCACGCCGCCGTGCCGCCAAGGAACCATCCTTTGCCAAGGTGATCATCCGCTCGGCCTCTGCGCGGACAGCCTTCGCCCGCGCTTTGGTGGTGGTAATGCGGCCATGGCGAATCAGCTCAGTGGTCAATGCCCGCAGCAGTGCTTTTCGTTGATCCGCTGGTAGTCCTAGTTGGGGAACCCGACGTTGGTGACGCATAATAGGTAAACCTCACTCATCTTTCTAGTTACGGGCCGCTTTTTGGGGCGGTAGCGTAATTCCCAAGTGTTTTTGTAGGGCTTCGATCACTTCCTCAGCCGACTTTTGACCGAAGTTTTTGATCTCCAGTAGCTCTTCTTGGGAGTACTCAAGGAGATCAGCCACCGTATTCACTTGGGCACGCTTGAGACAGTTGTAGGCACGGACCGACAAATTAAGTTGCTCAATGGGAATTTGCCCCGTTTCGTCATGCTCATCGCTGGGGGTGGCCTCAGAGGTGTGTAGGGGCACTTCCTTCAAGGGGCTAAAGAGATCCACAAGAATCGTTGCCGCCTGATTGAGGGCATCCTGGGGAGTCAAGCTGCCATTTGTCCAGATTTCCAGCTTTAGGTAGTCTTGGAGTTGGCGATCGCCCTCTGCACCGGCACTGCGCACAGAGTCAACGGTATAGTTCACCCGCCGCACGGGCATAAAGACAGCATCCAATTGGAGATAGTCCAAGGCAAGGCGATCGTCCCGCACCCGCTCCACCGAGCGATAGCCGCGATCCCTTTCAATCTTGAATTCCATCTCCAAGGTTGCCCCCGGCATCAGCGTGGCAATATAGTGGTTGGGGTTGACCACCTCCACTTCAGAGCCAAGTTGCACCATACCAGCGGTGACCGTCAATGGCTCATCCGCAGGGGCTTGAGCAAAAAGACGACCCATTTGGGGTTCTGAGGTGTGGCTGCGAATTACCAACTGCTTCATTTGCAGCAAAATATCCATGACATCTTCGCGCACACCGGGAATCGTCGAAAACTCATGATTGACGCCAGCGATCCGCACCGCTGTCACGGCACTACCGGGTAAGTTGGCAAGGAGAACCCGCCGCAGGGCATTTCCCACCGTAATCCCTTGACCAGGGGCGAGGGGATGCAGTGCAAATTGGCCATACTGCCCCTGATCCTCCTCAACCCGTGTTTCCAAACATTCAATTTGATATGCCATAGCTGTGCTCCCAAGTGACCCAAACTAACTTAAACCCGCCGCCGTTTGGGGGGACGACAACCATTATGGGGAATGGGGGTCACATCCCGAATGAGGGTAATTTCTAGGCCTGCGGCTTGCAGCGCCCGAATCGCTGTTTCTCGACCGGAGCCAGGACCACTCACCATGACCTCAATTTGCCGCATCCCCTGATCAATGGCACGGCGAGCCGCATTATCAGCAGCAGTTTGGGCTGCAAAGGGTGTGCCTTTTTTGGCACCTTTGAAACCACTGGAGCCAGCGGAGGCCCAAGCAATCACCTCCCCATTGGGGTCGGTAATTGAGACAATCGTATTATTAAATGTGGACTGAATGTGGGCAACGCCACTGGGGACGTTGCGCTTTTGCTTACGAGGGCCAGAGCGTTTTGCAGAGGGTGCCATAATCTATCCAAACCGTGAATCAGGTAGCAGGAGCGGAAAAACTTATTATTTCTTAGCAGCAGGTTTTTTCTTACCAGCCACAGTGCGACGACCACCACGACGGGTACGAGCATTGGTACGGGTGCGCTGACCACGAACCGGCAATCCAAGGCGATGCCGCCGCCCTCGATAGCAGCCAATGTCCATGAGCCGCTTGATATTCATGGCCTCAAGGCGGCGCAGATCCCCCTCCACTTGGTACTCGTCAATCGCAGCCCGCAATGCCGCAATATCGGCATCCGTTAAATCGCGGGTGCGTGTATCAGGATTGACACCCGTTTTTGCCAAAATTTCTTTGGAGCGGGTTAAGCCAATGCCATAGATGTAGGTGAGGGCAATTTCAATCCGTTTGTCGCGGGGTAAATCAACACCAGCAATACGAGCCATGAATCTAGTTCCTATGTGTGTGCAACAACAGTGGGTTACCCTTGGCGCTGCTTGTGTTTCGGGTTGGTGCAGATCACCATCACCCGGCCACGTCGCCGAATGACGCGGCATTTTTCACAAATACGCCGTACCGATGCTCTTACTTTCATATCAGTTGCTCATGTAGTCGCAAATTTTATATGTTAGCAGAGTGGCCAGTAAAGATCAAACTACTTTTTGCGCAGACGATAGGTAATCCGCCCCTTGGTCAAGTCATAGGGGGTCAATTCCACCTTGACGCGATCGCCCGGCAAAATCTTGATGTAGTTGCGGCGAATCTTCCCAGAAATATGAGCAAGGACATTGAAGCCATTGTCCAGATCCACCCGAAACATGGCGTTGGGCAATGACTCGGTCACTGTCCCTTCAATTTCAATGGCATCCTGTTTAGACACGGTTCACCTCCCCAATACGTGCTTGAATGGCAGCAGTTACCTCTTCGATCGTACGCGTTCCATCAATGTGCACAAACTTAGGATGACTCATGTACTGTTGAATCATCGGTAGGGTTTCCCGCTCATAGACCTGTAGCCGCTTAAAGATGGTTTCTGGGGTATCATCGGAGCGCTGCTGACCATTGGTAGCTTGCTTGGCGCGATTTAGGGCGCGTTCTTGGAGAATCGCCGCGGGCACATCTAAAAAAAGCAAGTAATCATAGTCTTGGTGAATGCTTTTAAGCATCTCCTCAAAGACCGCTGCCTGTGCCACATTGCGGGGAAACCCGTCCAAAAGCCAACCCGCTGTCGTATCTGGCTGTTGCAAGCGATTGGCCACCATATCCACAATCAACTGATCTGGTACCAGTTCACCGCGATCCATGTAGCGTTGAGCCTGTTGACCGAGGGGGGTGCCGGCAGCTCGCTCTGCCCGCAGAATATCCCCTATAGAAATATGGGGAATGCCCAAGAGCGTGGTCAGAATTGCCGCCTGTGTTCCTTTACCCGAACCGGGGCCGCCAAACAAAATTAAGCGCATTACTGCTTCACCATCCCCTCATAACGTTGCGAAATCACATAGGTTTGAATTTGCTTTGAGGTGTCAATCGCCACCCCCACCAAGATCAACAGGGAGGTTGCCCCCAGCCCTTGAAATGTTGTTACTTTGGTGGCACTCTCGACTGCTGTGGGAATAATTGCCACCAGCCCCAAAAAAATTGCCCCTAGGAATGTCAAGCGGTTGAGAACCCGCTCGAGGTAATCAGAAGTCGCTTTCCCCGGTCGGATCCCCGGAATACTGGCGCCCATTTTTTTCAAGTTTTGGGACATATCCACGGGGTTGACCACTAAGGAGGAGTAAAAGTAGCTAAAGAAGAGAATCAACAGCAAATAAAAAGTCACGTATAGCCAGGGTGTCGGCCCTGCCGGAGAAACATAACTGGCGAATCGGGCCACGAGTTCGTTACGGGTAAACTGTGCCAATGTTGAGGGCAGAATCAGTACCGCCGAGGCAAAAATGATCGGCATCACCCCCCCTTGGTTCAAGCGCAGGGGCAGGTAACTGGTTTGCTCGCGGTAGAGCTTACGCCCCACTTGGCGACGTGCCGAAACAATAGGGATGCGGCGGGTCCCCTCCTGAACGAAGACAATGCCGACAATCATGGCTAAAAAGACAGCCACAAGGATAACAATGCCGCCGATGTTGCCACCACTTTCCGCAAGGGCGATCGTCTGGCCCACCGAGGCAGGTAAGTAGGCAACAATGCTCAAAAAGATCAAGAGGGAAGCGCCATTACCCACCCCTCGCTCAGTAATCAATTCGGAAATCCACATCACCACCATGGAGCCAGCGGTAAGGCCAAGAACAATCTCAGCTACAAACCACGGCCCCGGGTGTAAAGCAGCACCGGGAATTGAACTGACAAAAATGGCAATACCGAAGCTTTGCAGAACCGCCCAGCCCACAGCGACGTAGCGAGTAATTTGGGAAATTTTGCGACGGCCGGCTTCCCCTTCGTCTTTTTGGAGTCGCTCCAAGGAGGGGAGAGCAGCAGTCAGCAGCTGCATGATGATGGAGGCGTTAATATAGGGCAGGATGCCAAGGGCAAAAATCCCAAGGGCAGAGAGGCCACCGCCTGAAAAGATGTCCAGGAAGCGAATCACGGCATTATCTTGAACGCTCTGGGCAAAAACGGCGCGCTCTATTCCCGGAATGGGTAGATAGATACCAAGCCGCACTAAGATTAGTAGCCCAATGGTGATCAGGAGTCGCCCCCGCAGACCCGCCGCTTGAGCCATCTGCATAAATGTTTCTTGGGCAGTGGGTGCCTTGCCGCGATTCACAATCATATTGGAGTTCCTCTATTCACTGTCGGCAGCAACGGAGGTCTCCACACATACCCCACCAGCGGCTTCAATCTTACTGCGGGCACTGCCACTAAAGGCAGCCGCATGAACCTCTAGCTTGACATTTAGCTCACCATCCCCTAACACCTTAAGGGGATATTTGGCGGTGGTGAGAATGCCAGCCTCCAGGAGGGACTCAACCGTCACTACACTATTGGCCGGTAGGGTATTGAGACGACCCACGTTGATCGTAGTGTAAACCTTCCGGTTGACGAGGGGAAAGTGCTTGAGTTTGGGGAGACGACGGTAGAGGGGGTTTTGACCGCCTTCAAAGCCGGGACGGGTGGAGCGACCAGAACGAGATTTTTGCCCCCGCATACCAAAGCCACCGCTTGCCCCTTGACCTGCGGCAATACCCCGACCAATCCGCCGTTTGCGCCGTCGCGATCCCGCTTGGGGGTGCAGATCTTGAAACCGCATGGATAACTCCTAACTAAACTATTTGCTGTAGAGATTTTCAATGGGGATTTCCCGCTCCTCGGCGACTTCTTGGAAGGTGCGCAACGCCGCAAGGGCTTCAAGAGCGGCACGGGCATTGTTGAGGGGGTTGCTGGATCCCAGTTGTTTGGCCAGCACATTGCGTACACCTGCTAGTTCAAGGACGGTGCGCACAGAGCCACCAGCAATCACCCCAGTTCCCGGTGCAGCGGGGCGAATCATGACGCGGGCAGCACCGCCTTCGCCAAAGGTGGGGTGGGGAATAGAGTTGGATTTGGTGATCGGGACATCAATAAGGTGCTTCTTGCCATCAGCTACGCCTTTGCGCACCGCACCAATGACATCGGCGGCTTTGCCGACACCCACACCCACTTGGCCACGCTCGTTGCCAACGACAACAATGGCGCGGAAGCTGAGTTTCTTACCGCCTTTCACCACTTTGGAGACGCGGCGGATCTGAACGACCCGCTCTTGCCAGTCGGTTTCTTTTTCAACTTTGCGGGGGTTTTTACGACGATTTGCCATCGGGTGATCCTCTAAAAGTCTAATCCAGCTTCACGGGCAGCCTCCGCCAAGGCCTTAACACGACCATGGTAGATATTGCCACCCCGATCAAAGACAACGCGCTCAATGCCAGCGGCTTTGGCGCGCTCTGCAATCAGTCGCCCCACTTCGATGGAGGCAGCGCAGGTGCTTCCATCCCCCAGTTTTTGCCGCAGTTCTGGCTCAAGGCTTGAGGCGGCAACCAGGGTGTGGTGCCGGGTGTCATCAATCACTTGGGCATAGATGTGCTGATGGGAACGGAAGACAGCGAGGCGGGGGCGATCGCTGGTCCCTTTGACTTTGCGGCGAATGCGCCGATGCCGACTTTGGCGAGCTGCAATACGAGTTTGCTTCATCTATTTCTTCCCTGTCTTACCAACTTTACGACGCACAAATTCACCCATATAGCGGATACCCTTGCCCTTGTAAGGTTCAGGGGGGCGCACGGCGCGAATACGGGCAGAGGTGTTGCCGACCAGTTCTTTATCAATACCACTGACGAGGACAATCGTGCCTTGCTGGACTTTTTTACCTTGGTTGTCCTCGATTTCTAGAGTAATGCCCTCAGGCGGCACGATCTCAACGGGGTGGCTGTAGCCCATACTGAGGACAAGGGTTTTGCCTTGGAGCTGGGCACGGTAACCAACCCCTTGAATCTCGAGCTTTTTCGTAAACCCTTGGGAGACACCTTCTACCATGTTGGCCAGTAGTGTGCGGCAGAGGCCGTGGCGTTCTTTGGCCGGTCGAGAGTCATCGCGGCGTTTGACGACAATCGTTTCGCCCTCTTGGGCAACATTCACTTCCGGGGGAAAAATGCGACTGAGTTGACCCTTAGGACCCTTGACCGTGACTTGCTGCCCGTCTAGGGTAAGGGTGACATTCTTTGGCAGAGGGATGGGACGCTTGCCAATACGAGACATGTGGGACTTCCTCCGAACTTACCAAACGTAACAGAGTACTTCGCCGCCAATGCCCTGCTTCCGTGCCTCGCGATCAGTCATGATGCCGCTTGAGGTGGAAATGATGGCAATGCCGATGCCACCGAGCACCCGGGGCAACTCACGGGAATTGGCATAGACGCGCAGACCAGGTTTACTCACCCGCTTGAGCGCAGTAATAATCGGCTGGCGCTGCTTGCCGCGATATTTTAGGGAAACCACAAGATGCCGTTTGACGCCCTCCCCTTGCTCTTCAAAATCGCGAATAAACCCTTCCGCTTTCAGGACCTGCGCAATACTGCGGGTCATGCGCGTGGCCGGAATTGTGGTGGTTTGATGACGCGCAAGGTTTGCGTTGCGGATGCGAGTTAGCATATCGCCAATCGTGTCATTTACTGCCATAGTTGCTCCTTAAAAATCTGCCTCCGGCGTTAGTTCTCACGGAACGGCATGCCCATTGCTTTAAGCAGGGCACGTCCTTCTTCATCAGTATTGGCAGTGGTGATGATTGAGACATCCATGCCGCGAATTTGATCAATGTCGTCGTAGTTGACCTCGGGGAAAATCAGTTGCTCACGCAAACCTAGGGTGTAGTTGCCCCGGCCATCAAAGCTTTTGGGGTTGACACCACGAAAGTCACGAATACGTGGCAGTGCCAAGTTAATCAAGCGATCCAAGAAGGCATACATGCGATCGGAACGCAACGTCACAGCAACCCCCACCGGCATGCCTTTGCGAATTTTGAAGCCAGCGATCGCCTTCTTGGCACGGGTCACCACAGGCTTTTGGCCTGTAATTGTAGCAATTTCTGCCAGGGTGGCTTCAAGGGCTTTGGCATTTTGCGCCGCTTCACCGAGACCCCGGTTGACGGTCACTTTGACAATCTTGGGCACTTGGTGAATATTTTTGTACTGGAATTGCTGCATCAGCTGCGGCACAACGGTTTTGTTGTAGTGATCTTTGAGGCGTTGGGACATGGGGCTTCTCCTAGGGGCATTCTCTGGGCTGGGTCAGAGAGGGGGAAACAGGTGAGACCTAATCAATGATTTCGCCAGTTTTCTTGAGCATCCGTACCTTACGACCATCTTCGGTGTAGGTGTAGCAGATGCGGCTGGCCACGTTTTGCTTGGTGGAGTAGAGCATCACCTTGCAACTGTAAATCGGGGCTTCTTTGGTGATAATTTGCCCCGATTCTCCCTCTTGGCGGGGCTTGATGTGTTTGGTTTTCAGGTTGACTCCTTTGACAATTACCTGACTGGTTTTGGGAAAAACGGCGAGGACTTCACCCACTTTGGCTTTGTCCTTGCCGGCGATGACTTGAACCATATCCCCTTTTTTCACGTGCATGCGATAGCGCACGGGCTTTTTGTTTGCTTTCTTGGCCGCCATTAGAGTACCTCCGGTGCCAATGAAACAATTTTTGTGAAGTTTTTATCCCGTAGCTCGCGAGCCACAGGGCCAAAGACACGGGTACCGCGAGGGTTGCCATCTTGGTTGATCAAGACAGCGGCGTTATCATCAAAGCGGATGCTCATGCCACTTTCGCGGCGGATGGTTTTGCGGGTGCGCACAATGACAGCGCGAACCACATCGGATTTTTTTACTGCCATATTGGGAGTCGCATCTTTGACGGTGGCAATGATCACATCGCCCACACTACCGTAGCGACGGTTACTGCCCCCGAGCACACGAATGCAGAGGAGCTTTTTGGCGCCGCTGTTATCAGCAACATTGAGATAGGTTTCCTGTTGAATCATGGCTGGCTCTCCTTAGGTAGTGCGAGGGCTGAGAATCTCGGCAATGACCCAACGCTTGGTGCGACTCAGGGGACGGGTTTCCCGAATGCGCACGCGATCGCCCACTTTGGCTTCGTTGTTTTCATCATGGGCTTTATAGCGGCGGGTTTTGACGACAATTTTGCCGTACTTGGGATGGGGGGCGCGGTTTTCGACGGCCACGACCACGGTTTTTTGCATTTTGTCGCTGACGACAACGCCAACACGTTCTTTAACTGCCACTAGCCTTGACCTCCACTGCGGCGACGTTCATTCTCAAGGGTTAAAAGCTGTGCCAACTCGTGGCGCAGATGTTTAAATTGATGGGGCTTGACCTCTTGACGAGTGGCTTTTTTGAAGCGCAGCTCAAAAAGCTCTTTCTTAATCGCAGCAATGCGATCGCTCACCTCTTGATCAGTTAGTTGCCGCAGATCTTTCATTTTCGTGAGTGCCATTCTTAACCCTCCTGTTGTTGCTCGTCTTGATTGCGCACCAGAAAACGGGTCTTGATCGGCATTTTGTAGGCAGCAAGACGCATGGCTTCGCGAGCAACCTCCTCTGTCACACCAGCAATTTCATACATAATGCGACCAGGTTTGACCACCGCCACCCAGTACTCCGGTGACCCTTTCCCTGACCCCATCCGTGTTTCTGCAGGCCGCATCGTCACGGGCTTGTCGGGGAAAATGCGAATCCAGATTTTGCCACCGCGGCGGATATAGCGGGTCATGGCACGACGGCCGGCCTCAATTTGCCGTGCAGTGATCCAAGCAGGTTCAAGGGCTTGAAGGGCATAGTCGCCAAAGTGGATGGAGTTACCGCGACTGGCAACCCCCGTCATGCGACCCCGCTGCTGTTTGCGAAATTTTGTACGCTTTGGACTTAGCATCGGTAGCTTCCCTGTTAGTTAGAGCGATTTTCAAATTGGGGTAGACGGCGCTGTGGGCTACGGCGAGTGGCTTCCCGTGGAACTACTTCCGTTTGTCCCGGCAGAACTTCACCCTTAAAGATCCACACCTTCACACCCAAAATGCCATAAATCGTGCGGGCGGTGCGGTAGGCATAGTCAATGTCTGCCCTGAGGGTATGCAGGGGAACTCGCCCTTCCCGTGTCCACTCGGTGCGGGCAATTTCTGCCCCATTCAGGCGACCCGCCACTTGGACTTTGATCCCCTCAATCCCTGCTCGCTGCGCCCGCTGAATAGCTTGGCGCACGGCCCTGCGGAAGGCCACCCGTCGCTCTAGTTGCTGGGTGATGTATTCCGCCAAGAGGCTGGCCTCCGCATCCACTCGGCTGACTTCCACCACGTTCACTTTGATCGTGCGGTTACTAGGAAGCATCTGCCGCAGTTGCTTGCGCAATTCCTCAATCCCTTGGCCGCCTTTGCCAACCACGACACCGGGACGGGCGGTGCGAATTTGCAACTCCACTTGATCCGCTTTGCGCTCAATGCGCACTTCCGCAATGCCAGCGTTGGCCAGTTGCTTGTTAATAAACGTGCGGATGCGGTGATCCTCCTGCAAGAGCTCGGGATAGCGATCGCTATCGGCGAACCAGCGGGAGCGATGTTCTTGTGTAATGCCGAGGCGAAAGCCAATTGGGTGAATCTTCTGTCCCACGGTGGTATCCTTCTACGATTCGTCAGCAGTGTTTTGGGGCGCCACAGCAATTGTGATGTGGCAGGTGGGTTTGCGAATTTGGTAAGCGCGGCCTTGGGCACGGGGGCGGAACCGCTTCAGGCAAGGCCCTTGATCGGCATAGGCCTGACTAATCACCAAGGTGGCGGGATCCAAGCCTAAATTGTGGGTGGCATTAGCTGCCGCCGAGCGCAGGACCTTCGTAATCGGCTCGCAGGCACGATAGGGCATAAAGCGCAGCATAATGAGGGCATCGCGGTAGGTGCGACCCCGCAGTTGATCTAGTACCCGCCGCACTTTGTGGGGTGACATGCGGACATACTTGGCGCAGGCACGGGCAGTAGGAGAAGAGGTAGAAACCATAGACGGCGATCCCAGAGGCGAACAAGAGAATCAATGGCGGGCTTTTTTATCGCCCTTAACATGACTGCGGAAGTTGCGGGTGGGGGCAAATTCCCCCAGTTTGTGACCCACCATTTGCTCAGTGATGTACACGGGCACGTGCTGTTTGCCGTTGTGGACGGCGATCGTGTGGCCAATCATTTCTGGCACAATTGTTGAGGCACGCGACCAGGTTTTGATCACTTCCTTGGCATTGCGCTCATTGAGGGCTTCAATCTTGCGTAAGAGATGATCCGCCACAAAGGGGCCTTTTTTTAATGAACGTCCCATAACCTAACTTCTCCGCAAAAACCTAAGACTGACGACCACCGCGACCCCGCTTGGAAGACTTCTTGCGACGACGCACAATGAGGGCATCACTGAGTTTCTTCTTCTTGCGAGTTTTGTAACCTAGAGTGGGCTTACCCCAAGGAGTAACAGGTCCAGGACGACCAATGGGAGCCCGCCCTTCACCACCACCGTGGGGGTGATCCACAGGGTTCATCACCGAACCACGCACCTTCGGACGACGACCTTTCCAGCGATTGCGACCGGCTTTGCCCAAACTGATGTTGTTGGCTTCCACATTCCCCACCTGGCCAATGGTGGCATAGCACTCCTTCCGGAAGAGCCGCACTTCACCCGAAGGAAGCTTGAGGGTGACCATGTCACCTTCCTTGGCCACCACCTGGGCCATGGCACCAGCAGCTCGCACCATTTGCGCACCGCGACCGGGGGTAATTTCCACATTGTGAACGCTGGTACCCAAGGGAATTTTACCCAAGGGAAGGGCGTTACCCACTTCGATAGGGGCCTCAGGACTGGCAATAATCTCCGTGCCAGGGGTCAAATCGCGAGGATGGATGATGTAGCGCTTTTCACCATCACGGTAGTGGAGCAGGGCAATGCGGGCATTGCGGTTGGGGTCGTACTCCACGGTTGCCACTTTGGCAGGGATATTGAGCTTGCTGCTGCGGCGAAAATCAACAATGCGGTAGCGACGCTTGTGGCCACCACCCCGCCGCCGACTGGTAATCACACCGCGATTGTTGCGGCCTTTGTCGCGCTTGAAGCCACGGGTCAGCGACTTTTCGGGCTTGTCGGTGGTAATTTCAGCAAAGTCAGAAACGGTTTTTTGGCGAACGCCGGGGGTGTAGGGTCGGTAAACGCGAATGCCCATGATCTACTCCGTTAAACTTCGGGGAAGAGAACAATCTTGCTGTCGGGGGCAAGGGTGACGATCGCCCGCTTATAGCGAGGACGATGCCCAACGAACCGACCCACGCGGCGCTCCTTAGGGGGTAGATGATAGGTATTCACCGCCTTCACCTTAACGTTAAAGAGTTCCTCAATGGCCGCCTTGATTTGCGGCTTGGTGGCGCGCCGATCCACATCGAAGGTGTATTGATTGTTCTCTAGCAAAATTGTGGCCTTCTCTGTGATGATGGGGCGCTTGATGAGATCCGCAAGGGCGCGGGGTTGGACTTTAGTCACCGTACACCTCCTGAATCTTGGCGATCGCACCGGTGGTGGCAACAATGCGATCGGCATAGAGCAAATCAAAAACATTCAATTGATCAGCACGCAGCAGTTTCAAAGTGGGCACATTTCGCGCTGAGAGTGCCACCGTTTCGGTAATGTCTGCATCCAGTAGCAGTACTTTTTGCGCCGGCTCAATGCCCCAACGTTGCAAAGCCGTCACCAATTCCTTGGTTTTCGGACGTGGCAGGTGAGCGGCAAAGTCCTGAACCACAATTAAATCTTCGACACGGCTCATCAGAGCTGTGCGCAGGGCAAGCCGCCGCTCCTTACGGTTCATTTTCTGGCTATAGTCGCGGGGCTTCGGACCAAAGATCACACCGCCCCCCCGCCAGAGGGGAGAACGAATCGAGCCGGCGCGGGCACGTCCTGTTCCCTTTTGCCGCCAAGGTTTGCGCCCGCCGCCGCGCACTTCGGCACGAGTTTTGGTGGAAACGGTCCCCTGACGGGCGTTGGCCAACTGCCGCACAAGGGCACGATGAACAATATGACTGGCAGTTTCAGGTTTTGCTGTCGCCAGATCAAGGGTGGCTTCACCACTGTCGGCACCCTGCCAGTCTTTAACCACACATGCAACCATAACTACTCTCCAGCCCCTATTTGCGACCGACAACCTTGGCGGGGGTAATGCTCACCAGTGCCCCCGGTTTACCCGGCAATGCCCCTTTAATGAGAATCAAATTGCGCTCAGGATCAACGCGCACCACCTGCAACTTGCGAATGGTAACCGCGCTGTTGCCCATGCGACCGGCCATCCGCTTGCCGGGGAAGACACGACCCGGTGTCGTCCCTGCCCCCGTAGAACCGGGTAGACGATGGTTTTTTGAGCCGTGGGCCATCGGACCGCGCTTGAAGTTGTGGCGTTTTTGGTAGCCGGCAAAGCCGCGACCAATGCTGGTGCCGTGGACATCCACAAGCTGCCCTGGACTAAAAATATCAACGGTGATGGCCTGACCTAGTTGATAGGCGGAGGCATCTTCGAGGCGAAATTCCCGCAGATGGCGCATGGGAGGCGTTTGTGATTTCTGGAGGTGGCCCAACTCAGGGCGGGTTAAGCTTTTCTCCCGCACTTCGCCATAGGCAAGTTGAATCGCCGTATAGCCGTCGGTTTGGGGGGTTTTAATTTGGGTGATCGGACACGGCCCCGCTTGTACCACCGTAATGGGGACAGATCGGCCCGCCTCGTCAAAGATTTGGGTCATGCCCAACTTTGTCCCTAAAATACCAACTGTCACGATCGCGTTCCTTAAAAATACGAATCACAACAAAACAGCGAGAGGTAGCCGCAAGGCTACACTTCGGCAGATTCCTACAGTTAGGAATAGTGGATTGACCCAGCAGTTATACGGTCAAGACGATGACGCCCAGGGCGCATCCATCATTGATCAAGGACAGGCGCAGGTAAAGATGGCAAGGCTATGATTGCAAGTTGCGAACACGCTGCCATCCCTGGATCAGTGGGACCAAGGACTTAAGGGGGTTGAGGCGATCGCTCCCACTCAGTATCCGTTTTTGGTCACAAGTTTTAATCATAGATCAGCGGTTGTGGGTTTGTCTAGGGATTTGGTAACATTTTTTACGCCTTCTTGTGGATCCACAGCGTGTTTGAATTTGTCTGCCAGCAGGGATGTGCCCATACCCAAGCCCGGGCCGGCCTGTTTCACACCCCCCATGGCACAGTGGCAACGCCGCGTTTTATGCCAGTGGGCACCTTAGCCAATGTGAAAACCCTCACTCCAGAACACCTGAAGGCAGCGGGCGCCCAAATGATCTTGGCTAACACCTACCATCTGCACCTGCAACCGGGGGAAGACATTGTGGCTGCAGCGGGGGGGCTCCACCGTTTTATGGGCTGGTCAGGGCCAATTCTCACGGATTCGGGGGGGTTTCAGGTCTTTAGCCTCAGTGAAATGCGGCAAATTTCCGATCAGGGGGTGGTGTTTCGGTCACCCCACGATGGTCAGATCGTTGAGTTGTCACCGGAGCGAGCGATCGCCATTCAAGAGGCCTTGGGGGCAGATGTCATCATGGCCTTTGATGAGTGTCCCCCCTACCCTGCTAGCCGTGAGGTGGTGATCCAGGCAACTCGCCGTACCCTTCAGTGGCTAGAACGTTGTCTTGCGGTCAAGGAACGCACCGATCAAGCCCTCTTTGGCATTGTGCAGGGGGGTGTCTATGGCGATGTGCGGCGGGAGTGCGCTGAGGCCATGGTGCCCTACGACTTGCCGGGCTATGCCATTGGTGGCGTCAGTGTCGGTGAGCCCAATCGCGCCATGCATGAAATTGTTGCGGCGACAGCTCCCCTGCTGCCTGCCCATAGGCCGCGCTATCTCATGGGTGTGGGGACGCACCTAGAAATGCTGCGGGCGATCGCTGCCGGTGTTGACCTCTTTGACTGCGTGATTCCTACGCGTCTGGCTCGCCACGGTTGTGCCATTGTCCAAGGGCAGCGCTGGAACCTGAAAAATGCCCGCTTCCGCCGCGACTATGACCCCCTCGATCCAACCTGTCCCTGCTATACCTGTAGGACATTTAGCCGCGCCTACCTCAGTCATCTTGTGCGTGCCAAGGAACTCCTCGCCTATACCCTGCTCTCAATTCATAACGTGACAGAACTGATTCGCTTTACCCAAGCAGCACGGCAGGCAATTTTAGAGGAGCGATTTGCGGCCTTTGCGGCAGAATGGGAGCAGCGACTAGTGGTGAATGCTGAGGAACCCGATGCTGCGCTTCTCTGATGCTGTTTTATCTAAACAGGAACGCTTGAGCCGTTGGGGCTTTTTGGGACTGACTACGGCACCTTTAGTGGGAGCGGCACTGTTTAACCATACGGGAACGCCGCCTTTCTTACTGTGTCCGTTTTGGGCAACAACGGGCATTCCCTGTCCGGGGTGTGGCCTGACTCGTTCTTTTATGGCGATCGCTCGCGGCAATCTTGCAGATGCCCTGAGAATGCATCTCTTTGGCCCTATACTCTTTCTCGCATTTACAGTGGCTGCTGTATTGATGGCCCTTGAACTAAAAGCAGGGCGACGATTGCAGCACACCCCCTTTCGCTACATCAATGAACGCATTCAAAACTGGTGGTGGCTGGGGGGCATTTACCTTGGCTACTATGGCCTGCGGCTGTACAGCCTATTCCACACAGGGGAGTTCTATATCAATCCTTTAGAGATACTAATAATAAAAATCCTTTAGAAATACTAATAACAAAATTCAGCTAAAGAAAAGAACCCTTTTATGGGATAGTAAAACTCAACTGTGTGCGATCGAGAACAGAAAACCCATGAGACTACATCGCCTAATCTATCTCAGTTGTGCCACAGATGGGTTGTCCTACCCAGACCTGCGGGATATTATGGCCAAGTCAGAGGTGAACAATGTGCGCGATGGCATTACGGGAATGCTGTGCTATGGCAATGGCATGTTTCTGCAAACCCTTGAGGGCGATCGCCAGAAAGTCAGTGAAACCTACGCCCGTATTCTTAAGGATCCCCGCCACCACAGCGCTGAAATTATTGAATTTAAGGGGATCGAAGAGCGAACCTTTATCAATTGGTCAATGCGTCTGGTGCAGTTGGGTGAGATGGATAGCGACACCATTCGGCGCCTGCGGTTAAAATACTCTCCAGCAGCAACGTTTCAGCCAAGCTCAATGACGGCCGAGCAGTGCTTCCGTTTCCTGAAAGAACTCTATGATATAAGTCAAGGATCCTAACGTGACCCCTATCCACTGGCTAAGCATTCCTGAACTGTTGCGGCTGCCCGCCCAGACCTACGAGTGGCGGGTGGATACCCATTTTCCAGACTTGGCAACGCTAACTCCTGTGCAAGGGATGGTTACTGCCAGTCACCGCCACACCTACTTAGAACTGTGGGCCAGTGTGCAGACCATTGTCACCCTCTCTTGCGATCGCTGTTTGCAGTACTATAATCACCGCCTAGAGTGTGCGACCAGTGAACTGATTTGGCTGGCGGAAAGCCCAACGAGTCAGCCCGACGATGATCTAGTGGAGACCTTGCCGGCCACAGGTCGCATTGATCTTGGAGATTGGCTCTACCAGCAACTGTGCCTTGCCCTGCCCTATCCCAAGTACTGTGATCCCCACTGTGGCGGTATTCACCCCCCCACCCCCGCAGAACCCCCCGTGGATCACCGCTGGGCAATGCTAGCGCAACTACAGTCGGCTCTGGAGGGCGCAGAACCATCGCCGTGAGTGCTCAGTCTGACCTTGAACTCTTGCTGCGGGCACGCTATCCCCTGTTGTATGTGGCCACAACGGAGGAAGAACGCCTTGAGGCGACGCTGCATAGGATTAGCGATCGCCTGAATCAGCGCCCCATCTACATTTGGGATTTTGTCGAGGGGTATCAGGGGAATCCCAATGATCTGGGAGTGGCCAAGCGCAATCCCCTCACTGCCCTTGAATTTGTCGAAAAACTACCGCCACCGGCAGCGGCCATGATTCTGCTGCGGGATTTTCATCGCTTTATTGAGGATGTAGCGGTCTCTCGCAAACTGCGCAACCTGGCACGGCAACTCAAGTCCCAGCCCAAAAACTTAATCTTGCTTGCGCCGACGGTGCAGTTGCCCCCGGAACTGCGGGATGTGATTACCGTTGTCGAGTTTCCCTTGCCCCAACGGGAGGAAATTCGCCTTGAACTGGTGAAGCTCTGCCACAGTCTTGGCAACATTCCCCCAGAACCGATTCTCGATGAATTGATCCGTGCCTGTCAGGGCTTGACCCTGGAGCGGATTCGCCGGGTGATTGGTCGGATTATTGCCCTCCACGGTATGCTGGACGGCAGCCATGTGGATCTAATCTTGGAGGAGAAACGGCAGATCCTGCGGCAAACCCAAATTCTCGAGTTTTACCCCACCCAAGAAACGATTGCTGATATTGGCGGTCTGGATAACCTTAAGGAGTGGTTGCTGCGGCGCGGCGGTGCCTTTTCCGAGCGGGCACGGCGCTATGGGCTACCCTATCCCCGTGGGGTGCTGCTGGTGGGGATTCAGGGTACGGGTAAGTCCCTGACAGCCAAGGCGATCGCCCACCAATGGCACTTGCCCCTGTTGCGATTGGATGTCGGGCGGCTCTTTGGTGGCCTGGTGGGGGAATCGGAAGCACGCACCCGCGAAATGATTCAAATTGCTGAAGCCTTGGCGCCCTGTGTTCTCTGGATTGATGAAATGGATAAAGCCTTTGCCGGCATTGATGGCCGTGGCGATGGCGGAACCAGCAGCCGTGTCTTTGGCACGATTATCACTTGGCTGGCGGAGAAAACCTCTGCCGTTTTTGTGGTGGCTACGGCAAATAACGTCCAAGTGTTGCCTCCGGAGCTGCTGCGCAAGGGACGCTTTGATGAAATCTTTTTTGTGGGGCTACCCAATCTGGAGGAGCGGCGCGCCATTTTTGAAGTGCACCTCAGTCGCGTGCGGCGCGATCGCCTGCAAAACTACGATCTAGAGCGCCTGGCCTACGAAACCATTGACTTTTCCGGGGCTGAAATCGAGCAGTGTATCATTGAAGCAATGCACCTTGCCTTTAGCCAAGACCGCGACTTTACCACCGAAGATCTCTTGCACGCGGCCAGCGAAATTATCCCCTTGGCACGGACAGCTCGCGAACAAGTCCACCAATTACAAGAATGGGCGGCCTCGGGTCGGGCACGGTTTGCCTCACGCATCCTGTCTCCCCCCCAGGACGTTAGATCATGAAACCAGGTGTGCGTCTGCTGCAATGGCTCTTGGGAACTTTTTTGGGCTTAGGCCTGATGACCCTTGTGGTTGCTGCCCTCATCATGCCCCTCCTCTTTAACCTGCTCTGGCCACCGCCGCGTCCTGAGGTGGAGGCACACAATTCGCCACCACCGACGCCAGCAAAGTCCTCAGCGAATTCACCCTCACCCACGCCTGAACCAACCCCGACTCAGTCAGCGCGGCCAAATCCTGAAGGGCGAGTGATCTATGGAGATGGTTTGCGGGTGCGCGATCGCCCCAGTCGGGAAGCAAATGCCCTAGGGGGTGTGGCCTTTGATGAGGTGGTGACGATCCTAGGGCGCAGTGAGGATGGGGAATGGCTGAAGATTCGCACTAAAAATAATCTTGAAGGCTGGGTACTGGCCTTTGGGGTGCAGGAAACACCCCCTCAATCCCCCGCCTCCAGTGAGACACCCCAGTAGGCACACTCCTATTGGGAAAATTCCTGCATTTGCTGAAACGAGCGGTACTCGCGATCGCCACTCAGCCATTCCACAAGCGTAATTTTCACCCGTCCGCCCGCATTGGGAAGTGCCAGAAACTCCGCCTCTGCTTCGCTATTGAGCACTTGATTGCGCAACTGGGTGAATCCCGCTGCCAGCAGTCGTTTGCTGGTGGGGTCATAGATTTCGTAATAGATCTGAACATTGCGTGCTGGTGTGGCCGTTTCATTGCGCACGCGTCCCGTCAGGCGGTGGTACCAGACACCCGCAATATTCTCACTCTGCAATTGGACATCGGTGACGCGCACCACTTTGGGGGCTTCGCGGCGGCGGGCGATCGCGGGCCTGCTTGCAAGGGAGAGGAACCCGCCACAGGTTGTCAATAGCAAACCGCAGAGCCAAATTGTGCGTAAGCTAGGCATTGTTCTCTACTTGGTGGGAAAATAATAGAACTTAAGCTGCAAGCCTCAGCGGGAGCGATCGCCTTTCGGTCCCATTGGCCTTGAGGATAGCACTTTGGTGGCCGCTGCCCCGAGTCTGTACCTGCTCGATTGGATTCACCCCCTTAACTATGCCAACTGTTCATGTGATTGGTCTTGGTCGCTCTGGCATTGCTGCCGCCCGTTTACTCAAACGTCAAGGTTGGCAAGTGGAGGTCAGTGACCGCCGTCAAACTCCAGCGCTGCAATCTCAACAGCAACTGCTGCAAGCTGAAGGCATCCCCGTTCAACTCAACTATGACTTTGATTTGCAAACTCTTGTCAGCGTTGGCCTGCATGTTCCCGATGAAATTGTCATTAGTCCGGGGGTACCATGGCACTCACCGGCACTCGTTACCGCTCGCCAAGCCGGCATCCCCATCCGCGGTGAAGTAGAAATTGCGTGGCGGACCCTGGCCCATCGGCCCTGGGTATGTATTACGGGCACCAACGGTAAAACAACCACTACCGCACTCACGGCTGCCATTTTTCAAGCAGCGGGGTACCATGCCCCCGCCTGTGGCAATATCGGCAAGAGTATTTGCGAAGTGGCTTTGACCGCTAGCGCCCTTGATTGGGTGATTGCTGAGATTAGTAGCTATCAATTAGAGTCGAGCCCCCCCCTCCAACCCCAATTTGCCCTTTGGACAACCCTCACGCCGGATCACTTGGAACGCCACGGTACCCTTGACGCCTATGTGGCAACCAAAGCCCACCTAATGAACGGTGCCAAACAAGTGATTCTCAATGGCGATGATCCCTATCTGCGTCAGCACATGGTGAATCGTTGGTCCAAGGCATGGTGGATCAGTACTCAAGGGGCAGCAGCCCTGCCCAAGGGGATTGAACAGGGCATCTACATTGCTGAAGATCAAGTGTGGTTTCAGGATCAGCCCCTCCTGCCTACCCATATCCTGCAAATGCCGGGTCAACACAATCAGCAAAACTTTCTTCTAGCGGTGGCAACTGCTCATTTAGCCGGTATTCCCGCCAAAACGATCGCCAAAGGGGTGGCCGGGTTTGCCGGTGTGCCCCATCGCCTAGAGCGGATTCGTCAATGGCGACAGGTGGAGTGGATCAACGACAGCAAAGCCACCAATTATGATGCCGCAGAAATTGGACTGCGCTCTGTGACAGGTCCGGTGATCCTTATTGCTGGGGGACAGGCCAAAAAGGGGGACGATCGCCCTTGGCTCAACCTGATTCAGGAGAAAGCTGCTTGGGTGCTCTTAATTGGTGAAGCGGCACCGCAGTTTGCCCAGCGCCTCGAGGCGATCGGTTTTACAAATTATGAGATCATGGAGACACTGGATCGGGCAGTGGCGGCGGCGGCTGAACTGGTGACCCAGTATCCGATCAAAACCGTGCTCTTTTCCCCTGGCTGTGCCAGCTTTGACCAATATCAGAACTTTGAAGAACGCGGTGATCACTTTCGTCAACTGTGCTTAGAGCTATGAGCCAACCTGCGGCCTCGGGTCACTGGTGGAATCACCTCTCCATTGCCAGTCGGTTTCTGATTATTGGCTTGGCAGGGCCAATTTTGACGCTGAATTTCTGGGCATTTGCCACCGTTCTCAAGTTCTTTGGGCCACTGGTGGCAGTGCTTGTCCTTGCCTCTCTATTTGCCTTTTTGCTGAACTACCCGGTGCGCTGGATGGAGGAACAGGGAAACCCCCGCGGACCCTCAGCAATTTTCGTCTTTCTGCTCGCCTTGGTACTGATTGCCATCATTGCCTTGGTTGTGGTGCCCAATCTCTTTAATCAGGCACAACAACTCATTGCCCGTCTGCCGGAATGGTTTAACTCCAGCCAACGGCGACTCTTGGAATTTGGTCAGTGGGTGGACTCCCTCAATCTACCGGTGACGGTGGATGTGGATGCCCTTGCCAATCAACTGTTGGAAAAACTTAAGGATCAATTGCAAAGCTTAGCTCGCGAGGCACTGAATTTAATCTTGGGCACCCTCAGCAGTGCGGTGGATGTGCTGATTAACCTGATTTTGACGGTTGTGCTCACGTTTTATTTGTTGCAGCATGGTGATGAATTGTGGGAGGGTCTCCTCAGTTGGCTGCCAAATACGGTCCGCCCCACGGTTTCAGAAACAATACGCCGCAGTTTTGAGAGCTATTTTATTGGTCAGCTGGTACTGGGGCTATGCATGGGGATTGGCTTGACCACGATTTTCATTTTTCTCAAGGTGCCCTATGGACTGCTCTTTGGTGTCATTATTGGCGTGATGGCTTTGGTGCCCTTTGGCGGCACGGTGGGGATCATTTCCATTAGTTTGCTGGTTGCCCTTCAGGATGTTTGGCTCTCCCTTAAGGTGGTCGGGTTTGCCTTTCTCTATCAGCAGTTTTTGGAGAATGTGGTTGCGCCACGGATCATTGGTAGCTTTACGGGCTTAAATCCGGTGTGGGTTTTTTTGGCGATCCTAACGGGCGCTAGGGCTTCGGGTTTAGTTGGGGTTCTAATTGCAGTTCCGATCGCCGTGGTGATCAAGACCTTCCTTGTGAGTGTGCGATCGCGCCTCAGTACTGAGGAAGACGTGGACGCCACCGTTGCACTCCCCAATCATCCGCCCCCCTTACCGCCGGTTTCTTCCTCAATGAAGCCATCCTCAGTGGAGTAGGAAAATGCTGCGTGTCCTTCACCCCGGAATTCTCACGTCCCTTGTTTTAATCAGTACAACAACCGCCATTACCCTAGTTACGGCTTTTATTGGCTACCACCTAGGGCGAGACTCATTGCGCGGTGTGTCCCAGCCAGTGGTGAATCCCATCCTCGGCAATGCTGTGAATGCCAATGATCAAACTGAAGGGGAGCGATCGCCCATTCTTGACGAGGCGCAGATCATTGCCCAAACCAAAGCCCGCATTGCCGAAATGACCAAAGGGGCTAGCGATCGCAAGATTGTGCCTGCTCCCACCACTGCCAATGAACCCCCAGCGGCGGAACCCGCAGTGAGTCGGACACTGCCTATCGTTGCTGAGGACAAGGGGGTGCGCCTAGAAATTAGCCGTGTGGACACCCTTGGCCAAGATTTAGCGCTGCAGGTTAGCTTGAAAAACGATAGTAGCCAAAGGGTGCAGTTTATTTACACCTTCCTTGAAATCACAAATGATAAAGGTGACCTTTTAAGTGCCCTCACCGAAGGCCTACCGACGGAATTACCCGCCGGCAGTGATCTGGTCAAAGGCACGATTCTTATTCCCAAAAGCCTCCTCAACAATACAAAAACCTTAACACTGCGCCTTGCCAGCTATCCGAATCAGGAGGTGCAATTGCAGGCTGCCAATATTCCTGTGGAGTAGCCATGCCCGCTGCTGAATTGATTCAAAAATGGTTGAGTGCTCGCGATTGGGTGCGGGTGCGGGCAGATTTGGAGGGCAAGACGACGTTTATCGCATGGCAGGGAGCCGTGTATAGCTTTGTTCCCCAAGAGCGTCGCCGTCACCTCTTCAACATGGTTGGCATGAGTGCCGCTCGCTGTTTGCCCCATCCCGAGGGCGGGTGGTATTTTCTTTCCCGTGAATTAACGTTTTATCTGGATCCAGAAAATGGATCCCTGTGCGATCGCTGGCACAATCCTTGGACAGACGAGGTAGTTCCCGTGATTCCGGTTGCCAATGATCCTGTACAGGGGCTATTTCGCCGTGAGGTACCTGCTCAAGTCAGTGAGCGAACCACGACGTTTCAGTTTGATCTGTTTCCCTACTACGACAATCCCTTGGCTAGGGATAAGCGGTTTCAAGCCTACAGCCCCCAACCCATCTACCAAGCAGCAGAACTCTTTAAGCTAACGGTGGCCACTGCCGATTTACAACAGGATACGCCGACCATTGCCGATGTCCATTTGTCTTGGAGTCGGATGGGTCCTTGGTTGCCTTGGATGAAGATGGGCGATCGCCCCGGTTATCTCATCTATAGCGCGACCGGCTGCAAAGCCCTGAGTGTGGAAGACTTGCCCCCTCTCCTCCAAGAGCAATTAGAGCAACTGCCCCAATACCGGGAAGCCCCCAGGGAATACCGCGAGGGCGCAGATATGACCTCGTGGCTGTATTTTCAGGAGCACTTCGAAGCCTACTTAGAAAGGCTGGGGGAGCCATCACCTGATATTGGGCGATCGCCCCCTGAACCTGCTGATCAATGACTGGTGAAGGGAGTTAAAGCAGTCCTTGGGCAATCAGGGATTCAGCAATTTGCACCGCATTCAATGCCGCTCCCTTGCGAATTTGATCCCCACACAGCCATAGTTCAAGGGCATTGGGTTCTGAAATGTCTTGGCGCAGCCGCCCCACAAGCACTGGGTCCTTACCTGTTGCCTCGAGGGGCATGGGGAAATAGTTGCGCTGCCAATCCTCAACAAACTGTACCCCCGGCGCTGTTTGCAGGCGATCGCGGGCCTCCTGCAGTGGAAAAGGCTCAAAAAATTCCACATTGAGGGCTTCCGAATGGGCACGCAACACGGGTACCCGAACACAGGTGGCCGTTAACCGCAACTGGGGAGCATGGAAAATTTTGCGGGTTTCATTGACCATCTTCATTTCCTCTTGGCAGTAGCCCTGTTCATTGAGGGGAGAATTGTGGGGAAAGAGGTTAAAGGCCAAGGGATAGGGAAAGGCCGCTGTGCGCGGTGGCTGTCCCTTTAGAATATCGAGGGCTTGATCCTTGAGTTCTTGCATAGCCTTTGCCCCCGCCCCACTGGCCGACTGATAGGTGGCCGCCACAATCCGCCGAATCGGTCGCACCTGATGCAATGGCCATAGCGCAACCGTCATCAAAATTGTTGTGCAGTTAGGATTGGCAATGATGCCTTGGTGTGTTTTTAGATCTTCAGGGTTGACTTCGGGCACCACTAAGGGAACGTTAGGTTCCATGCGATAGGCACTGGAATTATCAATGGCGATCGCTCCCCCTTTGACCGCGATCGGCAGCCACTGCCGCGACACACTTGCCCCTGCCGAAGCCAGAATGAGATCCAACCCTTTGAGGGTCTGTTCACTCACCGCCTCCACAGGCAGCACGGTCTCACGAAACGAGAGGGCTTGACCTGCTGAACGAGGCGAAGCCAACAGACGTAACTCTGCTACTGGGAACGACCGTTCCCCCAAAATGGCCAAAATTTCTGTGCCAACCGCACCTGTGGCTCCTAAAATGCCAACTCGTAATCCCTGTGCCAAGACTATTACTCCTAGGAATATAAGCTCATTCTATGATCGTTGCGGATTGAGAAGTAATAAAGCATAGCATTTTGGGAATTTTATTGTTCTACCTATAATGGTTATTGCCAATTTCCACCACAGCCTCTGCACTCCTCGACAAGAGTCTCCAGAGGCACGACTCGATGAATTATCTGGAGACTAGAATCGTGAAAACTCTACAACGGTATCTATTTACCATTGCCTTAGCCTTTGGGGGACTGTGCAGTGGCGCTGTTTACAGCCAGATCACCCCAGCTATCAATGGCACTAACACCACCGTCATCCACAATGGTCAACAGATTGATATTAGCGGTGGCAGCCTATCGGCGAATGGTCAAAATCTCTTTCACCTCTTCCGTAACTTCAATGTTGGCAATGGCCAAATCGTCAACTTTCTCTCTAATCCGCAAATTCGCAACATTCTTGCGGGCGTCAATGGTGGCAACGCCAGTTATATCAATGGCTTGATTCAAATCACAGGTGGCAACAGTAACCTGTATCTGCTCAACCCTGCGGGGATCGTTTTTGGCCCCAATGCCCGCTTGAATCTCCCCGCTGCTTTCCATGCCGCCACCGCTCAACGGGTGCTGTTTGAAGGAGGGGTTTTTGATGTCAATGGCCAGAACCTCTATGCAGCCCTCAATGGTCAGCCCATAGGCTTTGAATTCCTGAGTAAAGGCCTCATCATCAATGAAGGCGAGCTGAGGGTTGGTAACGGTCAAAGCCTCAGCCTAATGGCACACCAAGTGATCAATACGGGTACACTCGCAGCGCCCGCCGGCAATATCCACATTACAGCTGTGCCTGAAACAGGAATGGTGCGGGTCTCCCAAGAGGGAATGCTGCTCAGTCTTGAGATTCCTCAGGAGCGACTACCCTCTGGAGGAGCGATCGCTGCTGTGGAGTTACCCAGCTTACTCACCGGCAATGGTTCACAACCCGTCAACAGCGTCATTCAAAACCCCGATGGCACCATTCACCTTGTCCATGACCCCAGTAAAATCCCCACCACAACCAACACCGCCGTCATCAGTGGCAGCCTTTCCGTCGCCAATCCCATAGGTACTGGTGGCAAAATCACGATCACCGGTCAACATATCGCCCTTATCAATACCAACTTAACTGCTTCTGGTCAATTCGGTGGTGGCACGATTCTCTTAGGGGGCGATTACCGCGGGGGAACAACAGGCACCAATCGACTGGATAGCAGCTTCAATGCCCGTAACCTCTTTATCAACAGTGGGAGCGTGATTGCAGCGGATGCCGTCAATCAAGGCAATGGCGGCACCGTCATTGCATGGGCAGACAACAGCACTCAATTTGGCGGCACTATCACTGCACGCGGCGGTCAACTTGGCGGTAATGGGGGCTTTGTTGAAACCTCCGGTCGAGAATTACTGAGCGTTTGGGGAACAGTAGATGCCACTGCAGCTAATGGTCAGTCCGGTACATGGCTCCTTGACCCACGCAATGTCACCATTAGCAGCGGCACCAGTAACGGTACATTTTCTGGTGCCAACCCTGATATTTTTACCCCCACAGGTGATAATGCCTCTGTTGGGAATACCGCCATTGAAGCTGCTCTGAATTCCGGGACTAGTGTCATCATCACAACTGGTGATACTGGAAGCCAAGAGGGTAATATTTCTATTGCTGCTCCTATTATCAAGACAGCAGGGGGCGACGCCTCCCTAACGTTCCAAGCCGCAAATAACATTTCTGTTAATTATGACATTCAATCACAAGCAGGCCGACTAAATATCATTCTCCATGCCGATGCTGATAACAACGGTGCCGGTGCCATTCAATTAAGCTCAGTCTCACTTATTTCTAACGGTGGCAATATTGTTTTGGGGGGCGGTTCTAATCCTCTCACCAGTCCAGCGATCGGTGTCACCCCGGCCAATGCTGGGGTTGATATCCAATTCTCTATCCTCAATGCAGGTGGTGGCCATATTAGGATTCATGGCAGCAGTGAATACACTATGGGGGTAGAGATCAGCAACAGTTCAATCCTCACCTCCGGATCTGGGGAGATCACCATTCTAGGGACAGGTGGTAGTGTTTTTACCGTTTTGGATGGTATCTCAATTCAGAACTCCTCAATCAGGGCCGAGGCTGGCAATCTTACCTTGACCGGCACGGGCGGCGGCTTAGGCTCTGAAGTATTTTCCAACTTTGGCATCTATCTTGAAGAGTCACAAATTCAAACCACGACAGGGAATATTACCCTTACAGGTACTGGCGGTGCGAATTACGAGGGTATCGGTATTCGGAGTTACTCTACATCCATTAACAGTGAGAGCGGTAACATCATCCTTAGGGGCACAGGGGGCGAATCCGGCGGGGTTGGTTTTCTTTTAGAAGCAGCAACTGATACCAGCTACCCTGCCGAAATCACAACGGCTGGCAATGGCAATATCCTCATTGAAGGTCGCGGCACGGGTGGTAATGAGGGTCTGGTCATGCAGGGCTCTGGCTGGCTGACACTAGCTGTTCGAGATGGCGTGCTTACATTAGCAGCCCAAGGGGGGATTGACGTCTCTAGTGACCTAGATGATCTAAATCTAAATATCTACAGTGGCGGAGCAGGCCGCCTTATCTTTCAACCGATTGATGCCGCTACCCCTGTTGGCCTTGGCGATGGTGCGACGGGTGACTTAATCGTTAATCAGTTTCTCCTCAACGGAATCACCGGTGGCTTCTCATTAATTACCATCGGTCACCCTAGTGGTACTGGTTTGATTGATGTTCGCCCCTTCAGCCTCAACTACAATCTTGCCCTACAAACTCCTGCGCCAGGCTCCCAAGGTATTCGTTTCAATGGCTCTGGCGCGACGAATCTCAATGGTCGTAATCTGACACTCAATAGCGGTGGCGGCGTTACTCAGGGGAGCCATGCCATTTCTGGGGGAACACTCCAACTCCTCGGACAGGGACCTTTCACCCTCAACAATGCCAACAATGACTTTCAGGCACTCTCAGGAAATGTCACTGGCAATGTGAACTTGAGTAATCAAGGCGCTCTAGGTATCGTCAGTTTCAACAATGGTGTCAATGGTCTCACTACTGGTATCAACACAAATGGCAATACCTTAATCCTTAACTTAGCCAGTGGTGATCTAACCCAGAGCGCGCCTATCCGATCCGGCAGCTTGGGCTTGCTCCTACAAAATGGCAGTGCAACTCTAACTAACCCCGATAACCAAGTGGGCACACTTGCTGCTCAGTTGAACAGTTCTGGGGATCTTCGATTCGTTAATAACGGCTCCCTTACCGTTGGCAGTGTTAACCCAACGGGCATTACAGCGCGCAATGTTTTTCTGCAAACATTAGCAGGCGATATTGTTCTCAATGCGCCAATTTCTGCTGTTGGGACCGGGGATGCGATTGTCCTTGTTGCGCAAGAGAACTTTATTAACAACTATGGTCCAAATGTCTTCAGTACCCCCAACGGTCGCTGGCTAGTTTATTCAACTGACCCGAATCTTAATATCAAGGGCGGCCTCACGGGTTCAGAGCAATTCAACGCCACCTATCCTCAGCCTGCTCTATTTTCTGGTTCTGGTTTTCTCTATCGAGTTTCTCAGGCACCCCCACCAGTACCTCCAGAATCCCCACCCTCGGAAACACCCACACCCCCACCAGTACCTCCAGAATCCCAAATTCAAGAAGATCTAGGTCAAATTTTACTTGGCCAGGAGATACAAAGCACTCAACTGCCCCAGAATACTGCTCAAGTCGTTTACTTCCCCGGAGTTGATACCATCCGTCAGCAAATCAGTGCCGCTTTTGATCAGGGAGATTACAACAGTGCTATCAAACTGCTTCAGCAGCTTTATTCCTTTGAGTTTAGTGAGTACTTTGGTGAATTTTTGAGTACTCCTGGCCAAGGGGGACTACAGTTCTTTGATATTGATCAAATCAAAGAATTATTGGGGCGTATAGCTCAAGAAACAGGTCAAAAACCTGCGCTAAGCTATGTCTTTTGGCGACCTAAACAGTTAGATATTTTCATCATTACACCTCAAGGGGAACCTATTTATCAACCCGTTCAAGTGCCCCAAGAAACAGTGCGTCGCGTCATTGCTGCCTTTAACCAAGAGGTGCGAGATCCAAGAAAAACCAATAGCGAATCCTATCTACCCTTCGCGCAGCAGCTCTACCAATGGATCATGGGTAGTGTTGATCCTGAGTTGCAAGCACGAGGCATTAATACGCTGGTTTTTGCCCTTGATGAGGGGTTACGGACTATGCCGCTGGCTGCTTTGCACACAGGGTCAAATCTTATTTCCTCGACAGTTAGTGATAGTCCAATAGGTCGTAATGGTCAGTTTCTAGTGGAACGCTATAACCTGGCTCTCATTCCCAGTATCAACTTGGTGGATACCCGCTACCAGCCGTTGCAAAACGCCTCGGTATTGGCAATGGGCGCCTCCAAGTTCACAGATCAAAGTCCTTTGCCAGCAGCTCCTATCGAGCTACAAACAATTACTCAAGTGGTAGGTCAAGGGCAAGTATTCCTCAATGAAGCTTTTACGGTCTCAAACCTGGAAAGCCAGCGGCGGCGCAGTCTCTACCCTATCCTGCATCTGGCGACCCATGCTGAATTTAATCCAGGTAAGCCACAAAATTCTTATATTCAGTTTTGGGATAGGCAGCTTTCAATGGCTCAATTACGGCAGTTGCGTTTATTCCGGCCACCCACAGAGCTCATGACCCTGAGTGCCTGTCGCACAGCGGTAGGAGATATCAACGCAGAACTTGGGTTTGCCGGACTGTCGCTGCAAGCGGGGGTGAAGAGTTCTGTGGCCAGCCTTTGGTATGTCAGTGATGAAGGGACACTGGCCTTGATGACGGCATTTTATGGCCAGTTGAGAACTGCTCCGATTAAAGCAGAGGCCCTGCGACAGGCCCAGCTTGCCATGATCCACCGGCAGGTTGTGATTGAGGAGAATCATCTGCGCAGTGCTGGACTGCAGGGAGGGCTTTCGATTCCTTTGCCCCAAGAAGTTCAAACTGGAGGTAGGCGTCTACTTTCTCATCCATACTTTTGGGCAGGGTTTACGATGATTGGTAGCCCTTGGTAGCTCTAGAAGACAATTTCTGCTTCACCGTTTGGGATTACCCATCCGTGAGAACACGAGCACTGGGGCTGAGTTTGGTTGTTGGTGGATTGATGGCGCTGGCGAGGGTTTGCATCAGGTTTGCCATTTCCAAGGCATTGAGGGCATATTCCCAGCCTTTATTGCTTTTAATACCTGCTCGCTCAAGGGCCTGCTGCATGGTGTCGGTGGTGAGAATGCCGTAGATAATGGGCACCCCCGTTTGCATGGAGGCAGCGGCAATGCCTTTGGTGACTTCCGCAGCCACATAGTCAAAGTGGGGGGTTTGGCCACGGATGACGGCCCCTAGACAAATGATAGCAGCATAGCGACGACTAGCGGCCAGTTGAGCTGCCACAAGGGGAATTTCAAAACTACCGGGTACCCAAGCATAGTCCACTTGAGAACCATGGGGACTGGGATCAACGCCATGACGACGCAGACAATCTTGGCAACCCTCTAGCAGCTTGGTCGTAATTAGGTCATTGAAGCGGGAAATTACAATGCCAAAGCGAGGCGTTCCCAGAACTTGATAGGTGCCTTCAAACACAGCCATAGGTGGAGGTGCCAAGTCTTACCCAAAAGAGTATAACCTGCAATGGCCTAGGAGGAGCGATCGCCCTGCTCCACCAGGAAGTCTTGGGACTGCCACTGCCGCACAATACTGGTTAACTTGGTAACAAATGGCTCAGAGGCTGAATCAGGGTGAAATTCACTGATTCTTGTTTTGCTGGGTGTCTCTGAAAGGGGAGCGGAAGTAGGTTCGGGGACACTAATAGGCAATGACTGGCAGATAATGGCTTCAAACTCACTGTTGAAGTGATAAATTGGTTGCTCACGCCGTTGCCACAGCTCTAAAATTTGCTCTACAGAAATGGCCTTATAGCGCCCCAGATAAAGGGCTTCAATGAGTGCAAGGCGAATCCAGCGGGGAGGAAAATGGCGCAACCAGCGATCTAAGATAACTTCAACTGAGGAACCATCCAAATCAAACCCATATTGACGTAGCAGGCGATCGGCAGCCTGAATGGCGGCATTGTTGCCAATATGTGCCATGCACCAATGTTGCACTCCTGTAGTTATGGTGCCTCTATAATGCCACAAGTTTTCCAAGGTCACAGCAGCAAAGAGCGTAACCCTGATATCGTAGAAAGGCAAACCCTAGTGCTTTCTGTTTCACAAGTACATCATGGTGACTGCGCCTCCCCCCGAGCTGTTGATTGAAGATGCCCCGCTCACGATCGCTGGGCGGCAGTTTCGTTCACGCCTGATGACCGGTACGGGTAAGTATCGTTCCATTGCAGATCTACAGGCCAGTGTTGCCGCAAGCGGTTGCGAAATTGTGACAGTAGCCGTACGTCGCGTTCAAACCAACGCCCCGGGTCACGAAGGGCTGGTGGATGCCCTTGACTGGAGTAAAATCTGGCTACTGCCCAACACCGCTGGCTGTCAAACCGCTGAGGAGGCGATTCGCGTTGCCCGTTTAGGCCGAGAAATGGCTAAGCTCTTGGGTCAAGAAGACAATAACTTTGTCAAACTTGAGGTGATTCCCGATCCCAAGTATTTGTTGCCTGATCCCTTTGGCACCTTGGCGGCAGCTGAGCAACTGGTCAAAGAAGGGTTTGCGGTTCTTCCCTACATCAATGCGGATCCCCTGCTGGCTAAACGCCTTGAGGAAGTGGGCTGTGTCACCGTCATGCCTTTGGCTTCCCCCATTGGCTCAGGGCAAGGTTTACGCAATGCTGCTAATATTCAAATCATTATTGAGCAGGCAACCGTGCCCGTGGTTGTGGATGCGGGGATTGGCACGCCCAGTGAGGCTGCCGCTGCCATGGAATTGGGAGCCGACGCCCTGTTGATTAATACGGCGATCGCCCAAGCGGGAAATGCGCCGGCAATGGCCAAAGCGATGGCCCTCGCCACAACTGCCGGCCGCCTTGCCTACTTAGCGGGTCGCATTCCCATCAAAGCCTATGCCAGCGCCAGTTCACCCCTAAGTGGCACGATTACGGCTGGGCCATGAATCCCGTGCTTGTTCTCCTGACCCTATTGAGCTGCACAGGAGCCCTTTTCTACCTTGTTGCAGGGGCCCTCACTTGGCAATTTTTCACAAAGCAGAGAACTGCCTCCCTAGAAATGTTACCGGCAGTCTCGATCTTGGTACCTGTGTGTGGCTTAGAGGCAAGGGCATGGCAAAATTGGTCCTCGCTGTGTGAGCAAAACTACCCCATTTACGAAGTTCTCTTTGGTGTCCAAAACGCCAATGATCCTGCCATACCCGTCCTGCAGGCAATTTGCCAAACCTATCCCCACCGTGCCCGTTGGTATCTTTGTAACCAAATTCGTGGCATCAACCTAAAGACCAGCAACGTATCGCAATTATTTGCCCATGCGCGCTATGGCGTGGTTGTGGAAACAGATAGTGACGTGCGGGTGGGGTCCAATTACCTAGCCACCCTCACCCAACCGTTAGCGGATCCGCAGGTGGGAGTCGTTACCTGCGGTTACATCGATCACCAGCCCCAAAGGTTAGGAGCCGCCTTTATCGCCCTCGGGCGGTGTTTAGACTTTATCCCTAGTGTGCTCGTTGCGCGGCGCCTGGATGGGGGACTGCGTTTTGCCATTGGACCCACCGTGCTACTGCGGCGGGAGGTTCTAGAAAAAATTGGCGGTTTTGAGATTGCCCTCAATCGTGTTGGTGAAGATTATCAATTGGGATATGCGGCTTGGCGGGCGGGGTACCGCGTGGAGTTATCTACCTATATTCTTGACAACGACTGCGGCCATGAGTCCTTGCGCCAAGCCATCCAACGGGAACTGCGCTGGTCTCGCAGTATTCGTGTCAATCGGGGCAACCAGTATTTTGGCATGGTGTTGATGTTTGGCACTGTCTATAGTGCCCTGCTGTGGGGTCTGTTTCCGGCACCTTGGACCTTAGGGCTCTTTTTGACGGTGCAGGGGATTCGCTGGTTGCAGGCCGTGATCAGCATTCTTTTGATGGGCACGCCGCGGCTGTTGCTCTGGTTGTGGCTATTGCCCCTGCGGGATGTGATGAGTTTCCTGATTTGGCTGGGGGGCTGTTTTGGCAATCGCATCTACTGGCGCGGTCGCTGGTTGCGGGTCTGGATCGCCATGGTCAATTGCAAGAAATTGTTAAGGATTCTCAAGAGTCCTAAAGCTCGCTTGTTAAAATAGCGGCACTGTAACGCTGAATTGAGGTTTGTTTCGATGCGCTATACCACCGATGAGGGCGGTCGCCTCAACAACTTTGCTATTGAACCCAAGGTCTATCAAGCGCAGCCTTGGACACCTCAGCAAAAAGTACGGGCAGCCCTGTTGGTTGGGGGTGGATTGCTCTTAGTGGCTGGCTTGGTGGCGATCGCTATCGGAGTGAGCTAATCTGCTTTGTCTTGGCTTTGATACGAGTGATGCCACACTGGTGGCTGGTCTTTATGATCTGGAGGCGGCTCAACTGCTGGAGGTGAAAACATGGCCCTTGGGTCGAGAACTGGCCAGCCAACTTCACCCCTGCCTTGGGGAACTCATGGGTCGTTACACTTGGGCTAAACTGGGGGCGATCGCCATTGGCTGTGGTCCGGGCAGCTTTACGGGAACGCGGTTGGGGGTAGTCACTGCCCGCATACTGGCCCAACAATTGGAAGTCCCCCTTTTGGGTCTGTCTAGCCTGGGCACAATGGCCTGGCACTATCGTAACGCACTCCTAGAGGAGGATGGGATCGTGTCACGCCGCGCCCAGCAGGGGCATCAATACCTTGGCATTTATCGCTATCAGGGAGGGTGTCTCCACGCTCTTTGGGGCGATCGCCTGGTCACAGACAGCGAGGCAGAGGCGCTCCTAGCCACTTGGCCCCATCCCTCCAAACACCTGAGCCCTCCCCATTCCAGCGACTATGGCCGGGCTTTGCTGACATGGGCAGCCCAACAGTGGCACGATACACTAAGGGCAGGGGAAACATTTCCCCACTGGTCAAGCGTGGTGCCCCTCTATGGCAAATAACTGGGAACTTGGTCGCTTTCTCGATACACTGCGCTTTTTTCAAACCTTACCTTTTGTAGGAACGCTGGAGCCCCTGCGCCCCGTGCTGTCGCCCCTTTTACCGGATCTCTTCAAGCCGCCCGCCTATCGGGGCAGTGGCCTGGTGGTGGTTATGGGGGCAACGGGTCGAACCGGTCAAGCAGTGGTGAAAACCCTCTTGGGTCAAGGCTATGCTGTGCGGGCAGTCGTGCGCGATCGCGCCAAGGCTGAAAGTGTGCTTCCCCCAGACCCCTTTTTAGAGATCGTCATTGCCGATGTGACTCAGCCCCTGCCTACCGATCTCCTGCAGGGGAGTCGAGCGGTGATCAACTGTGTCGGGGCAAAGGTACAGTCCAATCCCAAGGCGCCACCTCCGGGCCTTGAAATTGCCGGTGCTAGCCCAGAGGCCGTTGAATTTGAGGGGATGCGGCATTTGTTGGAACGTGCCCAACCCTATTTTCAAAGTCAACCCAACACCTATCCTCTCTTTGACTATCGCTATCCCACGCCGCCTCTGAAGGAAGTTTGGGGTGCCCTTGATGATGTGGTCATGGGCGGCGTCAGTGCCAGCCAGTTTTACCTCAAGGATCACAGTGCTCTCTTCACAGGGGTGGTTTCTACGGAAAATTCTGGGGGCTTTGTCTCGATTCGCACCCGCAACCTCACCCCACCTCTCAATTTGCAAGGATGCACGGGCATTCAACTCCGGGTTCGCGGCGATGGCCAGCGCTATAAATTTTTCCTACGCAGTGACCCCGCTTGGGATGGCGTCGGCTATGCCATCTCTTTTGATACGGCGGCCGATCAGTGGATCACGGTTGAGTTGCCCTTTAGCCACTTTATCCCTGTATTTCGGGCACGCACGGCCACCAATGCCCCGCCGCTGAATGTGGGGCAAATTTACTCACTGCAACTGATGCTGAGCAAGTTTGAGTATGACGGTGCCCTCAACCCGCACTTTCGCCCCGGCTCCTTCAGGCTTGAGATAGAGTTCATCCAAGCCTATGGGGGCTTGCCCTTACCTCGCATTATTCAGGTCAGTTCTGCCGGGGTTACCCGTCCGCAGCAAGCCAATCTTGATGTTAAGGGACAGCCCTTGGCGGTTCAATACAACAAACAATTGGGGGGCCTCCTGAGGTGGAAACTAGCAGCGGAAAATATGCTGCGCCAAAGTGGTCTTCCCTACACGATTGTCCGTCCCTGTGGTCTGACGGATCAGCCCGGCGGCAAGGAACTGCGCCTGGATCAAGGCGATCGCCTGACGGGTTTTCTGAGTCGTGAAGATTTAGCTGTATTTCTGGCCAGTTTGCTAAATTTGCCCGTGGCCTGCTATCGCACTGTGGAAGTGGTGGCCACCGATCAAGCAGCAGAGGCCTATCCCAATTGGGCAGTCCGCCTTGCCCAACTTGCCAGCGATCGTCCCTAGGAGACAGAGTCAAATGGTGCGGTTTCTGCATGTTGCCGATGTGCACTTGGGCTACAACAAATATCGCCAAGACAACCCCAGCCGCATGCTGGACTTTTTCCGGGCCTTTGACAGTGCCTTGGAAACCTACGCCATCGAGGCACGGGTCGATTTTGTTCTGATTGCCGGTGATCTCTTTGAGGAGCGGATGATTACCCCCGGCATTCTCAATCAGGCGGAATACGTCCTTGATAAGGTGCGATCGGCGGGAATTCCAGTGCTCGCCATTGAGGGCAACCACGACAACTGCCCCTACGGTGTCAAGTCCAATTGGCTACGCTACCTCTGTGAAAAAGATTATCTCTATCTACTGGAACCGGATGAAAGTGGCCAATTGCATCCCTGGAACTCCGAGACAGCGCGGGGTGGGTATATTGATCTCCCCTGTGGTGTGCGCGTCATTGGTTCCCAGTGGTATGGTGCCAGTGCCCCCCGGGCCATTCAACAGCTTGCGAGCCAAATTCAGGTGCTGCCCCGCGCTGCCGGTGCGACGATTTTGCTCTTTCACCACGGTCTTGAGGGGCAAGTCTCCCGCTACCAAGGGGCATTGCGCTACAACGAACTCCTACCGCTGCGCCAAGCGGGTGTAGATTACCTGGCCTTAGGGCATATCCATCGCCACTATGCCGTTGAGGACTGGATCTTTAATCCCGGCTCCGTTGAGGCCAATTCGATTCAGGAAAACCAGCAGCAAAATCCGCGGGGAGTCCTGTTGGTCAGCCTTGATCAGGGACCACCCCAAGCGGAACTCAAGCGCGACTATTGGCAGCGTCCCATCCATCGCTACACCCTTACTCTCACCCCCAGTGACACCGTGAGCCAGGTGGAGAAGCAACTCCAGCAATTGGTGCAGCGGCATCGGTCAGACATGGCAGAGGCGATTGTTGAAGTCAGCCTCAAAGGAGAAGTGGGCTTTGAGCGCGGTGAGTTGTCTGTGCGATCGCTCCAAGGGCAACTGCAAGAGGCAGCTGAGGCCTTTATTTTTCGACTGGGGTTTGCCGCAACCCCTGTGGCCTATCAAACCTACCGTGATGCAACGGCTGAGCCACCCCCTCGCGCCCAGATCGAAGAACAGGTGTTTACAGATTTGCTGGCCAGTGTTGCAGAGTATCGCGATCGCGCCCAACCCTTGGCCAAGGCACTCATGCGCATGAAGGAGGATCTCCTTCAACCCAATGCCAATATTCCTGACCTCTACAAGTGGCTGGCCAGTCTCTCCCTAGAGAGTTAGGGCTGGGATGGCCAGGGAAGGAGGGGTTGATTCGCCACATTGGTTAACTGGACAGGGGCAGACTGTAAGAGGGCTTGCCATTTTTGCTGGAGTTGGGCATTCTCCGGCGGCGCTAGGCGTTGTTTAGCGAGTTGATTGAGGACATCGTACCAGTAGCCTGCCATGGCAAAGGCAGCCGCTACATCTTTCGCTTGGACAATTCGCTGCTGTTGGCTGCGGGATAAGGGCACCGGTCGCAACCAGCTGAGAGTTTTAAGGGCCGTGGTGCCATTGGTGCAGGTGAGAGTCAGTTGCCACTGGTAATCCACACCGTTTTTGAGGGAGACATTCTCCACGGGCCAGCCAAGAATGCCCGCTGCTGTGGGGGCAGGACGCTCTTGGCGATAGACTTCTGTACCTTGGGGATCCCGCAGGGTTAGGGTTAGGACTGCTCCCCTATTGGCGGGAATGAAGCTATAGAGGGTGGGGGTGGATGTGCTGGTGAGGCCATTGTTATCCTTGGGCACGAGGGCAACCACGGTTTGCTTTGGCTCAGTCAGACAGCTTTCGGTACCACCGGTACTCTCCCGCAGCAGCATGGGACGGGCAATTCGCGTTGCGGCCCCCTCGCGATTACCGGGGCGGCCAATGTTTGCAGGTGGACGATAACTTGCCCAAGAGGCATGGGCGATCGCTCCAATCATGCCCACTGCCAAACTGAGGAGCACAGCAATGGGGCGGATTCCCAATTGAATAGCCATATTACTCAATCCTCGCAATTGAACCGGCAATGAATAAAAACTCACTTGCCCCAGGGCTGCAGCCATCCAGAGATAATGTGACCCTTTCTCGGCAAAGTTAGAGTTTGTTAGCGTAGCTACCTGATAGTCGTTTTTTGGGTTTTTGGGCTCGGGAATTCCACGACAGCTAAATCTGTATCAGCTCTGTATCGGCAAAAATTTCATCCTATTGAAGTCAACGGCGTAGGCGTACTGATCAATAGGCATCACGCGGTAATTATCCCTACAATTGACAACATGCCTTGCGCTAAGCACATAGTCGGTCGAACCCGAGTGGCAAATAATCGCGTGGGAACCGTGAGAACCATGCCTAGTTCATAATACTTCCTAGCTGTCGATGCCGCTAGGACGATTTTAAGGGACAAATTGTTGCAGTGCCAGTGATGATGATCAGTGACTTGGTGTGCGTTGGGTCAAATTCCATGTGATGATATTTACGCTGCCAGGTGGAATGTGAGAAACGCAATCACCTGATCGAGCCCAAGGCCAGTTTTCAAGTTCGTCATCACATAGGGGCGATCGCCCCGCATTTTTAGGGTGTCCCGTTTCATCACCTCTAAATCAGCACCCACATAGGGGGCAAGATCAATTTTATTAATCACCAATAAATCCGACTTGGTAATGCCAGGCCCGCCCTTGCGAGGAATTTTATCGCCAGCAGCCACGTCAATCACGTAAATCGTTAAATCCACCAGTTCCGGACTAAATGTCGCAGCCAAATTATCGCCGCCACTCTCAACAAAAATCAGATCCAAAGGCTGAAGAGTTGTTTCCAATTGCTGAATGGCCGCTAGGTTGAGGGAAACATCTTCCCGAATGGCGGTGTGGGGACATCCCCCCGTTTCAACACCAAGAATTCGCTCTGGGGGAAGGGCTTGGGAACGCACCAAAAACTGAGCGTCCTCTTGGGTGTAAATATCATTAGTCACGACCCCTAGGCGATAGCGATCGCGCAAGGCTTTACAAAGAGCATCCACAAGAGCGGTTTTACCTGAACCCACGGGCCCTGCCACACCGACTCGCAATACTGTCTCCATGTTCTCAATCCTTCTCAAGGCGATAGCCCAACTCCGCTAAGCGCAACCGATCCTGTCGCCAGCGGGGGCGCACCTTGACAAACAGTTCTAGATAGATCTTGCCACCAATGAGGGTTTCAATTTCTTGGCGGGCAGCGGTGCCAATTTGTTTGAGCAACTGACCCCCTTGGCCAATAATGATAGCCTTTTGCGTTGGACGCTCCACATAAATCACCGCGTGCACACGAGTGAGGTTGCGCACCTGCTGCACCTGTTCAATGGTCACGGCTACTGAATGGGGGACTTCCTCGCGGGTGTGGTGCAAAATTTGTTCACGGATTAATTCCGCCATGATGAATCGCTCCGGCTGATCGGTAACCATGTCCGGTGGATAGTAATAGGGACCAAGGGGCAACTGCGCTGCGATCGCCGATTGCAGCAAACCAACTCCCTCTCCAGTCAGGGCTGAGCAGGGATAGGCCGGCCAAGGGCCAAGGGTTTGATAGTCCTGTTGCCGCTGTTCTCGCTCCGCTGCTGGCAGCAGGTCAATTTTATTGATGGCCATAAGAACGGGCGATGGAGTCGTTGTCAGGAGATCCGCCACGTAGCGATCGCCCCGACCCGGCGGACTAGCAGCATCCACCACAAAGACAATCGCATCCACCCGCTTGAGAACACCTTTGGCATTGTGCACCAGCACTTCCCCAAGGCGATGGTGGGGCTTATGGATGCCCGGTGTGTCCACAAAGATAAATTGCGCTGTTGCCGTTGTCAGAATGCCCCGTAAGCGGTTACGGGTGGTTTGCGCCACAGGGGAGGTAATGGCTACCTTTTGTCCCAGCAGATGGTTGAAGAGCGTGGACTTACCGACATTGGGGCGACCCACTAAGGCCACAAAGCCAGAGCGAAAGCCCACCGGGGCCACAGGAATACTGGAAATCGGTTCCACGGTAACGCCCTATAGATTGGCGGGTATGGGTTGGTCGTTAGCCGGCGGCGAGGGGAGGGGGGTAGGGCGGGTCTCCGTACTGAGCACCGGCTGTTCAACGGGTTGAGTGGCCAAGGCCACCCGATTGCCCCCTAGGGATCGCAGAAGATCCAAGACCTGGATGACTTCGTTATAGCTGACCACCTGCGACGCCCGCAAAATTACCATGCCCTGGGGATTGGTTTTCAAGTATGTGGCCAAGCGTTGATAGAGTTCACTGCGGTTGACTGGGTCTTTATCCACAAAGAGTTGCCCTGCCGGATCAATGCTCACCACCAGCATCTTTTGCGACTGGGCTTGACTGGTGCTGGCTTGGGGCAGATTCAACGTAATCGCCTGCTGCCGCGTCAGACTCACCGCCGCCAAAATAAAGAACGTGAGAATACAAAAGACCACATCAATCAGGGGCAGCATTTCAATGCGGACATTGTCACTTCCAGTGGGCAAATGAATCTTCACGGTCATGCCTCAACCACGTTGCCTTAATGATAAAACTCTAAGCAAACACAGTAGGATTAAAAAGTTTCTCACCTATGCAGTTATGACCAGTGCAACGCCCCAGCCCGGGCAACTCATTGTGATTACTGGCCCCAGTGGTGTCGGCAAAGGAACGCTCCTACGGCAACTGCGGCAACGCCATCCCGAACTGGCCTTTTCAGTTTCGGCCACCACCCGGCCGCCGCGTCCTACAGAGGTTGCAGGGGTGGATTACTATTTTGTCTCTGTAGAAGAATTTAAGGCCATGATTGCCGCTGGCCAACTCTTGGAATGGGCGGAGTTTGCAGGTCATTACTACGGCACACCGCGCCACCCCCTGGTTCAACTCATTGCCCAAGGGAAAACCGTGATCCTCGAAATTGAACTGCAAGGGGCACGTCAAGTGCGCCAATCCTATCCCCAAGCGCGTCACATCTTTATTTTGCCGCCATCTTTAGCAGAACTGGAACACCGCCTGCGCAGCCGTGGCCAAGACAGTGAGGAGGCGATCGCCCGCCGTTTAGCTCAAGCGGAAACTGAAATTGCTGCTGCCCCAGAATTTGATGTGCAAATTGTCAATGATGATCTAGAAAAAAGCCTGATTGCCCTTGAAACGGCCATTTTTAGCCCAGCGCCCTAAGGCTGTGCCCGCACAATTCCGAGGTAAAGTTCTCCCACTTTGGGGTCATTGAGTAATTCGCTGCCCAGTCCTTCATAGCGCTCTTTACCCATTTCTAAGACGTACCCGCGATCGCTCATGGCAAGGGCCTTCCGGGCGTTTTGCTCCACAAGAATAATAGCGGTGCCCTGGGCATTAATTTCTTTGATTTTGGCAAAGACATCATTGACCAGCGCTGGGGAAAGAGCCGCAGAGGGTTCATCCAAGACCATAATTTGGGGATCCAGCATCATGGCGCGTCCCATGGCCAGCATTTGCCGTTCGCCCCCGGAAAGGGTACCGGCCCGTTGCTGTCGCCGCTCCGCCAAGCGGGGAAAGGTATCATAGACACGCTCTTTGAGTACCTTGAGATTGCCGGTTTTGGTAAAGGCCCCCATCTCCAGATTTTCTTCAATGGTGAGGGAGCGGAATACATTGGCAACTTGCGGCACGTAACCGATGCCCTTTTTAACAATTTGGTTGGGACGCAGGTAGGTAATATCTTCGCCGGCGAGGGTAATGGTGCCAAGGCGGGGCGTCAGCAAACCGGCGATGGTTTTTGCTAATGTTGATTTTCCGGCGCCATTGGGGCCAATGACAGCCACAAGCTCCCCGGCTTCGAGGCGAAAATTAACCCCCCGTAAAATATCCACGTCGGGAATATAGCCGGCATAGACATCGGTGACTTGGAGCAAGCTCATGGGGCAAACCAAATGGCCAGAGGGTCAACATCCTAGTATAGAGGCTTCCCCCCTGCGGCGGCGATCGCGTGCCCAACGGCGGTCGATCAAGCCCCTCTGGACAAAGATATTCTCTCCGCTCCAAGATTTTAGCAAAGCCCGCCACTGTCAGCCCTAGGACAGTTTCTGGTGGATTTAGAGGTGCTTGAATTTGCTGGAAACCCGGTCCTAGGGAGAGATTGCGCCTCGGGCAACTGCGGATCTAAAGTTTTACAAAAACAAAATAATGATCGGGACGAGATACTTGCAAAGGGGTTGTGCTTATAGTAGTCCCAGACGACCTCCTAGGAGGGGTCTGTGCTGGGGGGGTGGTAATGACTCCCCCCTGGCGGGGGTTCTTTGGCGGTCGAGTTGATGGAGTACAATAGGAGCGTTATTTCGTCCTGAGATGCTTTCCCAGCTAGCCAAAACATGAAAGCCGTTGCCATCACTGAGTTTGGCGAGCCCGATGTTTTAGTGCTACGGGAGATGCCCGAGCCGCAGGTTGAAGCTGCCGATGAGGTGAAAATTCAACTGCGGGCAGCCAGTGTCAACCCCATTGATACTAAGCTGCGACAGCGGGGCACGTTTTTTCCCGATCGCCGGCCAGCGATTCTCGGCTGTGATGGTGCCGGCGTCGTGGTGGCGGTGGGTGCGGCAGTACGGCGCTTTCGCGTAGGCGATGAGGTCTATTTCTGCTATGGCGGCTTGGGCGATCGCGGCGGCTGTTACGCCGAGTATGCAGTTGTGCCGGAAGCTGCTGTTGCCCATAAACCCAAGTCTCTCTCATTTATTCAGGCGGCTGCCTTGCCCTTGGCCGTCATTACCGCTTGGGAAGCTTTGGGCGATCGCGGGGCAGTCCCACCGTTGAATGTCCTCTCTACCGCAAAAACCGTTCTCATTCACGCCGGCGCGGGCGGGGTGGGGCATCTGGCCATTCAATTAGCCCGGCGCGCAGGTGCCCAGGTGGCCACCACCATTAGTTCGCCAGCAAAAGCCGAATTTACAGAAGCTTTGGGGGCAACCCTCGCCATTAACTACAAAACAACCGACTGGGTGCAAGCGGTTTTAGATTGGACCGGCGGCAAGGGGGTTGATCTTGCCCTTGATACCGTTGGGGGTACCACCTTTGCCGAGACCTTCAAGGCGGTGCGTCCCTATGGCACCCTCGCCACCCTCTTGGAACCGGCAGCCGATACGCCATGGAAAATTGCCCGCCAACGCAACCTCTTGATCCAACTCACCCTGATGCTCACCCCTCAACTCATGGGCCTGCGGGAGGCCCTTGCCCACCAAGGCAAGATCCTAGAGCAGGTGGCCAGCCTTGTGGATTGCGGCGAGCTCCAGGTTGTTGTGGATAAAACCTTTCCCCTCGGTGCCGCCGCCGATGCCCATCGCTATCTCAGCCAACGCTTGGTACAGGGGAAGGTGGTACTCATCCCATAATTGGGGATTTTCCTATGGTTGCTCAAATCCTTGCCGCCCGCCTCAGAGGGCTGGAACACCCTCAAAGGGGGCCGGCATTCCCCAGCCATCCCCAGCGATGTCCATCGGGTTTACCCCATTGTTAGCGGGCGCCTCAGCTATTGTGGCCGCTGGTTTACAGGAAAAGTGCACTACTGTAGCCCCACTATTAACTAACTATTAACTAACTTATTCTGGCTGAGAGGAGGGATACAATTCCGGCGGCATTGGCTCTGGTTTAAGGCTAATAGTTTGCCGGCGATCGCCCCGTTGAATCTCCAAAGTGATTTTCTCCCCGAGTTTCGTTTCCTCAACAACACTTTGTACTTGTTGCGGGGTGGGTTGGTTAATGTCGTTCACTTTGGCAATCCAATCTCCCGCTTGCAGACCTGCTTTTGCCGCTGGCGAATTGGGGGCAACACCAATGATCAGAGTGCCTTGGGTTTGGTTCAGGGTCCAGTTGGGCTGTTGTTCACGGATTTGTAGTACCAGTTCTGGAGTTAGGGGCACCATGCGAATGCCTAAGTAGAGGTGCTGAGCGCGACCCGTGGTAATAATTTGCTCAGCAATGCGATAGGCCGTATTGATGGGAATGGCAAAGCCAAGGCCCTGCGCTTGGGAAATTACCGCCGTATTGACCCCCACCACTTGACCGGCAGCATTCAGGAGTGGCCCCCCGGAATTTCCGGGATTAATGGCCGCATCCGTTTGAATGAAGCTGACGCGCTTATCGGCAGCACCAATTTCACTACTGGCACGCCCCATGGCACTGATAATCCCAGCGGTGACGGTGTTACTCAGCCCCAAGGGGTTACCGATGGCGATCGCCCACTCACCGGGCTTCAAGGTGTCGGAATTCCCCAGTTGCACCGTGGGCAGATTCTTGGCATCAATTTGCACCACCGCCACATCCGTCAGGGAATCAGCACCCAGCACCTTGCCATCGTACTGGCGACCATCGGGCAGTGTGACTCGCACGGCGCTAGCGCCTTCCACCACATGGGCATTGGTCATGATTTTGCCATCGGGCGTAAAGATAAACCCAGAGCCTTGACCTTGGCGCACTGGCATATCTGGCACCGGAAAAGGATTGAGGAAACTATCCTCTTGACTGCGGCGCAGTCGTAGAGTATCAATACTCACCACCGCTGGCCCTGCCTCAGCAACCACCTTGGCAATGAAATTCTCGCTCACCTTGAGTCGCTCCATGGGGGCAAGGGGAGGTAGAGACGCCTCTGTATGGGGGGGGGTGGGGGTGCGATCGGGCAAACGCAATGGACAGCCCGTTAGGGCCCCAAGGGCGATCGCCATCCCAACGAAACTCAACCGCGCGCGAACCATACTTAACTCAACTCGGCAGCAGATCCACTCTAGCCTTATTCTGAAAATAGTGATTTTGTCGAACGTCTGCTGCCATGCTGACTGTGATTAGCTACCTCGAACAGCCCATGACCTTTGATAGTTTCTTTGGGCCTGTGACCCTGCAGCCGGGTCGCAATGAAAATGTCGATGAGCGGCGCTGGCGCAACTGTAAAACCCACAATGCTGACCTGCAGGCTTTGCTTAAAAAGGGCCTCGTTGTTGTCGAAGAATTAGGCTAAATTTAGACTGAGAAGGCCGGACTTCTCTCCCACCCGACCCCTTGAGACCCCCATGAGCTACCGCATTGATCGCCAGACCTATGCAGAAACCTATGGCCCGACGGTGGGCGATCGCCTGCGACTTGCGGATACAGATCTCATTATCGAAATTGAGCGCGACTACACCCACTACGGTGATGAGGTCAAGTTTGGCGGCGGCAAGGTGATCCGCGACGGGATGGGACAGTCCCCCATTGCTAATGCAGAAGGCGCAGTGGATGTGGTGATCACCAATGCGGTCATTCTGGACTGGTGGGGCGTTGTCAAGGCCGATGTCGGCATCAAAGAGGGCAAAATCTACAAAATTGGTAAAGCAGGAAACCCCTACACCCAAGAGGGGGTAGATATTATCATTGGCCCTGGCACGGAGGCGATCGCTGGCGAAGGCATGATCCTCACTGCTGGGGGGATTGACGCCCACATTCACTTTATCTGTCCACAGCAGATTGCCACTGCCATTGCCTCGGGGATTACAACAATGATTGGTGGCGGAACGGGGCCTGCCACAGGTACCAATGCCACCACCTGTACGCCAGGACCTTGGAACATCTACCGCATGCTTCAAGCTGCCGATGCCTTTCCAGTGAATTTAGGCTTTTTGGGCAAGGGCAATAGCAGCCAACCCCAAGGACTGATTGAGCAAGTGCAGGCGGGCGCTGTTGGTCTTAAACTCCACGAAGACTGGGGCACTACCCCTGCTGCCATTGACACCTGTTTGAGTGTGGCTGAAGACTACGACATTCAGGTGGCCATCCACACCGACACCCTTAACGAATCTGGGTTTGTCGAAGACACCATTGCTGCCTTCAAAAACCGCACCATTCACGCCTATCACACTGAGGGCGCCGGCGGAGGACATGCCCCGGACATTATTAAGGTCTGTGGTCAAGCCAATGTGTTGCCCTCTTCCACTAATCCCACTCGCCCCTACACTGTCAATACCCTCGATGAGCACTTGGATATGTTGATGGTGTGCCACCACCTCGACCCCAATATTCCTGAAGATGTGGCCTTTGCCGAGTCGCGGATTCGCAGAGAAACCATTGCTGCTGAAGATGTTCTCCATGACCTCGGGGCCTTTAGTATTATCTCTTCGGACTCCCAAGCAATGGGACGGGTGGGGGAGAGTATTATTCGCACATGGCAAACTGCTCACAAAATGAAGCTGCAGCGGGGACATCTCAGGGATCCCCAACAGCCGGGCGTCGATCATGACAACTTTCGCGCCCGCCGCTATGTAGCCAAGTACACGATTAATCCTGCCATTACCCACGGCATTGCTGAGTATGTGGGATCAGTAGAGGTGGGCAAAATTGCTGATCTGTGCCTCTGGAAGCCCGCTTTCTTTGGAGTCAAGCCGGAGCTGGTAATCAAGGGGGGAATGATTGCCTACGCTCAAATGGGGGATGCCAATGCCAGTATTCCCACGCCCCAACCAGTGCACATGCAACCCATGTTTGCCAGCTATGGGGGCTGCCAAACCGCCACCTCAGTAACCTTTATGTCTCAAGCAGGCATTGCCAACAACCTCCCAGAACAGTTGGGGTTGCAAAAAACAGTGCTGCCGGTGCGCCACATCCGCCAACTGCGCAAAGCAGATCTCAAGCTCAATGACTACTTACCCCACATTGAGGTAGATCCCGAAACCTATGAGGTGCGGGCGGATGGTGAATTGCTCACCTGTGAACCGGCCAGTGTCTTACCCCTTGCCCAACGTTATTTTCTCTTTTAAGTTTAAGCAATGACGGATGCGGTAGCTGTCCTCTTTCAACAGGGACAAGAGGCTTTTGAGCGGGGCAACTATCAACAGTCCATTGCCCTCTTGGGACAGGCGGCGGCGCTGGCTGAGGGAAATGCGGTGCAATCAGGAGAAATTAGTCTCTGGTTAGTCACAGCTTATAGCGCTGCTGGCGATCAAGGGGCAGCGGTGAGTCTCTGCCGTCAACTCCAACGGCATCCCGATCCTCACACGCGGCAGGAAAGTCGTCGCTTGCTAGCGATTTTGGAGGCTCCCCAACTGAAACGCCGTCCAGAATGGTATAGCGAAATTCCTGACCTATCCCACCTGGGCGATCGCAGCTACACCTCCCCCAATCGCCGCTCCTCGAAAAGGCCAGCGGCTCCCACCCCAAAACCCCAAGAACCACCGCCCCCCGCTACTCCTTTACCAAATGCTTTCATTTGGATTGCCCTCACGGGCTTGGGCGTGGCCACACTCTTGGTAGCTTGGTTATAAAGCAGCTTTTACCACCCTGCAAAAAGGGCTGCACAGGCAGTATGGTAGTTCTCAAGGACTGGAAATGACACAGGGTAGGCCTTGCTAGTTTTCTTAAGAATCTCTAGATCAGTGGCGCTCCAGAGCTATTACCCAAGAACGGCAATCGCTACGAAATGATTAGTACGAAATGATTTAGTAATGATTAGTGGGGAGTCAGGGATGAGCTGTGCCCCCACTGGCAAATCCCCTATCTGTAGAAATTTTGACAGCCAACTTTAGGCATGGGTCCCAGTCGTGCCTGGATGGGAACCGGCGTTATTCAAAAGAATACATTGACATCTCCCCTGTTGCCCAACTGTCGTTGTCCCCTAGGGCCCATTTTTGAGCCGTGAGCCGATGGTTAGTTATTGGTTAGTTATTCCTAGTTATTGCTATAAAGGCTAAAGAGCGATCGAAAGTCGAATAGACGAATCAACATTGGCCAAAAGGCATCTAGGCCACTGGGGGCTTTCGGTTTGTGCCACCATGTGAGGCCACCATAGAGCAGTTGTACTAGGCCCCGGTGTGCCTCATCACTGACCTCAAGAAACCGCAGGTAAATACAGCATTTCTCGTCTTCTGCACGGCTGCGAACAACAGCTGCGGTCACGCTAAAGTCCTGCTCTAAAAAAGTGAGCGTCCCCACCTGATTGCCTTGGTCTTCCACAAACCGGCCAGCGGTCAGTAATAGAGCCGCCCCTGTCTCCGAAAGATCCCGGGTATAGCCCCAGTAGGTTTGATTCCCCAGTTGAAAGCGACACACAGTGCAAACGGGGAAGCGATCGCTCTGGCGACGGCTGGGTTGATCGATGGAGGACAAGACGGCAATCAAGGCAATAAAGGCGTTATACAGCGTCCAAGCCAACATCACCTCCAACCCTGAGCGCTCATACTCCATAGGCGGCCAAATATGGAGCCAGTAGCCCCCATAGCGGATAAAGATACCCAGCCCCACAGCAATCACAAAGGCTGCCAGCGGCCATGTGAAGCGTAAATTCAACCGCTTGCGATTAGAGAGAGTTCCTTTATTGGTGACGATGCTGCCAATTTTGCCAAAGGGATTGCGCAGGATTTTAATCAGTTGCACCATGCCGGGAAAGGCAAAGGCAACTTCATAAACCTCACCCCAGATTGAGAAATACCGCCCTTCTGTGGCCCAGCTAAAGGTGGCAATATTCAGTAAGGTGTAGGGCAGGGCATAGAAAAGATACTCACTCAATGTAGCAACCGTCAGGGAAATACCCGTCATTAGGCTTAAAAATGGACCAATGAGAAAGCAAACACGGGTAAAGGGAGTGATATTGTGCAATAGCAAGGACACATGACAACTGCGCTGAAACCAAGAGAGTTTTGACCAGATGGGGAGATCATCCCCACAGAAATAGATTTGCATATTCCCCTGTAGCCACCGCAGTCGTTGCTCCAAATAGTCTTGAAAGTTGCGGGGAGATTCCCCCATGCTGAGGATCTCGTTGAGATAAATTAGGCGGTAGCCGGCAATTTGCATCTTTGTCCCTGTTTGGAAATCCTCAACCACACAGCGGGTGTAATAGCCCCCCACTGCCTTTAGGTCACGGCGACGCACCACATAGGAGGTACCACAACAGATGATCGCATTGCCAAGATCGCGTCCCGGCTGAATAAACCCGAAAAAATATTCCATGTCGCCGGGCATCATAAATTCAATGCCAAGGTTTTGGGCGTGATAGTCGGGGTTAAAAAAATGCTGGGGAGTTTGCACCATAGCCACCTGATCATCTTGGAAAAAGCCCACAGTGCGAGTTAAAAAATTCTGAAAAGGAATAAAGTCGGCATCAAAAACGGCAATGAGTTCACCGGTGGTGCGTTTCAGGGCATGGTTGAGGTTTCCTGCTTTGCGGTGCTCGTTGGTAGGGCGGGTGAGATAGCAGACCCTCAGTTGTTTGCACAGAGCGGCAATGTCCGATCGCCGACCATCGTCAAGGACATAGATGGCTTTATTTGTGTAATTCATGGCCTGACAGGCAACAATAGTGCGTCGCAAAATATGGGGCGGTTCATTGTAGGTGGGAATGAAAACATCGACACTGGGGCAATATTCGCCACTGAGAACTGCCTGCTGGTAGTGATTGGCTTGGCGCGATCGCCACTCGCTGGTCAGCCATGCTGTTTGGTAAAAGTAGAGTAGATAAGTGAAAAAGTAGAGCAGCTCCAGACCATAGAAGGCAACACTGGCAGCAAAGCTCAACCAGTGGGCATCATTGAGCGTCACCCAGCCGCGCCACAGAAGATAGCGGCAGCCAAAGAGAATGACGATGAGGCGAACGATGAGCCGGGTAACATTCTTGCTGGGGATGAAGTTGAGGGCGATCGCCACCATTGTGGCAAGGACAACCGGCCACCACAAACCCATCTCATCCGTAGGCATCTGCAAGAGATCGGGCAGCGGCCGCAACTGATCGGGATTGACCAAGTCAATAGGAAAAAGGGTCGGTCGCCACACTGTTGCCAGCAAGACCCCCAGCAAAAATAACAGGCTGAACACAAAAAACCCCCATACCCAAGGCGAAACCAGCTGGGGAGGCGAAGCCTGCTTGGGTGACTCGTGGGCCATGTGAAAGCCCCTTCAAGGCTACAAAGGGTTAATTTTAGGCCACTGTTGGCATTTGCAGACGGGCAAAAATCATCCGTCCTGCTGCCGTTTGCAGAGCACCGGTGACCACCACAGACAATTGATCGCCAATGTGATCCACCCCTTCCTCCACCACGACCATGGTGCCATCCTCAAGGTATCCCACCCCTTGGGCAGGCTCTTTTCCTTCCTTGAGGATTTTCAACTCCAGGGTATCCCCAGGGAGATAAATCGGACGCAGGGCTTGGGCGACTTCGTTGACGTTAAAGACATCCACCTTCTGGAAGCGGGCCACTTTGTTGAGATTCAAGTCATTGGTGACCAAGGTGCCGTTGATCTCTTGACACAGACGCACCAGCTTGGCGTCCACTGTCGTTAATTCTGGATAGTCTGCGGAGTGAATGACAATGCGATCGCCCAAACTGGCCTGTAGGCGGTTCAACACATCTAGACCCCGCCGACCGCGAATCCGTTTTTGCTCATTGCCCGCATCGGCAATCCGTTGCAACTCCTGAAGCACAAACTGGGGCACAATGATTTGCCCTTCCAGTACCCCTAAATTCAACAGCGCCTCAATGCGGCCATCAATAATGCAACTGGTATCCAGCACCTTAGCCCGGGCAGGTTTGAGCATTCCCTCTGCCAAGAGGCTACTGGCAACCGCATTGGGATTAATTAACCGCAGCAGGGCGGGGCCGTGGCTATCGGCCAAGGTGGTTCCCGAATAGGCAAAGAGAATGCTGGTGAGAACCGCAATCAGAGGCTTAATAAAGGAAAAGTCCTTGGGAATGGGCAACAGAAAAATCGGTGCCAGCATCAAATTGGCAAGGAGCAGCCCCACGACAAGCCCCACTGCCCGCGACAGGAGCGTTTCTGGAGGCAATTGGCGGATACTGCGCTCAAGACGATGGTAAAGCGACTGCAGCAAGAGGCCAAGGGCAATACCAACAATGGCGCCAAAGCCAGCCATGACCCACTGCAACCCCCGCACATTGGCCACTTGAGCAAGAACCGTTTCTGGGAGTAGGTCAATGCTGTTGAAGCCAACGGCAATTCCCATCACGACGATAATGAGGAGTAGGATTGTATCGAGCATTAGTTCGCTCCTGTCGCGCTGGACATCTCCATAGGCCATTACTTTAGGATTATACTTTTTTCTCTGGGGCTGCGGTGTTGGACTGTTGCATATCGAGATGACGACTAAGCCGGGTACCGGCTCGGATGCCCTCAGCTTCGGCTTGAGGACCCAGCATTGCCCGGGCCACAATTCCACCGAGGGTGCCCAATAGCGTTTCCTTCATAAAGGTTTGACTGGTTTTCACCCACCACTCCAGGAAAAGATGCAGAGACGGGGGAGGAGGTTCCTCAGGGGATGGCTCGGCTAACTGTCGCCCCAGATCTTCCCCGAGTTGCGAACCCACCATATTCCCCACCACGCGCCCGAGGGTTTCACCCACAGGTCCTAAGACCACTTGTCCCGCCAAGCCGCCAGCAATTTCACCGGCTGCACCGCCAATTTTGTCACCACTGTGAATCTCCAGCGCTTTTGCGACCCGTTCGGGCGTTTCCTCAAGGGCAGTAAATTGCAGTTGGGTTATCTGCTCACTGGCTTCCATCCCCAGTCGCGCACCAATGACGCCACCCACAAAGGTGCCCACTTGCACCCCCATGACTACACCCGCAGGCCCCATAAACAGACCCGCCGCCGTTCCCCCCACCATGCCGCCGAGCATATCGCCCACGTAGCCCCCGATGAGAAATCCGCCCATGGAGGTGAGTTTGTTGCCAACTTCTTCGGGTTCGAGATCAAAGGCGCGGGTGAGGTTTTGCAAGCCCCTATTGCCTTGGCCGATGATCTGGACATCCCCCCAAAATTGAATGGCCGCGAGCAGTTGCAGGGGAGTGATTTGCTCACGGCGATACTCAATGGTGATCGAGGCGGCAAGGGGGTTAACGTGAACAGACTGGATACCTCGGAGGGTTTCCAGGTAGGCACTCAAGGAATCGCGAAAGCCAACATCGGTTTTCAGTTCTTGAATCCGCAATCGCAGGCGATCGCCCGTGAGGTGCATGACTTCGGCAATGGGTGCAGTTTCAGCAGTGGCCATGGGACCCCTACCCAATAGGCTCTAGTTGCTGTTGTAGCACGCACCCCAAAGCAAGGAGAAATATCTGTCAAAATGTTAAAGGAATCGCACACAGAGTTAATGACCATGACAGCCACGGTAAAGGTCGAACATCTCAAGAAGTCCTACGGGGCCATTACAGGGGTGGCCGATGTCTCCTTTACAGCCCATGAAGGGGAAATTTTTGGGGTGCTGGGGCCGAATGGCTCAGGGAAAACGACAACACTGCGCTGTCTGTGTACCCTCTCGCGACCGGATGCGGGGCGCCTGGAAGTCTGCGGCTTCTCGGTGCTCCACCAACCCCATTTGGTGCGCCAGAAATTAGGCTATGTGGCCCAAGAGGTGGCTCTCGATAAAATTCTTACGGGTCAGGAATTTCTAGAATTGCAGGCGGCGCTGTACCACATTCCCCGGGCCCTGATTCCGGAGCGCATTGAGGCGGTGCTGGCACGCTTAGATCTACGGCAATGGCGCGATCGCCAGTGTGGTACCTACTCCGGTGGCATTCGCAAACGCTTTGATCTTGCGGCGGGACTTCTACACCAACCCCAAGTACTTGTCTTGGATGAACCCACCGTAGGTCTCGACATTGAAAGTCGCCAGGTGATTTGGGATGTGCTGCGGGATCTCAAGGCCCAAGGACTGACGATTATCTTGACCAGCCACTACCTGGAGGAGGTGGATCTCCTCAGCGATCGCTTGGTGATTCTCGATCAGGGACGGGTGATTGCCAGTGGGTCTCCTGAGGAACTCAAGGCCAATATCGGGGGCGATCGCGTCACGTTGCGGGTGCGGGAATTCACACCGCGTCAAGAGGCGCAAATGGCACAGGGCCTTCTCAGTCAATTGGACTGCGTCAAATCCGTCCTGATTAACGCCAACCAAGGCAACTCCTTAAATCTGGTAGTCACAGATGTCACTGTGGCGATCACAGCCATTAGAACGGCGCTAGAGGAAGCAGGACTGCCCCTGTTTAGCTTGGCGCAGTCACACCCCAGTCTAGATGATGTCTATTTGGCAGCCACCGGTCAAACCCTCTTGGATGCCGACTTGGCAGCCGCAGCGCAGCGGGACAGCAAACAGTTAAAAAAAGAGGTCATGCAACGCTAATGGGGCAGCCAATTCTCTGGGTACATGGGGATTGCCTCGACCCTCACGCCCCAATCTTCAGCCGCTACCCGGGGGCACCGGCAATTTTTGTCTGGGATGTGGCCCTGCTCAAGGAATGGCAAATTCGTCTGAAGCGGCTGGTGTTTCTCTATGAATGCCTGCTGGATCTACCCGTGCAAATGTACCGTGGCGAGGTGGCGCCCTTGGTCAATGCCTTTGTGGAGGTGCACGGGGGCGATCGCCTGGTGACGATGGCAAGTCCTAGCCCTCGCTTTCGCGCCATTTGTGGGCAATTGGCCTATCCGGTGGAAATTCTGGAGCCAGAACCCTTTGTGGCGTTGCCAGCCAATGCGGATTTGAAGCGATTCTTTCGCTATTGGAAGTTGGCAAAACCTCGCCTGGGGCTATAGATGATGTTGGCGATCGCCCGACCCCTTCAGAAGCTGCCTTGGCAGCTGCCGCGACTCTCCCTGTTGGATCGCTATATCCTGCGGGAGATGATTCGCCCTTTTGTCTTTGGTTTTGGCATTTTTACGGCGATCGCTGCCGTTATTGGTACGGTGTTCTACCTGATTCGCAATATGGTAGAGCACAACTTGAGCATTCTCAGTGCCATGGAAGTTTTTTTTCTGCGCTTACCCACCTTTGCGGTGCTGGGTATTCCCATGGCAATGCTCTTTGGTTCGCTCCTTTCCTATAGTCAACTCTCCCGCCGCAGCGAACTGATTGCCTGTAAAAGCTGTGGGGTGAGTCCAGTGCGTCTGGTGCGACCGGCGCTCTTGGCGGGGTTCTGTGCCTTGCTCTTCACCTTTGCCCTCAATGAACTGGTGGCTCCCCCCCTAGCCTACCGCGCCATCCAGACCCTGCAACTTGCAATTCAACAACCCCAACCCAGTTTCCAGACCCGCAATATCTTCTACCGCCGTTTTGCTGCGGGTCAACTTCAGCAACTCTTTTTTGCCCACCGCTTTGATGGTCGGGTGATGGGTGGAGTGACGGTTCTAAACTTTGAGCAGGGGCAGTTGCGGGAAATTATCACGGCCCAGAAAGCTCAGTGGCAGGGTTCAGCGTGGCTGTTTCGTCAGGGAACCTACCATCGCCTGCAGGGCGATCGCAATTACGCCGTGGCAGAAACGTTTGTAGAGCGCCGGTTTCCTTACCCGCGCACCCCCCTTGATTTAGCCATGGAAACGCGGGTCCCAGAGTTTATGACCAGCCGCGAAATCTATCGGTACTTGCAAATTTTGGCGGAAAGTGGCGATACCAAACGCTTGCGGCAGTGGCGGGTGCAGTTGCAGGAAAAGCTCTCCCTCCCCTTTTTGTGTCTAAGTTTTGCTGTCATTGGCGCTGTTTTGGGGATCAGTTCTCCCCGCCAAGGACAGGGACGAGCCTTTGGGCTGAGTGTGGTGATTATTTTTGGCTACTATGTTGCCGCTTTTATTTTCACTGCCTTTGGCGAGGGGGGGGCAGTGTCGCCCATTGTGGCCAGTTGGTTACCGAAGGGGATTGTGAGCGCGATCGCCCTCGGGATGCTCTACCACGCCAATCGTCATTAGCAAGTCATTAGTAGGTCATTAGTAGGGAATCTGCCAATAGCGACAGGCCGCATGGGCAAGGGTCATGACCCCCACAGGAATGGCCTGTTCATCCACCGCAAATTCAGGGTGATGCAGCGGATAGTTGGGGCGATCGCGAAACCCGACACCAAGGCGAAACATCGCACCGGGGGCGTGCTCTAGGTAAAGGGCAAAATCCTCTGCCCCAAGGGACGGTTCTGGCAAGATATGCACATGGGGGGCACCGACCACCTCAGTGGCCGCCTCCGCCAGCAATTGCGATAGATAGGGGGTATTTTCCACTCCCGGTACCCCCCGCCGATAGTGGAGCTGGTAGCGGGCACCGTAGGCGTGGCAGACATTGGCCACAATTTGCTCAATCCAATTGGGAAGGGTGGCACGGGTTTCCGGATGGAGCGATCGCACGGTTCCCTGAAGGGTGACCTGATCAGCAATGACATTGGCCGCCCGTCCCCCTTGAATTTTGCCAAAAGTAAGCACCACAGGGCGCAACGGATTTTGGGTACGACTAATGGCCTGTTGCAGAGCACTGATGACTTGAGCAGCAATCCAAATGGCATCCACCGCTTCATGGGGGCGCGCCCCATGCCCCGATTCTCCCAAAATCGTTAACTCAATGTCATCGGCAGCGGCTGTCAAAGCACCATAGCGCACCGCCACGTCCCCTGCTGGAATACTTGGGAAAACATGGAGCGACAAAATGGCACTCACCTCCTTCATGGCGCCATCAGCAATCATCCAACTCGCCCCTTGGGCAATTTCTTCCGCAGGCTGAAAAATAAACCGCACGCGGCCAGGGAATTCCTCCTTGAGGGCGGCTAAGACCATTGCCGTGCCAAGACCCACTGTCGTGTGGACATCGTGGCCGCAGGCGTGCATCACCCCCGTATGTTTCGAGCTAAACTCCAGGCCGGTGCGCTCCTGAATCGGCAGGGCATCCATATCGGTACGAATGGCCAACAGCCGCTGTTCTTTAGGATTCCCCTCCAGTTCAGCAATCACCCCCACTTTGCCCACATCCTGCTGTACAGTTAAGCCTGCGGAGGAAAGCACCCCCGCCACATAGGCAGCGGTTTGATGTTCTTGGCCACTCAATTCGGGGTAGCGGTGCAGATGGCGACGAATTTCAATGAGACGGGGCGTGAGGGTGTGGGTAATCTGGCGAATCCGAGCAAGCATAGTGAAGCCGTGGCGATATTTTTGTATCCTATCGAACTTAGGAATTCAGGTTGACCACTCCTGATAGGGATGCTCCGCTAAGTAGGCATTGGTATAGCGAGGATCATCGGTCACCTCAAGGCCAACCCAGGGGGGTAAAGTCAGGGGATAGTCAGCCCGGGGCAATTCAATTTCTGCCAAAATGAGACCCGCGCAGGCGCCAGCAAATTCATCAATTTCCCAACAGAGGTCACCCACCGGGATGCGATAGCGGTTTTTCTGAATGATTGGTTGCAGGCACAATTCCTCAAGGAGTTCCCTAGCATCAGCAACGGGGATAGGATACTCATACTCACGGCGTTGGCCACCACTGGCTTTACCCTTGATCGTGATCCATGCCTCCTCACCCGCAAGACGCACGCGCACAGTGCGCTCAGGAACCGTTGAGAGGTAGCCTTGGGCAAATTCGGCCACACTGGTGGCCAGGGACCGCCATTGCTCACCTGTGACGAGGAACTTGCGCTCAATTTCAATTCCCATTGCCTAGACCGCCGTGGTAAATGAACCGTGGAGACCGTAGGGAATGTGGTGTTTCAGGCGCAACCGTGCCACAGGGCCGGCGCTAATGGCCGCGGCATCAAAGATGAGTAACTGCGATTTGTGGCAACTGGCATCATAGAGCACCTGGAGCACCCAGCCATCCTCTTCTCCTTGGGCCCCCTGCCAGAGAAAGTCCCCCTTTTGCAGACCGCGGGGAACAAAGATCGGCTCACTGAGAAAACCGCGCGGCGCGGCTGACCAAAACTGTTCTTCGCCGTGGGCGCGATCGCACCGCCACAGTGCCTGTAGGGGTGCATTGGTTTTTGGATCATGCCCCGCCGCCAAATAGGTGTAGCGATAGGGTTGCCCCACCTTAGCCGGATGCACCACAGGAAATTCGCAGGGGCGATCGCTCACCACCTGCCAGTCCACAGCTTTTGTCTTCGGGTTCAACTGGATCCGCCACAGCAAACTTGCAGGCAGAGCCGCAAAATTCACCTCGCGAAAATCCATGCCCGGCTCCAAAGCGGGAAAGTGGCTGTAGGCAATCGACTCCACGTGAATTTCATCCCCTGCTTCGTAGGCATTGGCATGGTGAAAGACAAAACAGGGGGGCATCGTCAACAGTTGGGGGGGGCCACCCCGACGGGGCAGCAGCCAAACCCGTGTCGGTTTCTGAGCGTTGAATTGAAGGCACTGGGCAGCGCCCCGCAGTCCCAGCAGATAGGGCAAGGGATTGAATTGCACTGGGTTTTGAAAAACAATGGCGTAATTGGGGGTGAGGGCAAAGTCGTGGATAAAGGCAAACCCTGGAATTTGAAATACCGGCTGCGAGACACACTGACCAGTGGCATCAAACTCATAGAGCCTAAGGCGGGTACTCAGGCCGGGCTTGACACTAAAGTTCACCAACCGCTGCGTCTGGGGATCAAAGCGGGGATGCGCTGCAAAGGCATCACTCTCCTTGAGGAGACCCCCTAGATTGTCAAGTCCAAGCGTTTCTAGGGTCAGGGGGTCAAGGCGGTAGGGCAAACCCGCTTCCCACAGCGCCAGTAATTTCCCAGCCCAGTAGATCACATGGGTATTGGCAATGTTTTTGACACGGGTATCGAGGAAATTGGCGAACCAGCCGCCCGGCTTTTGGGTGCCAAAGACACCGCGATAGAGCAGGCGATTGGCTTTTTCCTCCGCCACAAATCCGGCAGTGCGCACGTAGCGATTGCGAAAATGTACCCGTCCCTTCTCAAAGCGAAAGGCACAGATCATGCCGTCGCCATCGAAGGGATGGGCTAAGGGCACGCCGCCGCGCTCCAATAGACCCGGACCATTGCGATAGAGCGTCCCCACCAAATCTGTGGGCACCGTGCCTTCGACATCCTCAATCCAATAGTCATACTCCTGGGTCAGGGATTGGGTTCCCCCCCGCCAATCCGCCATTGTATAGGGGCGCTCTAAAACTCCTGTCATGAAACACTTGGCTCCAACTCAACAGCAACAGCGGATTGAGAGGCGGGTGCGGGCAGCTGCTGCGGCAACCAGTTCAACAGCGGTAGTGGCAATAGCGTACTCAGGTTAGTAATGAGCACGAGCAACCACAGGCGATCAAAGTTGTGCTCGGTAATCCCCAGCCAGTGGGTCAGCAGCGCCCCCAACTCATGGGAGACCAGATTGGCAAGGTTGCTAATGGACATCAGCAGCGCAAAGAGGGTGGCCTCAATCCCCGGCGGACACAACCGGGCCGCCAGCACCAGTACGGGCATAAAGGCAATTTGCCCCATGACAGCCAAAATCAAGCTATCCCCCAAGCTAAACCACTGGTCACTAATGCCCCATTGGCGATTGAGGTGGGTAACCAAAATTAAGCTAGAGAGTCCTAAAAAAGCTGAAAGAATCGTGCTCCAGAAAAATATGGTACGCAGGGGCAGCGTTTTCAAATACCGCTGGAAAATCCATACCCCCAAGAGGGAGGCGATGCTAGTGACAAGGCGCACCCGCCCCAAAAACTCCGCCTCAAAGCCCAATTCATTCGTTGTAAAGAAAAAGAAAGCGGATTCCGAGCCGGGGGTTGCTTGCCAGAGGAAGAGGAAGGCCACCGGCAACCAAATCCGTTTTTGCATCATGGCTTGGCGCACACGGTTGATATGCTCCCAAGTTTGACTTAGTTGAGGCCGAGCCGTGACCCGTGCTTCGGCGATCGCCCCCGCCACCGCCGACACCAAGAGGGGAAACACCGCCGTCATTTGAAAGACTGTACGCGGACTAAACCACTGCAACAGTTGGCCACTAAAGTAAGCAGTAAGGATGCCCCCCACAGCAGTAGCGGCCCAGCTTAGGGATTGGAGAGTTCCCATTTCTGTAGCGGATTCCTGGCGTGCCCGTTCAACCACCAGTGAATCGACAATCACATCACTGAGGGCGATCGCCATCGATGCTGCTAGAATCGCTGCCGTTGCCTGCCAAGGGGTAGCCACCCACGTCCCCAGGCTCAACCACGCCCCACAGCCCAGCAAGCCCGCCAGGACAAGATAGGAGCGGCGGCGAAATCCCAAAAGCGGCAGGCTATCAGAAACCAGACCAAAGACTGGCTTAATCACCCAGGGCAGCGCAGCCACACCCATCAATGCCGCCACTTCCGCCGGAGACAGCCCCAACTCATCCTTAAAGAAAAAGCTAATGGCCAGCCGTGCTAAGCCCAAAACCCCTTGGACAAAATACACCAGCAAAATGGCTAAGAGTTCGCCACTGGGCTCTTGGCCAAAAAGGAGTGTCTCCTTGAGCCACTGAAACCAGCGTTGAGGTTGCGAAGGTTGAACCAGCATTACCAAATGTTAAGCAACAGCATTGCCTCCATCATATCCAGACAAGCTGAAAATTGCTAACACTGGTCCTCTGCACTCACCTACAGAAGACCAGAAGAGCAAGCGACACTGATGGGAGTTATTTGGCAACCTCGAGTTGATCGAGGCGCAGCCAAACCGTGGGAGTGGGCACTGGAAATTTAATCTGAGCATAGTCACCGCGAATTTCCACCACCTCGCCCCGTCCCTCAAAGAGATAGGGGGGGTAGCGGTGATCACTGGCTAGAGCCTCAAGACTATTGGCCAACTTTTCGGCCACGACCTTCACCAAATCTCCTTTCTTGATTGCCATAGGACACTCCACAGAAATCGTTCCCTATTTTAGGGGATCAGGGAATGGCCGTGGCTCAACAGTAGGCTGCCTGTGGTTAAACTACGCTTAGGGGTCACAATACCACTGGGAAGTCTTGGCATGGACTGTATTCCTGTCATTCTATCGGGGGGCGTAGGAAGTCGCCTCTGGCCATTATCGCGACAAGCTCATCCCAAGCAGTTTATGCGCCTAACTCCCGAAGGGAAGAGTCTGCTACAGCAAACGTGGCAACGGTTGCAGGGCTTACCCCAACTTCAGCCCCCCGTTGTTGTTGCCAATGAAGCCCATCGCTTTCTTGTGGCGGAGCAATTTCAGGAGCTGGGGGTAACGCCGACACGTATTTTACTTGAACCCATAGGGCGCAATACTGCCCCTGCCATTACCGTTGCTGCCCTCTACGTCACGGAAGTCCTTGCCAGCGATGCTCTTCTCTTGGTGCTGCCGGCAGATCACTTCATTCAGGATGTTGCCCATTTTCAGTGGGGACTGCAACGGGGATTTTCAGCCGCCGCTCAGGACTGGTTGGTAACCTTTGGGATTGCGCCCACTTCTCCCCATACAGGCTATGGCTACATCCGGCGCGGCGAGTCCCTCAGTGATCCTGACACCTATCGCGTGGCCGAGTTTGTGGAGAAACCCGATTTAGCAACAGCAGAGGCCTACCTTGCTGAGGGGAATTATCTTTGGAATAGCGGCATGTTTCTCTTCCGGGCCCAGAGTTTTTTGGCGGAACTGGCACAGCAACAGCCACAGATTTTAGACTATTGCCGCTTGGCCCTCCGGCAGGGACGGGAGGATTTAGACTTTATCCGCTTGGCGAAGGAACCCTTTGACCAGTGCCCCAATCTTTCTGTGGATTATGGCCTCATGGAGAAGACCCAAAAAGCAGCTGTCGTGCCCCTAGACTGTGGCTGGAGCGATGTGGGATCTTGGTCGAGTCTCTGGGAGATCATGCCCAAGGATGCATGGGGGAACAGTTGCCGCGGCGATGTCCTCGTTTATAACAGCAAAGACTGCTTTGTCCAGAGTCAGCACCGCCTGGTTGCCTTGGCGGGCGTGGACAACCTCATGGTGGTGGAAACGGCCGATGCCATTCTGATTGCCCATCGCAACGCGGCACAACAGGTGAAAGAGGTGGTGGAGCAACTCCAAGCCCGCAACCGCCGCGAGGCCTATAATCATCGGGTGATCTATCGCCCTTGGGGTTACTACGATGCCATTGATGCCGGTCATCGCTTTCAGGTAAAGCGGATTACGGTGAAGCCAGGAGCCAGCCTTTCACTCCAACAGCACCATCATCGTGCCGAGCATTGGATTGTGGTCAGTGGCACCGCAGAGGTCACCTGTAATGGCAAGACATTTTTGCTTACGGAAAATGAGTCCACCTATATTCCCGTAGGAGCAGTGCACCGTTTGGCCAATCCGGGGAAAATTCCCCTTGAGATGATTGAGGTGCAGTCGGGGTCATACCTGGGGGAGGATGATATTGTCCGCTTTGAGGATCGCTATGGTCGCCAGACAGAGTAATAAAGGCAAAACCCTAGACCCCTAGCCAAGCGATCGCCACCCCGAGGGCGGAACCGACAATGACTTGAATGGGGGTGTGCCCCAACAACTCCTTGAGGCGGGCCTCTGCCAATTCGTGCCCCTCCTGGAAAAATTCATCAACAATTTGATTGAGAATGCGGGCCTGTTTACCTGCTGCTTGGCGTACCCCAGCGGCATCATACATGACAATACAGGCAAAGACAATGGCAATTGCAAACTCAATGCTATCCCAGCCGCGTTGAAGCCCTACGCCAGTCGCCAAAGCAGTGACCAGGGCGGAGTGGGAACTGGGCATCCCACCGGTTTCCACCAAAACGCGGAAGTTGAGCTTGCGGTGTTTGGCAATGTCAATCAGTAACTTGAGCATTTGGGCGATCGCGCTTGCGGCAAAAGCGACCCAGAGGACACGGTTAGCCAGTAGCTCACGAAGACCGTCCATCATGGTTGCGGACAAGGACAAACTCTGCGCCGATCCTAACCCACTTCGGGATCGTTGGGATCGTTAATGACTACGGCTGGCAATGTAGTCGGCGATCGCCTGCAAAGGAATAGCGGCTGCTCCATAGACAGCCAACTCTGCCTTCGCCTCCGCCACCAGGCGCTCAGCCTCTTGGCGGGATTTTTCCAGGCCCCACAGGCGCGGGTAGGTCATTTTTTGGGCAGCCACATCTTTACCAACGGTTTTACCGAGGACATCGCGGGTCGAAGTGATATCCAAAATATCATCCACAATCTGGAATGCCAAGCCAATATTTGCCGCATAGCGGGACAGGCGTGCCACGTCAGATTCACTCGCCCCCCTCAGCAATGCCCCAGAAACCACAGAGGCCTCCAGGAGTGCCCCCGTTTTGTGGGAGTGGATAAAATGCAGCGTTTCCAGACCAATGTCGGGCTGTCCTTCACACTCTAAATCCACCACTTGACCACCGACCAATCCCGTTGCGGCCACCGCATGCCCCAACCGCGCCACAATTTTCAGCAGATACTCCGCTGGCACATTTTTGGTTTGTTCCACCACATACTCAAAGGCATAGGCCAATAAGCCATCCCCCGCCAGAATGGCAATATCCTCGCCATAGACCTTGTGATTGGTGGGCTTGCCGCGACGGTAGTCGTCATTGTCCATGGCCGGCAGATCATCGTGGATCAGCGACATCGTATGGATCATCTCCAACGCGCAGGCAGTCGGCATGGCCATTTCGACGGTGCCCCCCATCAGTTCACAGGTGGCCAAACAGAGAATCGGGCGCAGCCGCTTGCCCCCCGCCATCAGTGAATAGCGCATTGCATCGTAAATTTTCTCCGGATAGGCCACCGGAATCGCGGCTTCAAGGGCAGCTTCCACAAGGGCTTGGCGTTCTTTGAGGTAGGCCTTGAGATCAAATGTGCCGGCGGGATGGACGTGGGGGGGATCAGCGGAAATCATGAACAGCTCCTCAGCGTGCGGGCGACATAGAGGTCAAGGAAAGTAGGGGCTTGTGCCAGTCGTGACGGCGACAGTAGCTCCATACAGTATTGTGCAACAACATGGCAACGGTCATCGGACCGACCCCCCCCCGGAACAGGGGTAATATAACTGGCCACCGCACAGGCCGCCTCGTAGTCCACATCGCCCCAGAGACTTGATTTGCCATCGGGGCGTTGAATGCGATTAATGCCCACATCAATGACCACTGCCCCTGGCCGGATCATATCGGCCGTAATGCGCCGCGGCTGCCCCATCGCTGTGACTAAAATCTCGGCACGACGGGTGATACTGGTGAGTTCACGAGTACGCGAGTGGGCGATCGTCACCGTTGCATTGGCGCTGAGCAACATCAGCGCCAGGGGTTTACCGACCAAAATACTGCGACCCACAACCACTGCTGAGCGACCTACGACATCAATGCCATAGGCGGCCAAAAGCTGCATCACCCCAGCGGGCGTACAACTGCGTAGTCCCGGTTCATCGCGCACTAGCCGGCCCAGATTTTCTGGATGCAGGCCATCCACATCTTTATCGGGATGAATGGCGTATAGCAGGGGACGAGGATCAAGGTGGGGTGGCAGGGGCAATTGTAGGAGAATGCCATCCACTCGTTCGTCTTGATTGAGCTCAGTGATTTTGGCCAAGAGAGCTGCTTCTGTGATAGTGGCCGGCAGGTGGGCACCAAAGGATTGAATCCCGACGCGGCCACAGGCCTGTTCCTTGGCACGGACATACACCGCACTGGCGGGATCATCGCCAACTCGCAACACCGCTAATCCCGGCGATCGCCCCCACTGGGCTTGAAACGTCCGCACATGGTCAGCCAACTGGCGCTCAATAGACTGGGCTAAGGACTTGCCATCAAGGCAGGTAGCGGAATTTGCAACCAAAGGACACCTTAAAATTAATCCATCACAAAAGTCTAGGGTTTAGTTGCCCAATACGTTTCCATCGGTTGGCAACAACATCGAACTAGTTTACCCCAAATGGCGACACGGGCGGCCGCTTTGATTAGGTTCTTTACTCAGTTGTACCAAGGGCCTAACACTCCCTAGGGGCGATCGCCGGAGGGGGAGGTTCGCTCCACTTGAATTTTAGAAATGGCCGGGGTGGTACACAGGTACGTTAGCACATCCTCTGCACTCATCAGGCGCTTTAGCACCACTTGGCCAATCGTGGAGGCAGGATCAGGATGGCTTGGCTTGACTTCCACCATAAGAACCATATCCTCCACTTGGTAAAGCCAGAGCTTTTCTTCCCCCTCTAGGATGTAGAGGCAGGTGCGGGTGATCACCGGCGAGCGGCGCCACGCTTGCTCATTCCAGAGGCCTTGGGGTTCCCACACGCGGCCAATGTGCCACCCCTGAGTGAGGAAAAAGTACTTCATGCCACAGGTGGCGATTCATTCCCTTGGGCCCTGGTGGTCTCCTCGGGTTCCATAGAATTAAAACAAGCTGCCGCCATCAGCAAAAAAGGCGTTCCTGGCACTAGGGGTAAGATAAAGCCCACAACCCCAATAATTCCAAAAATCACACCAAGAACCATACGTGCTGTGTTACGGATGCTTTTAGTCACAGGCACTCCTTTCGAGTTCCAATAGGCGAGGATGATTCACCTCTAACGTAGCCTGAACCTTGTCTTTTCACAAGTTGTTGATTTTAAGCTGGATCGAGAATGGCATCCCGTAGATCCATGCCGTCCATTTCTGCTTTGTAGAGGTTTGCTCCCTTAAAGTTGGCACGGCGGGCATTGGCCTTTGACATCTTGGCAGCAATGAGAACGGCAGATTCAAAGTTCGCCTCAATGAGACTGGCGCTTTCGAGAATCGCCTCTTGCAAAATTGCACCCTTGAGATCAGCTAATTGCAGGTTGGCCTGAAAAAGATTGGCACGGGTGAGGTTGGCATAGGCAAGGGTCGCCTCTATTAAACTCACTCGCCGCAGTAGCGTGCCCACTAAGTTGGCTTGGCGCAGATCGGCCATAGCAATGTTTGACTTGTAGAGATCGGCACCCGCCAAGGTGGCTCGCTGTAAACAGGCGCCCTGCAAATCTGCCTCAATCAGGTCACTCATGTAGAGGTTTGCTCCTGCCATGTAAGCATCCTTGAGCAGAGCGTTGCGCAGATCAGCCCCCGCTAAATTTGCCTGATCGAGATTGGCATTGGTGAGGTTGTACAGCTCTAAATTGGCGCCAGTGAGATCCGCCTGTCCCAGATCAGGGCGAATATCACTGTCTTGCTCCCGCCATTGATTCCAAGCGGTAACCCCCTGCTTAAGAAGCTGAAGATGTTGGGGATGAGCCACGGCAGTTATCCTTGGGCCCTCGGCTCAGTGTTTTGATAACCGTAAAAATCAATGCGATAGTCAACAATTTTCACACCAGTTTTTGCTTCAATCTCAGCAATGAGGGAGGGAGGTAGCTCAACGTGAACGTCAATAATCTTCTGGCTATCAAGACAATTTACATGGCTGTGGCTATCGCTGATATTGCCGTAAAGACGCCCATCGGCGCGCTCAACGCACTCAATGATGCCATGCTCTGAAAGGGCTTCAAGATTTTGGTACACAGAGGTGTGGCCGATGTCTTTGCCCGCCTGATTCAGGCGATCGTAGATCTGCCGCGCCGACAGGTGATCCTTGGCATCCCAGAGCAGTTCGAGAATAGCACGCCGCTGCCGACTAAGGCGCAGTCCTAGGCGTTGACAGCGATCAATCGCATCCTCAAGGGAACGAATGGGGGGTAAAGAACTGGGAGCAGGAGACGTGAACACGGCGCTATCCTAAAAAATAAAACTCAAACAGCAGATTTTGCTTAGTTAAGTAGCCTATTGCGATTTAATCGCAGTTTCAGGATTATCCATTTGTTAACCTGTAGTCACTATGATAATCAATCCCCTGGCTATAATCAAATTTGCTCCTTGTCAAGGCCGTCAGCCGTTGTTTGAGATAGCAAATAAAAACCCAGAAACGCAAACATCATTGCAGCGATCGCCTTGACCACCTTAACGGGGATCAATGTGGCCATCCCACTGCCCAAAAGCACACCCAAAAACGTTGTACACACCAAGCCAGAGGCGACCCCTAAAAACACGGCAGTCGCAGAGCGAGCATTACTCCCTAAAGTAATCGCCACCAGTTGACTCTTGTCCCCCAGTTCCGACAAGAAAACAAGCGCAAAACTTACGGCAAAGGATTGCCAGTCCATCCGGTCTCTCCCAAGGTGTTGCTGCTATAGGCCAGCGTAACAGTATAGGCAGTGGCGGCCAACGCGGATCGTGGTTCAGCGTGGCCGGATCAGCTTAAAATAAGTTATAATTCTTAACATTAGTTTTGCGTATAGTCATAGCCCTGTTCAATGATGGTGGAGGTGCCCCTGTTGAATACCACTGCTGAATCGAACGCGATCGCGCCGAACACGACTTCCTTGGCCAGTCTGGCACAGGCTTGGGCAAAGCGCTATATCACCAACCTCAACAGCACCGCCCTTGCGGAGGATGATCCGGCAGTGGTAGCTCCCCGACTCCTGGCCGAACTGCGGCATGCCAGTCTCCAGGCCTGGCAGCGCACCGAAGGCTTTTTGGCTGGAGAGATGATTCGCCATGGCATCCCAGCGGAACTGGTGGATCCCTGGAGCATCTCCAAGGACATTCATGACATTTATCAGCGCACTCTGAAACTCTACGCAGCTGGCAAGGGCACCCAGCAAATGACCGCCAAGATAGCCAGTGCCGTCAGTGAGATCCGCAGCCGCTATACAGCGGTCGATCCCCGAGTGATTGGCTTTGTGAGTATGCAATTTCATCACACGGGGCTGTTGCTGCTGGAAGTAGCACCCACAAGCCAACGTCCCATCCTCAGTAGCTTCTTCAAGGTCATTGATGATCACCTCTACATGCCCTTGCACCGCGCCTATAAGGCAGCAGCCAACTACGACTACGCTGATCCTGCCTTGGCTTTAGTGCGCCATCTGTTGTCCCAGAGCACAGCGATCGCCACCGCTATTTGTCAGCGCGTTGCCGAACTCAACCCCCAGCACCGCTGTTTTAGTGGCCCTTTAACCCAAGCCAGTGTGCGCGTTTCCAGTATTCGCGATGTTGAGATGTTCCAAATCTACCTTTGGGTGTGTCTTTTGGAGCAAAGCCTTGAGGCACTGCAACGGGAACTTTTTCCCCTCTGTTTGATGCTGTATCCTTCTCTGAATGTGACATGGGAGCTGGTGTTTCAAATGGTGCACCTTTTGGGTAAGGAAATACAAACCCGTGCCACTGGGCATGATACAAGTGTTTTTACACCCTACTATTTATCTTTGCGAGAAATGTTTGATCCCAAGATTTTTCAAGGACTCCTATGATTCCCAATTTGCCGCAGGTTTCTTTCTCCCCCATTGCCATTGCGGGGTCTGGTCTGTGGGCGATCGCCCTGTACTGGGGGTTTTATCCCACGGGGCAAGCCTTCATGCAGCGTTTAGTGATGTGGCTAGGGGGTGAGGCAAGCCAAAGTGCCGAATTCTGGGCAGGGATGGTGGGGCTCATTCCCTTTATTGTTGTAGGTACGGGTTGCTTTATCCTCTGTAGTCTGGGCTTGGGTCAAAGTTGGGCCTTGAGTTTAGGCCTGATGGCAACCATCGGTGGGGCAATTTACGAACTCGGACGGCGGGATGGCCAGCGCTCCTAAGTTGGGCTCCGGATGAGAATCCGCTAACATTTCAGTTAACCTTTATGTTAGTTAGTCTTTATGCATCCTCTTTAGGGTTTCCCCTCTAGGAAGCGCAATTCACTGCCCTTGAGAAGACTCGCCGGTGATTCAATGAAAGCGTCTGCGGATGCCAGTTCTCCCCAAGAAACGACACCGCCGCTCAGTTTGCTCCTGTTTGTTGCCAATCGTCCGGGCGATGAAGAGGAAACCGCTGCCATTCAAGCTCACATTCAGCAACTGCCCTCGAACTTTAGCTTTGAATTAAAAGTGGTGCCCATTGGTGAGCAACCCTACCTCCTAGAGAAGTATAAGCTAGTTGCCACGCCTGCCTTAATTAAAGTCCGCCCTGAACCGCGCCAAACCCTCGCTGGTCGTAAGCTCCTGCAAAAGGTGGACTATTGGTGGCCGCGCTGGCAGCGGGAAGTGGCCCTTGGCCTACAGGCGGATATGCAAAAGTCGGCAGCGGAGCAGTCAGATTGCTCGATGGAACTCAGCCGCCTCAAGGATGAGCTGTTTCAACTGCGCCAAGAGCGGGATCGCCTTGCCGAACAACTGCAATTCAAGGATCGAATTATTAGCTTGCTGGCTCACGAATTACGAAACCCCCTCACGGCTGTCGGTATTGCCCTTGAAACCCTAGAGTCCAACCTTCAGGAAGAGAGCAATCAACAACTCCATATTGAGGACATCCAACGCCTGTTTCACCATGCCCGCAGTCAAACCCAGACGATGGGACAGCTGATTACCGATTTACTGTTGGCGGCTCGCGGCCCCCAAGACAAGCTGCAAATTATGGCACGGCAACTGGATTTGCGGCAACTATGCCAAGAAACCGTTGAGGATGTGCGCTTAAATTTTGAGCGTAAAAAGCAGCATTTTACCACCGATATTCCTTTGGATTTGCCCTTGGTCTATGGCGATGGCGATCGCATTCGTCAGGTGCTGGTCAATTTACTGGACAATGCCTGTAAGTACACTCCCGAAGGGGGCAAAATTCACCTGAGTGCCTTTCACCGCATGACCCAAAAGGTGCAAGTTACTGTTGCAGACACTGGCCCGGGCATTCCCATTGAGCAGCAGGAGAAAATTTTTGGCGAAACGGTTCGCCTCGATCGCGATCGCACCATTGAAGGCTATGGCATTGGCCTTGCCCTTTGCCGCCAGATTATTCGTATGCACTATGGCCAGATTTGGGTGGACTCCCAACCGGGGAAAGGCAGTTGCTTCCACTTCACACTGCCCGTCTATAGCTAGGGCTGTCCTTCCTTGACCAGGCGGGCGATCGTTTCGGCGCGCAGATAGGGATCAGGCCCAAAGGGCAAAATTTCGTAGAACTCATTATCCGGCAAGCGCATCAGTTGGAGGGATTCCTGCTCGCGATAGATCACATAGACTCCCGGTGGCCACGTTTTGGCACTGCGCACTGGCACTGGCATGTCGCGGCGCTCTCTTCCGACGCAGGCGAGGCGCACCACCTGTGTGTTGGGACGATAGACCACCTTATCTTCCCGGGTACGCCGAAACAAAAAGCGATCCAAAGCCTTGGGTAAGATCTGTGTTTCTGTGCCCCCCAATTGCAAATTTAACTCTAGCAATTTGTCTTCGAGGGTGAGTTCAATGATACGGGGTTCAGGGACAAGGGGCTGAGAGTGAATCTCAGTGGTCTCTTGGGGCGGCGCGGCAGTCGGTTTCACCTTCTGGACGATTTGACTGATGTACTCCAGATCCACCGTCGTGATTTTCTTGAAGGTGACAAACCAGGAGAGCAAACTAATGGCCACTGCCGGTTCCAATGTCGTAATCAAAGTTTCTAAGTCTAAGTCATCAAGACGAATGCCCCTAAGGGCAGCATCGGTTTGGCCCAAGACAATGGCTGCATCCCCCGGACTTAAGTGTTTAAGGCTGCTGTAGAGCAAGCGCAGATCAATCGTTTCTTGGCAGCCTTGGGTTGAAATGCGGTAGGTGATGTCGTAGAGCCAATCTAGGGTCACCAAGTCATGGTTGAGCATCCAGAGGGCAACATTAAAGGCCGTTTGGGGAAAGGCAGCTTGGGCAAGACTTTTGACGATGACCTGGGCGCGATCGCGCTGGAGCAAGGAGATCAAGGCCGCCTGTTTTTCTGCCTTGGTTGTGAGTTCATGATAGCCAAGGAGGTCTTGGAACAGTTTTTGATCACTGGGCAGTAATCGAATTGCCGCTGGAGGAGTCATAGGCTTAGTGCCGCAGATTCATGTGACTCATTTTCCTTCACCCGCTGATGAAGGCTAGACAAGGCAATGCTAGTCCTTAATTCCACTATAGAGGGTGGCTAGCGTATCGATGCTATTGCCCCACCTGAGCTTCCAATTTACGCACTCGCTTGAGGAGATCTGGCAATTGCTTCACTGCGGCTGAGACCTTGAGGTAGAGAGTTTGATCCATCGCCGGGATCCCCCCCATGCGACTATCTGGCGGTACCGAGCTACTAATGCCGGATTTGGCGGAGACAACAGTGCGATCGCCAATGGTCAAATGACCCGCTGCCCCCACTTGCCCAGCCAAGACCACGTGATTACCAATGTGGGTCGAGCCTGCCAATCCCACTTGGGCACAGAGAATGGCATTTTCACCAATGGTGCAGTTGTGGGCCACCATCGTCAGGTTGTCAATTTTTGTGCCCTTCGCCACGGTGGTCTCTCCAAGGGTGGCGCGATCAATCGTTGTGCCAGCACCAATTTCCACATCATTGCCAATGATCACGGTGCCCACTTGGGGAATTTTGTAGTGACGACCATCGGGCAGGGGGACATAGCCAAAGCCATCACTCCCTAAAACCACGCTGTTTTGCAAGATGACGCGATCGCCCAATTGCACCCGCTCCCGCAGGGCACAGTGGCTGTAGATACGACAGTCTGAGCCAATGACCACATCGTCGTAAAGGGTGCAATGGCTATCAATCACCGTGCGATCGCCAATGCGGACGCGATCGCCAATCACCGTATAAGCACCAATCGTGACCTCAGCTCCCAAAACCACATCAGTTCCCAGAATTGCTGTCGGGTGAATGGTGGCGGCAGGTTTGGGTTGTGGGTAAAACCATTCAATACACTTGGCAAAGGCAAGGTAGGGATGGGGCACCCGCAGCAGAGGACAGGCGGCCTCCCCTTGAAAGTCAGGACGCACAAACACAGCAGCCGCTTGGGTGATCTGCAACAGGGCGGTGTACTTAGGATTGGCCAGAAAAGAAATATCCGTTGCTGTTGCTGTTTCTAGGGGGGCGACCCCCAACACCGGGCGATCGCCTTGCTCTGGACAGTCGAGGGTTGCCCCAAACCGTTCGGCGACATCTGCCAACCGCATCTTGCCGTCCTCATCATTGAACTTGAATTGTAGCTCAGTCTATCAGGTCTCATTTATAAAACGGATCAAGAATTTCGTGAAATCGTTCATACTGAACATTTTATCCTCTGCGCAGGTGGTATCCATTGAGTGGCAACTTTGTCAATGTGTTTGTTATATTTTTTAACACCTATACCCAATGACATGGAATAAGGAGTACGTTCTATGGAGCAACGCTTCCCGGAACTGAATGTTGACCTCAGCTTTGAACAGGAGTTTCAAATGCGGGTGATGGAGGAGCAAGTGAGTACCATGAGCCTTCAGGAAGCGCGTGAGCTACTGTTGCAAGCCTCCCGCCTATTGATGATGAAAGACAACGTGATTCGCTCCTTGGTCAAACGCGCTGCCTAGGTCACCAATGTGTGGGACGGACCTCTTTCTCCACCTTGCTTCCGCTCGCGAATCAAGTAGGGGATATGGGGCTGCACCACAATATTTTTTATTAGGTAAGCGCTTCATTGCGAATCTCACTTAGCTCGTGAATTTTTTCTTGTATCTATTGTCATCTAGCTACAGCATTTCAGTTCACATTAGCCAGACGCGCCGCCAAGCATAGTTCTCCGGTGCAAGGATTTTACAGTTTCTAAGAGCTTCTAAGATGTAGGTAGGGGAAATTCCCCTTGCGATCGCTCCTAGGAGGTATTGATTGATGACCCGTCCACTGCTGATGAGCGTAGCGCTGACGGCATATTCTACCCCCTTGCCACTTGGCCACCCCTCTGCTCCCGCTCTTTAATCCCATTTCCCCGACCACTGGCTTTGCATCCTCAGAAATAACCGCCTTTGGCAAAATCAGTGGCGTTCTAAAGACCGCCGCCAGGGCAGTACCACACTGCAACCATCCTCCGACAAGGTGCTGCAAATTGAGCTGGATGGCCAACGCCTGACCCCCAGCCAAGCCCAACACCTCCTGCTGCGCCAAGAATAATTCCGAGGGGCTTAGACTATTAGCGGGAACATTTCACGTACTCGTTATGCGCCTAACCCGTCGTCAAACCCTCAGCCTCCTAGTCGGCAGTGCTGCTACACTGTGGTTGCGATCGCGCCCAGCCGTGGCGGCAGATGAGCCATCAGAAATTTATACGCTGCCGCCTTTGCCCTATGACTACGATGCCCTAGAGCCAGTGATTGATGCAGAGACGATGCGTCTGCACCACGACAAACACCATGCAGCCTATGTCAACACTCTCAACAAGGCACTGACACCCTACCGTCAATGGCACGGGCTCGCCATTGAAGAACTCCTGCACCACCTTCACCAACTCCCCACCGCTATCCAACAAACTGTGCGCAACCACGGCGGTGGCCATGCTAACCATTCCCTCTTTTGGGAAAGTATGGCACCGAATGGCGGCGGTGAGCCCACGGGGGACCTCGCCATAGCCATAGAAGACACTTTCGGCTCGTTCCCAGAGTTTCAAACCCAGTTTCAGCAGGCAGGTCTGCAGCACTTTGGCAGTGGCTGGGTCTGGCTTGTGCTGACGCCCCAAGGAAATTTGACCATTACCACGACGCTAAACCAAGATTCTCCGCTGATGCAAGGGCAAGTGCCCATCTTGGGCAATGATCTGTGGGAACATGCTTATTACCTGACCTATCGCAACCGGCGCGATCAGTACCTAGAGGCTTGGTGGCAGGTGGTTAATTGGCCTTGGGTGAGCGATCGCTATGCTCAGATGCGCGCTCTTTTGGCTTAGTGCGCAAGCCCTGCTCATGGCGATCGTAGGCATCAATAATCCGCTCGACAAGGGGATGGCGAATGACATCCCCCTTGGTTAGATAACAAAACGCGATCCCTTCGACATCCTTGAGAATTTTCGTAGCCACACTGAGGCCAGAGGTTTGATGTTCTGGTAGATCGGTTTGCGTCAAGTCCCCGGTCACCACCAAGCAGGAGTTAAAACCAATACGGGTCAAGACCATTTTCATCTGGGCAGGAGTGGTGTTCTGGGCCTCATCGAGGATGACAAAGGCATTATTCAGCGTCCGCCCCCGCATATAGGCCAAGGGGGCTACTTCAATCACGCCCCGCTCCATCAGGTTGCTAATTTTCTCCGGCTCTACTAGCTCGTAGAGGGCATCGTAGAGGGGGCGCAGATAGGGATCAATTTTTTGCTGTAGATCTCCCGGCAGAAAGCCAAGCCGCTCACCCGCTTCCACTGCAGGCCGTGTTAGAATTAGCCGCTCATAGGTGCCCGCCAGTAGCGCTTGGACCGCCAGGACCGTGGCCAAGAAAGTTTTGCCGGTGCCCGCGGGCCCAATGCCAAAGGTGAGGGTGTGGCTACGAATCGCTTGAACGTACTGGCGCTGGCGAAAGGTTTTAGCGCGAATAATGTCACCGCGGCGGGTGCGAGCTAGAATGTCCTGTTGCAGCTCCTGGAGGGCTTCCCGCTGCTGAGTGTCGTAGGCATGGCGGACCGTGAGAATATCCACCCCCGACACAGGACGCCCCTCCCGCCAGAGGGTACTGAGGTCTTGAATGAGTTGTTGGCAGAGTTGGATTTGAGCAGGGGTGCCAGTGATATAGAGATCTCGTCCCCTTAAAACAAGGGTCGCCCCTGTTTGGGCGGCAAAAATGCGGAGATTAGCTTCTTGCTCACCGACAAGGGCGATCGCACTCTCAATGCTGTGGAGGTCAATGGTGAGGCTTTCCCTCGTGGTCATACCCTAAACTTAGCGATTGCGCTTGCGGGCGGCCTCCTGTTTGCGTTTGCGGCGCAGGCTGGGTTTTTCGTAACGTTCACGCCGCTTGACTTCCGAAAGAATACCTGCTTTTTGGATTTTTTTCTTGAATCGCCGTAGGGCGGACTCAATGGATTCATTTTCACCTAAACGGACTTCAGCCACGCGCTAACTTTGCCTCCTTGATGATGAATAAAAACGACGACGGGATCGCCGTGGGCGATCGCTCCTTTGATGATCTATTTTAGGCGTACTTTTGGCAGCATCATAAACATCTAAGTAAACCTGCTGACCAGCGGCTTGGGCAGCAGCCTGTAAAACCGCTCGAATGGCCTGGAGATTGCGACCGCCACGACCATAAACCCGCCCTTTATCCTCGCCAGCAAAGGCAAGACGTACCCAAATGCGAGAATGAGCAGGAGAAAATTCCGCATGGAGCCGCAGGGTCTCTGGTGCTTCCATAAAGGGTTCAAGCAGGAAGCGAATTAAGGCAGCGTAATTGGGGGCAGCCGAATCAGTCATTGCCTATTTTTGGGCAGTTGCGGGGAGAAGATTCGCTTTGACAAAGAGCCGCCGCACCGTATCTGTGGGTTGTGCACCCTGCGCCAAACGCCGCTTGATAGCCTCTTCGTTGAGGCGCACTTCATCATGGATTGGATCGTAAAAGCCCAATTCTTCAAGGGCACGCCCATCGCGGCGATCGGTATTATTCATGGCCACAATACGATAGGTGGCGTTCCGCTTTTTGCCGTAGCGTTTGAGACGCAGTTTAATCATGTCAGCCTATGGAGATAGAAGGGGTGGGTTTTTCTTGACAATTTTCTAGTATAACGGACCTCCTAAATCGGGTAAAGTAGATTCCGGTTTGAGTTGAGCACTGCCGATGACAAAGACAGCGTGGTTATTTCCCGGCCAAGGGTCGCAACATCCAGAAATGATGGCGGATTTGCTGACAGCCTATCCCCCAGCCAAGGAGCGGTGCGAACAGGCAGCGGCGATTTTAGGGTGGTCGGTCATTGACTGCTGTGCAGGTTCCATCGGCAATTTAGATCAAACGCTCTATACTCAGCCCAGTTTGTTTCTTGTGGAGAGCCTACTGGTGGATGCCCTCAAGGAACGGGGAGCTAAGGCGGACTTTGTGGCAGGACATAGTCTCGGTGAATATGTTGCCCTCTATGCGGCAGAAGTCTTTGATTTTGAAACGGGACTCAAATTGGTGCAGCGGCGCGCTGCACTGATGAATGCCGCCGGTGGAGGCAAGATGGTGGCCTTGATTGGCTTTGACCGCCAGGAGTTGCAGCAGGCGATCGCCAGCACGCCTAACGTGGTTCTGGCCAATGACAACCATCCGGGACAAGTGGTGATTTCAGGGCTGCCGGCAGCGGTGGACACAGTGGTGGGCAAAATTAAAGTGAAGCGAGCGGTTCCCCTGAATGTCAGTGGGGCTTTTCATTCCCCCTTGATGGCGGAGGCCGCAGCCACATTTGCCACCCTGTTGGATGAGTGTCAGTTTCAAGCGGCTGTCTTTCCTGTCCTGAACAATGTCGAACCCGAACCAACAACGGATGCAGCGTTAATCAAGGCACGGTTGCGATCCCAAATGACGGGTTCTGTGCGTTGGGTAGACACTTGCCATGCCCTTGCGGCGGCGGGCGTGACCCAAGCTTTGGAGATTGGCCCTGGCAATGTCTTAGCCGGTTTGGTTAAGCGCACCACCCCAGAGATCACCGTTACCAGCGTGTGGCCACGATCGCCAGTTTGGAGAGCCTGGTGTGAGTCGCGATCGCGAGCCTTTCATCAGCCTGCTCCTCTACCATCTCTTCAAATGGTCAGTGGTGAGTCCACTCCTGCACACCTATTTTCGGGGGCGCATCTATGGTGATCAGCAGGTACCGCTGCGAGGGCCACTGGTGGTGGTAGCCAATCATGCCAGCTACTTTGATCCGCCCCTCATCTCCAACTGTGTGCGCCGACCTGTGGCCTGGATGGCTAAGGAGGAATTGTTCCACATTCCCATTTTTCGCACATTGATTAGGTGGTATGGCGCCTATCCTGTGAAGCGAGGCGCGGGCGATCGGCGGGCATTGCAGGCCGCCCTCAAAGCCCTAGAACAGGGTTGGGCGGTGGGGGTCTTTTTGGCGGGCACCCGCACCAAGGATGGCCGTATTTATGACCCGAAACTCGGGGCAGCCTTGATTGCAGCCAAAGCCCAAGCCCCCCTATTGCCCGTTTGCCTTTGGGGCACCCAGGAGATTCTCAAGCAAGGGATGTTTCCCGCGCCCAGTTCCAGTGACAGTGCGCATTGGTGCACCCATTCCACCGCCCGCTTCAAGCGATCGCGCTGCCCTAGAAGTGGTCACTCAGCATTGCTGCGAAGTCATCCACAGCCTCCATGACTTGGGTCGCTAGAGCAGACCATCCTTTGCGGCCATCAATTTGAGTAGATCCACCACACGGCAGGAATAGCCCCACTCATTGTCATACCAGGCCACCACCTTAAAGAAATTGGCATTGAGTTGAATCCCCGCCGTGGCATCAAAGATACTGGAGCGACCATCACCGATAAAATCACTGGAGACAACCGCCTCTTCCGTATAGCCGAGAATACCCTGGAGTTCCCCCTCAGCCGCCGCCTTCATTGCCGCACAAATCTCCCCATAGCTTGTAGCCTTCTCGGTTTTGAAGGTCAAATCCACCACAGAGACATCGGGGGTGGGAACGCGAAAGGCCATCCCGGTCAACTTGCCCTTGAGTTCAGGCAACACCAGCGTTACTGCCTTGGCGGCTCCTGTAGAAGCCGGAATAATATTTTGGCCAGCCCCGCGGCCGCCGCGCCAATCCTTTTTGCTGGGGCCATCCACAGTGGGCTGGGTAGCGGTGACGGAGTGCACGGTGGTCATCAAGCCCTCTACTAAGCCAAAGCTTGCGTGCAACACCTTAGCAACTGGGGCTAAGCAATTGGTTGTGCAACTAGCATTGGAGACAATGCGATCGCTCGACGGGTCAAAGGTATCGTGGTTAACACCGACGACAATCGTTTTCACCTTATCGGCATCCTTAGTGGGGGCTGAAATCACCACCCGTTTGGCACCCGCTTGTAAATGCTGAGCCGCCCCCTCATAGCCAGTAAATAACCCAGTGGACTCAACGATATAGTCTGCACCAACGGCTCCCCAGGGCAGTTCTGCGGGATTGCGAATGGCCGTACAGGGAATGAACTTACCATCAATTTCAATGCCCTCCGCTGTGGCCTTGACGGTACCCGGATAGAGGCCGTGGGTGGAATCGTACTTGAAGAGATAGGCTAGGTTATCCGCAGGCACAAGATCGTTAATGCCGACAAACTGAATATTGTCGCAGGCAAGAGCCGCCCGGAGCACCAAGCGGCCAATGCGGCCAAAGCCATTAATACCGACTCTCAACGTCATGAAAACTCTCCCAAATCATCCACTAGTAACGGGGAAGGGTTGGATCGACTACTGCAGCATAGGCATCAATTCCACCAACAATATTCTTGACATTGCGAAACCCCTGCTGAATTAACCAGTGCCCCATCTGGGCAGAGCGTACACCATGGTGGCAGAGCACCAAAGTCTCCCGGTCTGGATCAAAGAGCTGACAAATTTGGGGCGACCACTGGGGAAACGCACTCAAGGGCAAAGGCGTAAAGTGAGGAAGACGGGCGATCGCCCACTCCTCTGGTTCCCGCACATCAATCAGCTGCAAGGTATCCGCCTCTGTGGCTAGGCGTTGCGCCAATTCCACCACTGTGACTTGTCCTAGCATGGTTTTGCCCTGATTCTAAGAGGATAGATGGGGGATCGGAATTGAAATCATCCTTAAGATTTGCCTGCCGGGGATAGGGTTTGGTAAGCAACCGCCATAGCCGTTGGTTGATTAGCCAGTTGGGGCACATCCAATACTGCCGTATTCACCAAGTTGAAGAGGGGATTGGCCAAGATGCCCGCCAAGGAAGTGGCAATCACCGTCATTACCAACCCCACCTGCAAAGGCCGCAGGCCAAAGCTCGACCAAGAGACCTCGGGATAGTTGCGCACCGCCTCGGGACATTTCTTGGGGCTCCTTGACCACCATCATCTTGACAACGCGGATGTAGTAGTAAATGGAGATCACACTCGTCAATAGACCCAGCAGCACCAGACCATAGGCACCTGCTTGCCAACCGGCCCAGAAGAGGTAAATCTTACCAAAGAAGCCCGCCAGGGGCGGAATCCCCCCCAGAGGACAGCAAACATAGGCTCAGGCCGAGGGTCAGGAGGGGGTCTTTTTGATAGAGGCCCGCATACTCACTAATTTGATCGGTGCCGGTGCGCAGGGAGAAAAGAATCACACAGGTAAAGGCACCAAGGTTCATGAAGAGGTACACCAGCAAGTAAAAAAGCATACTGGCATAGCCTGCCTCAGTGCCAACGACAAAACCAATCATCACAAACCCCGCCTGACCAATGGAGGAGTAGGCGAGCATCCGCTTCATACTGGTTTGGGCGAGCGCCACCACATTGCCGAGAATCATGCTTAGGATCGCCAGCACCGTAAAGATGAGTTGCCACTGATCGGTGACGCTGGGGAAGGCCAAGGTCAAAAAGCGAATGGCGAGGGCAAAGCCAGCGGCTTTGGAACCCACCGAAAGAAAGGCAACCACAGGAGTAGGAGCACCCTCATAGACATCGGGCGTCCATTGGTGAAAGGGTACCGCGGAAATTTTGAAACTAATGCCGGCAATGACAAACACCAAGGCCACAACAAGACCCAAGGATTCGGAGGACAGGGCTTGGGCGATGGCTGGCAGTTGGGTGTGCCCACCGGAAAGGCCGTACAGTAGCGATGAGCCATAGAGGAAAATGGCAGAACTGGCCGCACCAATCAGGAGATATTTCAAGGCGGCTTCGTTGGAGCGGCTATCGCGCTTGGTATAGCCCGTGAGCAGATAGGAGGCAATACTCAGGGTCTCTAGGGCCACAAAGATAAACACCAGTTCTTGGGCACCGGCAATGAACATGCCACCCACCGTGGCCGTCAGCAGAATCGTCATAAATTCGCCGAGGGAACTGCCCGTTTGCTCCACATAGCGAATGGACATGAGAATCGTGCCCAAAGCGGAGAGGGCAATCAGTCCCCGGAAGAAGAGGCTGAGGTGATCGGAAATAAAGCTGCCAAAGAAACTGACGGTTGCGGGCTGAGTCCACAGAGGAATCATCGTGGCGATCGCCCCCCCTAAACCGACAATTGCAAAGTAGGGTGTCCAGCGATCGGCCTGACGTCCCTGAATCAAATCTGCCAACAGGACGACAAGCAGCGTCACAATCACAATGGTTTCCGGCAAAATGGTGCCTGCATTGAGCTGTCCGGCCAGTGTCACCAAATCCATAACTCTTTACGTGCCTTGATGGAATCCCCCATATCTTATCACTCAGGTTTTCATTTCATTGTTTACTCGCGATCGGCTTCTGCTTATAGGTTCGATTAGTTTCGGCCCCTCTTAACAGCGGCACATCGGGTAGGATGCCTCCGCAGCTGGACACTTCGTCAGCTTGTCAGAGTAATAGCCGCAAAGAACCGCGATCGCCATCTAGCTCAGCCGCCACCCCCACGGGTAATGTGAGCATTGACCCCCTCATGGCCAAAGGGCAAGTCACTAACAATGGGAATTCCCAAATCCGCCAAGCGATCGGCCAAAACCTCAATCAGCCGAAAATTCGGTTGCGTGGTGGCATCCTCACAACAACTAAACCGGCCGAGGGCAATCCCCTTAATCTGAGACAAGGCCCCACTACGGCGCCACTGCGTCAGCATACGGTCAATGCGATAGGGGGCTTCACCCACATCCTCTAGGGCCAAGATCACATGCTCAAAAGGCGGGCAATCAGGTGTGGCCAGCAAATGAGTGGCCACCGTTAAATTTCCCACCAAGAGGCGCCCCTGCACCACACCGCCCCCCCAACCGCTTCCCCATAGGGGCTCTAGGGGCTTGCCCCGCACGAGATCAAAAAGACGCTGCTGACTCCAAAGGGGCTCTTGTGCCAGTGTGGTGAGGACTGGACCATGGACGCCGGCCACCCCTTGGGCCGCATAGCTCCACAGAAGAGCCGTAATATCTGAAAAACCAATTAGCCACTTTGGTGGGGCTGCAGGCCACTGCCACTGCTCCAACAGACGAGTAGCCCCAAATCCCCCTCGCCCGCAGAGAATCCCCTTAATAGAATTATCTTGCAATAAGTGCCGTAGGCGATCGCGCCGCTGTTGATCAGAACCCGCAAGGTAGCCCCAGCCTGCAAAGTCAGCCTCATTAACAATGACCTCATAGCCCTGGGCTTGCCAACAGGCCACCCCCTGCCAAAAAGGTTCCCCTTGGCGGAGAACACCACTGGGAAAGGCGACGGCAAGGCGATCGCCGGGCTGCAGGGGAGGCGGTAATGTTGCAACAGCGGTCACGTTAGCAAAAAGTAGAATTGCGGTCAAACTGCAAGCGACCCGTGGCGATATTTTGACCCAGGGCGCGATCGCCCATAAAAGCGCGGAGGCGTTGGGGCAACCAGTAAACGGTCTCAATGCCGGGCGGTTGCTGAATGTCAAGATGGGCAAGGGGAGCGGTGGTGGCTATCCGGACAAAGACGTTGTAGGTGGTATTTGTTAGCAACACTTGAGGATAATGGGTATTGGCTTCAAGAACAACTTCAACAAAAACAGGGGGCTGATCAAAGGCCACCCGCCCATTGGGAAACCCAACCCGAGAATTAAAACAGGGGCAATCCCCAGAGGCCGTAACATCCTCTATTTACCCCGCGAGGGGGGTGCCGTCCCGTGGGCGATCGCGCTACTACAGACCCAGTTTTCCGGCAGTCCCGGGTAACCGCGCCGCAGCGCCTCTGGACAAATGGTATAGATCGTCAGTTGGCAATCAATCAGCTGCAGACCATATTTCTCCGTTTGCTTCAAGGCCTGCTTGAGAATGGAGTCATTATCAAACTCAGTCGTGCGGTTGCATTGCACACACACCATGTGGTGATGGTGGTGCGGGGACATTGTATTTAACTCGTAGTGCTTGTGTCCCTCAGCAAGTTCTAACTCCCGCAGAATACCCATCCGTGACATCAACTTCACGGTACGATAAACAGTGGATAAACTAATGGAGTGTCCCTGTTTGCGCAACTCATGGTGCAGGTCTTCAGCACTCAGGTGATTGCCCTTAGGCAGATTTTGGAAGATATTGAGAATCGTTTCTCGCTGTGGCGTCAACCGCCAGCCCTTCTCATTCAGTTCCGCCTTTAAGGCTGCTGCTGTATAAAGTGGCATAGGAGATTCACTTGATCTGCCGGTATTGGTTTGCATGATAGCCGACAACAAGTATCATTTGCAACAAGTGCAGCTTATTGAGAATGATTACAATGGTTTTACTGGACTTTTTGCCAATGAGTTGCAACGCTCAACCGGCCCCCATAACCTAAGCGGCCTCCCCCAACTCCCAGATCAATCCCTGAACCACTTCACCCTCTGGGGAGATCGGGCATTGCGCCAGCAGAGTTAATTTTTTTGCCGCTGCGGCTTGGGTCGCTGAAACTTCGACATCGGGGTAAAGTCCTCTACAGGCACATCCTTGAGGGCCTGAGCCATGAAATCTCGCCAAATGGGTGCCATAAAACCACCCCCCGTTGCCCCCTGCCCCAAGGGCGCATAGTTGTCATTCCCTGCCCACACAGCCGCTGAGAGTTGCGGCACATAGCCAACAAACCAAATATCCCGCTCAGAAGAAGTGGTGCCTGTTTTGCCTGCAGCAGGCCGGCCAATGTTGGCTGCTGTCCCTGTACCACTGGTGATTACGCTCTGCATCGTGCTGTTTAGGGCGGCAGCAGCCCAAGGATCAAGCACGAGTTTGGGGCGCGGTGTGTGATCTAGCAGCAAATGACCGTTGTTATCGGTGACTTGAATAATCGTTGTGGTGGGAGATTGCCAGCCATTATTGGCGAATGTGGCATAGGCAGCGGCCATTTCCAAGGGGGTGAGATCCACCGCTCCCAAGGGCAGGGAAACCACGGGCAACATTGGACTGGTAATGCCAAGGGTACGGCAAATTTCAATTACGCGCTCAATGCCCACCTCTTGGCCAAGGACAATCGCGGGAATATTGCGGGACATGGCCAAGGCCAGGCGCATAGATATGCCACCCATAAAGGAGCCATCGTAGTTGCGAGGCACATACCATCCGTCCCCATCCCGGTACTGCACTGGCGAGTCGCTAATGACTGAATCAGGGGTGTATTTGCCACTGGCATAGGCAGCATAATAGACAAAGGGCTTAAAAGCAGACCCTGGCTGGCGCAGGGCTTGGGTGGCTCGATTAAATTGACTGCGGCTGTAGTCTACTCCCCCCACCAGCGCTTTGACATAGTGGGTACGCGGATCCACGGCGGCTAAAGCTAACTGATCTGCACGCACACCACTGGCTTGCAGGCTTTCATACCCCCGTCGGATGGCATCTTCCGCCATTTTTTGTATTTTGAGATCAAGGCTGCTTTGCACCCGCATGCCACCACGAATGACAGCTTCACGGCCGAATTGGCGGGTCAACTCCTGCAACACAGCATCGGTAATCCAAGGGCTACGACTGCGCTGGAAGGAGGTAATTTCCCCCAGCTTGATGGGTTCTTGGGCAGCGGCCGCAGCCTCTTGGGGGGTAATCCAATTCAACTCCACCAGCCGCTCTAGCACCAATTGCTGCCGTTCCTTGGCGAGATCAAAATCCACAAAGGGGCTATAGGCTTCTGGAGCTTGAATAATCCCAGCCATCATGGCGGCTTCGGCAAGCGTGAGATCTGCAGCATTTTTTTTGAAGTAGCTTTGGGCTGCAGTTTGCACGCCGTAGGTGTTATGTCCCCAATAGACCTGATTGAGGTACATCTCCAAAATTTCGTCTTTGCTGAAGATCTGCTCGAGGCGCATAGCCAAAACAGCCTCAGCCACTTTACGGCTCATGGAGCGATCGCGAGACAAAAAGAGATTTTTGACCAATTGCATCGTCAGGGTAGAGCCGCCCTGCACGGTACGCCCGGAGGTGAGGTTGACCATCAAGGCACGGCCAATACCAATGGGGTTAATACCGTGATGCTGGTAGAAACTGCTGTCTTCGATCGCCAGCACAGCCAGCTTCAGATTCGGCGAAATTTCGTTGAGGGGAACGACTTCGCGATTTTCTTCATCGTGAAGGCTCACAAGGAGTGTGCCCTTGGCATCGTAAATGTGGGTGGTTTCACTGGGGACATAGCCCCGTAGCGATCGCACATCCGGAAGATTCCGAAAGCTAATTGCTAGGCCCAACAGGCCACCCCCAATAGCCGCACACCCAAAGGTCATGCCCACGAGGAAGGTGCGGTTAGCAATTCGCAGTACCCCACGCCAGAAGTTTTCATCTTGGGGGCGCGTTTGGGAGGGGTGTTTGCCAAGGGTAGTGGTGGACACGACAGTCGCTGCCTCAGGCCAATTATTTTTTGCTTTGTATATAATTTTCTATTTAGCTAAAAGTCAGGAATGGCAAAATTGCCGCGCGATCGCAATTGATTGCTATCATAGCCATCCTAGACCAGAAAATGTCCTCACCCCAATAAATGCCCAATCAAATGATGTCTTCAGACCTTGAGGCCACCATTGCCCGGCTCCAGCGCGGCGTTGTCGAAACGTTCCCCCATGTCCCTGATTCCGCCAAACCCGAAGAAAATCTCTGGGCCTATTTGCGGCAAACGCAGCGCCCGCTCCGAATTAAGTTTGGCATTGATCCTACCGGCAGTGAAATTCACCTCGGTCATAGCATTGTCCTGCGCAAGCTACGCCAGTTTCAGGATGCGGGGCACTGTGCCGTGCTGATTATTGGTGACTTTACGGCTCAAATTGGCGATCCCACGGGGAAGTCGGAAGTGCGCAAACAACTTACCCCTGCAGAGATAGCAGCCAATGTGCAAACCTACCTTGAACAGGTGAGGCCAATTTTGGATTTTGAGACCCCCGGCCGCTTAGAAATTCGCTACAACTCGGAGTGGCTTGCCAAACTGGACCTGCGCAAAGTGCTTGAGCTTTTGGGAACGATGACGGTGGGCCAAATGCTGGCCAAGGAGGGATTTGCCGAACGTTACGCTAAGGAAACGCCTATTTTTCTCCATGAGTTTCTCTATCCGCTGATGCAGGGCTATGATTCGGTGGCGGTGGCCGCAGATGTGGAATTGGGGGGAACGGATCAAAAGTTCAATATTGCCGTCGGTCGCGATTTACAGCGTCACTTTCGCTTACCAACAGTGCAATTTGGCCTGCTGATGCCGATCCTAGTGGGTACAGATGGGGTACAGAAAATGTCCAAGTCCCTTGGCAACTATGTGGCGCTCACGGAGTCGGCAGCCAGTATGTACTCCAAGCTTGAAAAAATTCCCGATGCTTTGGTGAACCAGTACATTGAGTTGCTGACGGATTTGCCTTTGGACAGTTTGCCCACTAATCCTCGCGATCGCCAGAAGGCCCTAGCCCTAGAAGTGGTGAGTCAATACCATGGGCGAGAACTGGCCCTGCAAACCCAAGCGGAACTGGCGGCAATCGTCACCCAAGGGCAAACGGCACAGGTGGGATCAATTCCAGAGTATTCCCTTGGCGAGTTTCAGTTTCCCGTAAAGCTGACCTACGTGCTCAGTCACACCAAGCTCTGCCCCAGCAGCAGCGAAGCACGGCGGCAAATCCAAGGGGGTGGCGTCCGCCTCAACGGTGAGAAAATTACCGATGTGGATTTTACCCTCACCGCGCCAGAACCCTACCTCAACCAAGTGCTGCAGGTGGGCAAGAAAAAGTTCCTGCGCTTTGTACCCTAGGCATTTTTCACCTTCTGTGCCAAGATTCACTCAAGATAGTAGAGAGAACCTTTGGGCAACCAGCAGATGGGTGATCAGGAATTCCCAGCCAAGGCCCTCAGGGAGTGGCCGGCCTTGGGTGCAGATGTGCCGAAGGCAAACCGAGGTCACTTCTCTTCGGCATCTTCAGACCGACCTGCCCAAGCTCCAAAGTGATGGGAATGAGTTGGCAGGGGTACAAGTTTGAAGTCTATCCCTGCAATCCCATGGTGTGGATGGCAACAAGGATGAAACAACAATCGTGATGGCGGCAGCATCAGGGGTAGTTCTGGCGAGTCTTGCGACGGCGATGAGGACTCTTGGGGGCGCGATCGCCCCCCAAGGCAAAAAGGCAATTCAGTGAAACGATGACCCCAGGGCTAACTCCAAAATTCGTTAGAATCTTCTTATTTGTTGGCTTGATGCTCTTGAGTACCAGTTTGGCTCTGATTTTTCCCCTGCACATGGTAGAAGGACTCGGTAGTGGCGTAACCAAAGCGGTCTTAGATAATGGCCTAACCGTTCTCATCAAGGAAATTCCCACGGCGCCCGTTGTGAGTTTGCAGGTGTGGTATCGCGTGGGGTCTCGCCATGAACCGAAGGGAGAAAACGGGATTGCCCACCAGCTAGAGCATCTGATGTTTAAGGGGACCCAAAGCCGACCGGTACAGTTTGGGCAGTTATTTTATGCCCTGGGCAGTTCTTCCAATGCCTTTACCAGCTACGACATGACGGCCTACCACCACACGGTGCGTGCTGACCAATTGGAGCCACTGCTGATCCTGGAAGCCGATCGCCTGCGCCATACCCTCATTACCCCCGCTGCCCTTGAAAGTGAAAAGCGGGTGGTGATCTCGGAGCTGCAGGGCTATGAAAATAGTCCTGAATATCGCCTTAGTCGTGCGGTGATGGCGGCCCTCTATCCCAAGCATCCCTATGGCTTGCCAGTGGGGGGAACAGCCAGTGATGTGGAGCAGTTGACGCTACCGGCAGTCAAGAGTTTTTACCAGCAGTACTATCGCCCCGATAATGCCGTGGTGGTGATTGCTGGCGATGTCCGTCCGGCGAGGGCACTGGAGCTGGTCAAGAAAACCTTTGGGGTCATTCCCCAGCCGCCAGAACCTTTGATCGAGCCGCCGCTGCCGCCGCCTGGGGCCGGTTCAGCCCAGCGAATTCGCCTCAGGGAACCGGGGAGTGCGCCGCTACTACAGATTTTGGTGCCTATTCCAGGGATGACCCATCCGGATCAAGCGGCCTTGGATGTCCTGGATATGCTCCTCAGTGGCGGCCGCAGTTCGTACCTGTATCAGGAAGTGATGGAAACGGGTCAAGCCAGTTCGGCCTACTCCTACGTAGCCGCATTGCAAGAGGGGGGCTGGTTTGAAATGGGGGCGATCGCCAGCCCCGATCAATCCCTTGAAACCATTGAGCAGACCATTGGCAAGATTTTGCAGCAAGTGGCGGAGCGTCCCCTCAGCCTGGGTGAATTGCAACGGGCCAAACAACAGCTTAAGGCTAATTTTATTCTCCGCAATCGCGATATTGATGCCCAAGCCAGCCAACTGGCCAACGATGAAACCCTCACGGGCGATTACCGCTTTAGCGATCGCCACCTGGCGGCCATTGCAAAGGTCACCGCTGCCGACGTGCAACGGGTAGTGCAGACCTACTTTGGGCGCGATCGCTGGATTGTCGGGGAATTTATGCCCAGTGAATTTGCCGATGTGGAGCTGTCGGGTCGGCCGGCAGTTCAAACCACAGCCCACAATTTAATCGGTGAACCCGTGGATCCCCAAACCATCGCCGCCTATTTACCCCAAGGAGGCGCGCAGGCTGCCCCAGAGGTCAAAAACAATGGGGTAGAAACCTTCACGCTGAACAATGGTTTGCGGGTGCTCCTACTAGTGGATCGCAGTACCCCCACGGTCACCCTGGCGGGGCGGATTGATGCTGGCACAGCCTATGATCTACTCACGCAGCCGGGGGTTGCCAACCTCACCGCTGCCAATTTGCTCAACGGTACCCGGACCAAAACTGCCCTCACCCTAGCTCAAACCCTTGAGGATCGCGGCATTAGCCTGGAATTCAGTGCCTTTCGCGACGGGGTTGATGTCGAAGGCTATGCCCTCTCCAGTGAGCTACCCACCCTCTTGGCTACCCTTGGCGAGGTGCTGCAGGAAGCGGCCTTCCCAGAGGCGGAGTTCAAACTCAGTCAGCAGCGCTACCTGACGGCCTTGAGTCTTGAGGCGGATGATCCCGTGCGCTGGGGGCGCCGTGTTCTACAGGAAACCCTCTACCCAGCCAATCATCCCCTGCATCCCTTTGCCACCCCTGAGTCGGTGCAGGCCATTCAACGCCAAGACCTCCTGAACTTTTATCGTGCCGCCTATCGGCCGGATCGCACGATTTTGACCCTCGTGGGAGATTTTGACCCCCTGGCGGTGCGATCGCGCCTCAACGACATTTTTGGCGCTTGGCAGCCCCAAACGGCTCCCCTTTCCCTCACATTTCCTGCGGTTTCGCCGCCCCCGCAAACCCTCTTTCGGAATGCGGTCATTGCCGGTAAAAGCCAAGCCATTACCTATTTAGGGACACCGGGGATCGATCGCCGGGATCCTCGCTTCTATGCTGCAATGCTGATGAATCACATCCTCGGCGGCGATACGCTGGCCAGTCGCTTGGGCACGGAGATTCGCGATCGCCAAGGGTTAACCTACGGTATCTACAGTTTCTTTACGGCCAGTCGTCAGGCCGGACCGTTGATGATTCAGTTACAAACTGCCCCCGAAGATACCGCCAAGGCCATTCAAGCGACACTGCAACTTTTGCGGGAAGCATGCCGCAACGGATTCACTGCTGCCGAACTCGATGCGGCCAAGCGTAGCCTCAGCAATGCCTACATCGTGGAGTTGGCGAATGTGGATATGGTGGCACGGACGTTGTTGGGGAATGCCAGTGTGGGTTTACCGCCGCAGGAATTGCAACAGTTTAGCGATCGCTTGCAGCAGGTGACCTTGGCGGAGGTCAATCAAGCGCTGCGAGAGCTGATTGATCCGGAGCGACTGGTAATTGTCACTGCCGGGCCTGCCGTTTCCTTTAGCCCCTAAGACCATGGCCAGCCTCAGCCTAGGACTCTACCAACTGGAACAGTGGGCCAACCAGTGGGTGACCGGTCAACTCCGTGATCTGACGGTGATCAGTGTCGGTATCGTCTTTTGGGCGGGACTGCTCACCAGTCTGACCCCCTGTACCCTCTCCATGCTGCCGATTACGGTGGGGTATATCGCCGGCTATGCCAGCAAGCAACAGGGCTCCGTGTTGCGCCAGTCCCTTTGGTTTGCCTTGGGTCTTGCCACCACCTTAACGGTATTGGGGATGACAGCGGCCTTGGCCGGGCGCATCTACGGTCAGGTGGGCTGGGGGTTAACCCTTGTGGTTAGTTTGGTGGCCATTCTCATGGGGTTGAATTTGCTCGAGGCCTTGCCCCTCAGCTTTCCCCGCAGTCGCTTCCTAGAGGAACTGCCGGATCGCGTCCCTGCGCGCTTACAGTCCTATACCCTAGGGGCCACCTTTGGCATAGTTGCTGCCCCCTGCAGCACACCAGTGTTGGCAACGCTGTTGGCGTGGGTAGCCACAACCCAACAGCTCTGGGTGGGGGCAGGTTTGCTCTTGGCCTACACAACCGGTTACGTCGTGCCCCTGATCGTGGTGGGTACCTTTAGTGGTGCCCTCCAAAAGCTACTGGCCCTGCGGCAGTGGTCGAGTTGGATCACCAGAGTCAGCGGCGTGCTCCTCATTGCCTTTGGGGTCATTGCTTTGGCCATTCGGCTGTAGCGATCGCTGGTCTTCAGATTTTCCATTGGCTGACAATGCAAGCACCTCTGGATTCAAATATTTGAGGGATTTTACCTCACCCAGAGACTATCCGCCTTAGGGGCATTTCTAACAGATTTGGAAGTGCTTGAATTTTCTGAAAACCAGTTTTGGAGAGGGATTGCCCCCCAGACAGCCGCGGAGCTAAAGTTTGACAAAAACAAAATAGAAACCGACAGGGAGAAAGGAGACAAGGTGACCAGGTGGTGCTGGGAGCCTTTCCCAGCCAAACTAATAGCAACAACTTCACTGAGAAGGCCGAATTAGCACAAGGGGAGTTTGCTCATCGGCATTGCCGGCGGGATTTTTCCTTAAGGCTTTGATCAGCAGTTCATGGGAAACCCCTTTGCTTGCGGCCAGAACCTTGACTGCTCCTAGATCATTGACATCAACAATGGCGACGCCAAGGCCGGTTTGGGCCGCCAGATCATCCACTATGGCTTGGGGGTTGGCAGGTCCCATGACAATAAATTGGTCGTAGGGGGGCAGCGTGCCGGTGACATCGTCAATGAGGCGAGCTTGTTCACCAGCCAATTGATAGAAACCGCCCTTGTGGCCAAAGATTTTGGCGATCGCTCCCCCAATAAAGGCCAACAGCACCCGCAACTCCCCCACCTCCTCAACGAGGGCTTGCATGCCACAGGCTGTGGCCAAACTGGAGGTGGGTAGAAAGAATTGACAGACCCGCGTTGCTACCCAGCCGGGGCGCAGTTGGGCTGGATCCTTAAGACGGCCTTGAATGATGGCAATGGGGGTTTCACCAATGGCAACAATATCTCCCGGTTGGGCATGGGGCATGACGTAGCGATTGAGCACCTCGGGGAGAGTATCCAAGGGCGTCAGTAAATGGGTGCGAATGGGTAGCACCTGAGCCCCCTCTGCCTGCCGCCACACACCCGTATCTCCCTTGGCCGGAAACTTTAGGGGGATAAATTCATGATGGGTTTTCAGGAAGCGACCATGGGGGCCATAGGCAACGTAGTGAATCTTGACCCAAGCCGCCTTGACCTCACTCACACCAATTCCCTGCAAATCCACGCAAATCTCGACATTTGTCTGCTTTGTGGACTTGACAATATAGGCAAACCAATAGCCATCGGCACGGGGCGGGAACTCAGGCTCCGGGTGGCGGGGGATAACCTGCACATTCGTTTCAATGCCCGCCACGCTGCCATCAGATAGCAACACCACCTCTGCCCGCAACTGTGGCACCATCACCTCAAGGCCACGGTGGGGATTGCTCAACCCCAGGAGCCCAACAAAACGGTAGTGGGTTGGCTCGTAGATTTCTAGATTCCAAGTAGCACGGATCACTTCTAGGGGATGGGCCGGCCGCTGGCGATACCGCCATTCCAGGGCGATCGCCCCCAAAAGGGCTAGTGATCCTAGGGCGGCTGCGCCTATCCCAATCACCGTTGCAATCATCACGTGTCCTGTACCACTGTATTTCCCGTATTCGCTAGATTACAGTCAGTTAGGCATTTTTGGAGTGATTGGATTTTGGAGTGGCACGAGGTTCGCGGCAACTGGCTGTGTATTCCCCAGCGCCCATTGGGGTGGGTTCACTTTTTGGGGGGAGCCTTTGTAGCAGCGGCACCGCAATTGACCTATCGGCGGCTGCTTGAGCACCTAGGGGAGGCTGGCTATGGCATTATTGCCACCCCCTTTGTGAATACCTTTGATCATAGGGCGATCGCCCTCGACATCCTCAATAAACTCGACTATGCCCTTGATTGGTTGGTGTACCGCCAAGGCTATCCGCCAGGACTGCCCATCTATGGTCTAGGGCACAGTATGGGCTGCAAGCTCCACCTGTTGATCAATAGCCTCTACGATGGCGATCGGGCTGGGAATATGTTTATGGCCTTCAACAACTACCCCGCCAGTCAATCCATTCCTTGGATGGAAAACCTGACCCCCAGCGGTGTTGAATTCAGCCCCAGCCCCACCGAAACCGAAACACTTATTCAAGAGCGCTATTCTGTGCGCCGCAACCTCCTGATTCGCTTCCAGGATGACGACATTGACCAAACGGCGCGCCTGCGCAGTCTCCTCAGAGCCAAATTTGGCGACATGGTCACTGCCCTCAAGCTACCGGGGAATCACCTCACCCCCCTTAGCCAAGGCCTTAAGTGGCAAGTCGGTGCCGAATTTTCTCCCTTGGATGCCGTCGGCCAGTGGATCAAGCAAAGCCTCTTTCCCGAAATGCAAGTTCTTGAAGCCTGCCTATTAGAGTGGCTCAATCCCTTGGGCACCACCCACCGTTGCCGGCCGTAACGTGGCACAATAGCGTAAGGAATCCTTAATGAAGAAAGAAATTTGCCCATGACTGTTGCCCCCTCTACTGCCCTCAGTGCCGCTGCTCGCCCCGATTCCCGCGGTCGCTTTGGTCGCTTTGGGGGCAAATATGTTCCTGAAACGCTGATGCCCGCCCTCAGTGAATTGGAGGCAGCCTTTGCCCACTACCGCCAAGATCCTGACTTTCAAGCCGAATTACAGCAACTCCTGCAAGACTATGTGGGTCGCCCGAGTCCCCTCTACTTTGCCGAACGTCTCAGCGCCCACTATGCCCATGATCAAGCCCAGCCCCAAATCTATCTGAAGCGGGAAGACCTCAACCATACAGGTGCCCACAAAATCAATAACGCCCTCGGGCAAGTTCTCCTGGCAAAACGCATGGGCAAACAGCGCATTATTGCTGAAACAGGTGCCGGTCAGCATGGCGTAGCCACAGCAACGGTGTGTGCCCGCTTTGGCCTCCAATGTGTGATTTATATGGGGGTGCAGGATATGGAGCGGCAGCGGTTAAATGTGTTGCGGATGCGTCTATTGGGAGCAGAAGTGGCCCCCGTCAGTGCTGGCACAGGGACCCTCAAAGATGCCACCTCAGAAGCAATTCGCGATTGGGTGACCAATGTTGAAACCACCCATTACATCTTGGGTTCAGTGGCAGGCCCCCATCCCTACCCAATGCTAGTACGGGAATTCCACGCCGTCATTGGGGCTGAAACCCGCCAGCAGTGTCTTGAGAAATGGGGCGGGCTGCCGGATATTCTCCTTGCCTGTGTTGGCGGTGGCTCCAATGCGATGGGACTTTTCCATGAGTTTATTGAGGAACCCCAAGTGCGCTTAATTGGTGTTGAAGCTGCCGGGCAAGGGCTGGACACCGGTCACCATGCCGCCACCCTCACCAAAGGGGAAGTGGGGGTGCTCCACGGCGCTATGAGCTATCTATTGCAGGATGCCGATGGTCAGGTGGTTGAGGCCCACTCCATCAGCGCTGGTTTAGACTATCCAGGGGTGGGGCCAGAGCATAGCTACCTCAAGGACATTGGTCGGGCAGAATACTACAGTGTCACCGATGCTGAGGCGGTGGCTGCCTGTGTGCGCCTAGCTCAGTTAGAGGGGATTCTCCCTGCCCTTGAAACTGCCCATGCCTTAGCCTATCTGGAAACCCTATGCCCTCAATTGACGGGGCAGCCCCGCATTGTCATTAACTGCTCTGGTCGGGGCGATAAGGACGTGGAAACCATTGGCCGTTATTTTCAGGCTCAGTAGGTACTGTGTATCCTTAAAGGCACCGGCATTAAAGTCACCTGTAGATTGCGGCCATGAACACGAGTAGCCCCGTTTTTATTTTTATGGTTCTATTGGCGGTCATTTTAACCATTCCGCCGGTGTTTGAGCGGCTGCGCTTACCGGGGCTTGTGGGCCTACTGCTGGCGGGTGTGCTGCTTGGGCCGAATGGACTACAGTTGCTAGAACACGACAGCGACACCATCAAACTTCTCTCAGGCATTGGCAAAGTCTATTTAATGTTTGTGGCGGGGCTAGAAATTGATCTGAGTCATTTTCGCAGAACTCGCGATCGCTCTTTGTTGTTCGGGGCTTTAACCTTCATTGTCCCCCTGGCGACCGGATTCACCATTGGCCACTGGTTTGGTTTTGATTGGAATGGCTCGCTTCTCATTGGCTCACTGCTGGCTTCCCATACCCTCTTGGCCTATCCAATTGTGCGGCAGTTGGGGGTTGTGCACAATGAAGCCGTGACCATTACGATTGGCGCAACCATTTTTACCGATACCGCAGCGCTGGTGGTGCTGGCCATCTGCGTGGGCATTAACCGTGGTGAATTCACGGTGCTGACTCTCCTCAACCAATTCATTGCCCTGGGTCTGTATTGCTTTCTGGTTCTGTGGGGGGTTGACCGCATTGGTAAGCAGTTTTTCCGGCGATCGGGGGATGCTCAGGGGAAGCAATTCCTTTTCATTCTTTTGACATTATTGGTTACTTCCATCGGTGCCGAAATCATTGGCATCGAGCAGATTGTCGGTGCCTTTTTAGCCGGTTTAGCCGTCAATGATGTTCTCGAGGACAGTCCCGTCAAGGAAAAGGTTGAGTTTATCGGGGGCGTCCTCTTTATTCCCTGCTTTTTTGTGGACATGGGGCTGCTGATTGACATTCCTGCCTTTGTCAAGACCCTCACCTCCATTGGCATTACGGTTGCAATTGTCATCGGTCTTATTGGCAGCAAGTTCATTGCGGCTTGGCTGGCTGCCCGCTGGTATCGCTACACTTCAATGGAAATGTTGACAATGTGGTCGTTGTCTTTGCCTCAGGTGGCGGCCACCTTAGCGGCAACCCTAGTCGGCTTCCAGGAGGGGATTCTCACCCAAGACATTCTCAACAGCGTGCTGGTGCTAATGGTGGTCACCTCAATTCTTGGCCCGCTGGTTACGGCACGCACTGCCAGTCGGCTGCCAATTCCGCAGCCCGAGCAGGCGGAGATTGAGGAACTGGCAACGTGGTGGGATGGCCACGAGGATCCCCAGCCCCACACCTTTACCGTCGTCGTCCCCATCCACAATCCCCAAACCCAACGCCCGCTTATGGAATTGGCGGCACTGTTGGCCCATCATGAGGCGGGGCGAGTTGTGGCAGTTGCGATTATCCCTTGCCAAGTGCACATGAATGATCCCCACCTCGATACCAAGCTCCGTCGCTCTCGCAAACTGCTGCGCCGCGCTGCGGAACTGGCCGCACCCTACAGCGTCGAGACAACCACTGCCATCCGTATTGATGAAGATATTGCCCTCGGGATTAGTCGCTTTAGTCGTGAACAGGAGGCGAGTCTCATTGTCTTGGGCTGGCCAGAAACGAGTAGTTGGCGCGCCCAGCTTTTTGGCAGCATCATTGACCGTGTCCTCTGGTCAAGCCCCTGTCCTGTGGCCATTACTCGCCTATTGGATGATCCGGAGAATATCCGTTCAATTTTGGTGCCGACCCGAGATCTCAGCCCAAAAACTCTACGGATTATTAGTTTTGCCCAAGCCCTTGGCAGTGCCAGCCAAGCAAAGGTAATGCTGCTGCACGTGGCCCTGCCCAACACGCCCTATGAACAAATGGCGCAGTTTGAGGAGGATTTGCGCCAGATTTTACAGGAAGCGAAGGGAGCAAGTCCCCTTGACGTGCACATTAAAACCGTTGCCAGTAGTGATATTGCCAGGGCCATCCTCGAAGAAGCAGCACTCTATGACTTGGTTTTAATGCGTTCGATTCGGCGCGGCACAGCGGGTGGACTGGCAGTGAGTGACATCACCACCCAAGTCCTCCGAAAGCTGCAAACCTCAATTATCCTCTTTGGCGAACCGCCACGCCTGGGCTAGAACTCGGCATTGCCCGGCGTCCGTGGAAAGGGAATGACATCGCGGATATTGTCCATGCCCGTCATAAACTGTACTAGCCGCTCAAACCCAAGGCCAAAGCCGGCGTGGGGCACACTGCCATAGCGACGCAAATCCAAGTACCACCAGTAGGTGGCTGGGTCTAGCCCTTGGGCCACAATTCGCTCCTGCAACACATCAAAGCGTTCTTCTCGCTGGGAACCCCCAATAATCTCGCCAATTTTGGGTGCGAGGACATCCATTGCCGCCACGGTTTTGCCATCGTCATTGAGGCGCATATAGAAGGCTTTGATGGCAGCGGGATAATCATAGACAATTACGGGGCGGCGGCAGTATGCCTCAGCAAGATAGCGCTCATGCTCCGATTGCAGGTCTAGCCCCCAAGCCACCGGGAACTCAAAGGCACGGCCACTCTTTTCAAGGACTTGAATGGCTTCACTGTAGCTGAGGCGGGCAAAGGGTTGAGTGGCCATCTGTTCGGCAGTTGCCATGACGCTATTATCAATCCGCTCCTGAAAGAAGGCCATATCCTCTGGGCAGTGGTCAAGGACATAGCGAAAGACAAACTGCAAAAAGGCCTCCGCTAGTTCCATATCCCCCCTGAGGTCACAGAAGGCCATTTCTGGCTCTACCATCCAAAACTCGGCAAGGTGGCGCGAGGTGTTGGAGTTTTCAGCGCGGAAGGTGGGGCCAAAGGTATAGACGTTGGTAAAGGCTGTGGCCATAATTTCTGCCTCTAGTTGGCCACTGACGGTGAGGTAGGCACGACGGCCAAAAAAGTCTTGACTGAAGTCAATCTGCCCCTCTGGGGTTTTGGGCGGCTGGGTTAAATCCAGTGTGGTGACAGTAAAGAGTTCCCCAGCCCCTTCGCAGTCACTGGCGGTAATGATGGGGGTATGCACCCAGAGGAAGCCCCGCTCCTGAAAGAACTGGTGAATGGCCGTGGCACAGGCATTGCGCACTCGCATCACAGCGCCTAGGGTATTGGTTCGTGGTCGCAGATGACCAATGGTGCGTAGAAATTCAAAACTGTGGCGTTTCTTTTGCAGGGGATAGGTTTCTGGATCGGCACTGCCCCACAGGTGAATCTCCTGGGCATGGAGTTCAATGGCTTGGTTTTTGCCAGGGGAGCGCACCAGCTCGCCTGTGAATTCCGCTGCGGCACCAGTGGTCAGGTCTTTGATAGTCGGGGTGGCAGCGGCAAGGGTGTTGGGAATGACCACCTGCAATCCCGCTAGGGTTGAGCCATCGTTAAGGTTGACAAAGGTGCATTCCTTGAGGTCGCGTTTGGTACGCACCCAGCCTTTGACGGTGACGCGATCGCCCACTTGACCTTGGTGAAGAATATCCCTAATTCGCTGCTGCATGGGTCTTTTTCCTATAACTGCACAATTGTTACCCCCCGGCCCCCCTCCTCAGGGGGCGCAAGGTGATAGCTTTGAACGCTGGGGTGCTGATCTAAAAATTGATGCACAAACCGGCGTAGAGCACCACTGCCGTGGCCGTGGATGATCCAAACAGTTCCCTGCTGGCGGTTGAGGAATTCCTCGAGGAGAGGTTCCGCCTCATGGGTACGCTTGCCCCGCAGATCCAGGGTACGGCTCTCGGTGCGGATGGCCGGTGCTGTGGTGCGGGCAGTTGGCGGCGAGGGAGCTGGGCTAGGCTTGGGCTTAGACGGCGGGTGTACGGGTTCCCCCTTAAGGGACTCGACCGCGTGGGGTGGCACAGTAAATTTCACGGAACCCACTTGGACGACAATATCCCCCTGCTGGCTGACACTGAGGACTTCACCCACCTGTTGCCATTGGGGTAGACGCACGCGATCGCCCGGTTGAGGAATAAAGCCAGCGGGCGGGGGGGGTGGTAGGTAGGTTTTTTCAATCTGCGCCAAGGCAGTTTGAGCGGCTTGTACCTGTTCCGGACTGTTGGCGCGTTGCAGTTGGGCAATGATTTTGGCAATTTCCTGCTGAGCTTGATGGAGGGCAGTGCGTACCTGTTCCTCCTGTTGCTGACGCAACTGCTGCTGGCGCTGTCGTAGTTCCTGCGCCTTTGTGGCGATTTCCTGGTAGAGGGCTTCGGTATCGCGCAGCAGGGTCGCTGCCGCTGTGGTTTTGGCCTCTTGATCCTGGCGCTGAGCCACTAGCCCCCTGATCATCTCATTGACACTGTTGCTATCTCTGCTGAGAAGGGCCTTGGCCGCCTCAACAATGCTGGGATATAGCCCCAACCGCTCGGCGATCGCCAGGGCATTGGATTGTCCCGGCATGCCCCACAACAAGCGATAGGTGGGCGCAAGGCTTTTCTCGTCAAACTCAACGGCGGCATTTTCAAAGCGCCTGTCTTGGTACTTGAGGGCCTTGAGCTCACCATAGTGGGTGGTGGCAAAGGTGAGACTGGCGTGCTCTGCCAGATAGCGTAACAGGGCGATCGCCAGGGCGGTGCCTTCACTGGGATCCGTGCCTGCCCCCACTTCATCCAGAAGCACCAGTGTATTGCCGCCTGCGACCTCCAGCTCCGTGAGAATATCGCGGATATTGCAGATATGGCTAGAAAAGGTGGACAGGTTTTGGGTAAGGGACTGCTCATCACCAATGTCTGCCCAAATGCCTGTAAACCAAGGCAACTCTACGGGGGCTGCCGCCGGCACATACAACCCCGCCTTGGCCATGAGGGCAGCCAATCCCAATGTTTTTAGGGTTGCCGTTTTTCCGCCTGTATTCGGGCCTGTAATGGTCACCACCTTTGTGGCTGGCTGTAATTCAATATCAATGGGAACCACTGGCTGCCCCTGTTCATGGTGCTGTTGCCAAACCAAAAGGGGGTGCCGCAATGCCTTTAGGTGCAAGCGCGTCTCACCCACAAACTGTGGTGGATTCCCCTGCAACCAGAGACTGTAGTGGGCACGAGCAACGGCCATATCCAGCGCTGTAACGACATCAAAGACATACCAAAGATCATCATTGATGCGAGCTAACTGTTCGGAGAGGGCCTGACAGATGGCACGTTCTGCCTCCGCTTCTTGATGGGTCAGTTGTTGCAGGCGGTTTTGCAGGTCAATGGTTTCCTGGGGCTCAATGTAGAGGGTGGCTCCACTGGCGGAGAGATCGTGGACAATGCCCGGAATCTGATCTTTGTGGGTAGCTTTGACCGCCAACACATAGCGATCGCGCCGTTGGGTAACCACTGCCTCTTGAATCGCCCCTGCTCGCTGCTGCAGAATCTGCTGAAGCTGCTGCTGGATCTGGGCGCGGCATTGCCGTTGCTGCTGGCGAATTTGCGCCAACTCAGGACTGGCGCGATCGCTCACTTGCCCTTGATCGGTAATGCAGCGGTAGATTTCCTGCGTCACCTCAGGATAGGTGCGGACACCCGCCACCAGTTGTTGGAGCTCACTGAGTTGCGCGTGCTCCTCAATTTGACGCCGCTGCTGCCGCGCAGCACTCAACAGGTGGGCGATCGCCAGCAATTCCGTGCCTTGTAAACAGCCCTGATGATCCAGTCGCGCCAGGGCAGGTTCAATATCCGTGACTTGGCTGAAATCTAAGCGCACTTGGTGTACCGTTTCTAGGGCAATCACCTCGGCAGTTTGCGCCAACAGCACTTGACTGGCCGCTTGGGTACCCCCTAGGAGGTCTCCCCCTTGAAGCTGACGCATACCCCGCTTTGTCGAAGCAAACGTTGCCAACTGCTGACATAGACGTGGCCACTCCAGACGCCCTAGGGATTTATCAAGGGCACTAATTTGTGACGTTGTGACAACCAATGTTCGCCATCTGCTGAAAACACTACTTCCACTGACTGTAGCACTGCTCACTCATCCGTGCAGCGGTTCTAGGGGACAATCCCCGATATCTCTGTATCCACAGCATTTTGCAATTTCAAGAGGGTATTGGTGAGGGCTTCGGGATTGAAATAGGTCCACCCCAGGGCTTTGGCGATGGTTTGCAATCGCTCTGTAATGCTCGTGAGCTCCCCAAACATATTTTCGCGGGGCAACCCCCCAAAGAGTGCCATGGCGCCTTGATTGACCGCCCACTTGCACTCCGATTCATGGACACGGGTACGCATGCCACTGAGGAGAATGACATTCATTTGTGGATAGCGCTGGCGATACTGCCGGCAAAAATCGTAGGGATTAGTTTTGGGCATTCCCAAATCCAAGAGCAAGAGGTTGATGTTGCAGTTGAGGGACTCCAGATGGGCAATGATTTTTTCTAACTCAAAGTGGGAAGTTGCCCAAATCGTTGAAATACCTTGGGAGTTCAATAATTCCCGCCACATTTCCCCTTGGGTACGGGAAGAATGGGTCATCAACACCGTCACTTGACCTTTGCTCCCATGGGAGTCATTGGTGTAGGGGGGAGGACTTGCCACATCCCGCAGGTCAATGTATTCTAGCTCTGACTCACCAGCGGAAATGCGATCGCCATGCCGGAGGATGTGGGGAGCACTGAGGCGGTGATTCCCCACAAATGTGCCGTTCATACTGTTCAGATCTGTCAAGGAATAACGGTGATCCGGTTGGCGTTCTATGCGCAGGTGATGCCGTGAACACCAGCGATCGGGCAAAACGATATCACAATCTTTGCTGCGACCAATTTGCCAAACAGGTAACTGATCCAACACAATTGAACGTTGCATATAAACTGAGTGCAACAATAAGCGGGGTGTGGGGGCCGCTAAAATCAGCTCACTGGGACGCATAAACCCCAGCTGCTGTTCGCCAAAGCGAGTTGGCGAGTTTAAGTGGGGAACGTAGGTCTCGGGGCGATTGGCGGAAGCATCCATAGGAGTAGCTAAAAAACTAAATTATTGAGTTCATTGTTATGCTGCTTGTCCTCGCATTGTTAAGCAGCACAGAACCACCTTCATCTTAATGTCAATAGAATGGCAGTAGCACCCTGAGGGATTGCTAAAGCGTACTCATTATGAGTATGATTAAGTAAGACAGGACAGTTCAATGACTGTCAAAGGAGACTGCTATGAGTACAACCACAACGCTGAAAGAGCAAGTGCTGACCACGCTAAAACGGGAACAGGCCAATGCAGTGGTCATGTATTTGAACTACAAAAAGTACCATTGGTTGACCTATGGCCCTCTGTTCCGGGATTTACACCTGCTTTTTGAAGAACAGGGGTCAGAGGTTTTTGCCATGATTGATGAACTGGCTGAGCGGAGCCTCATGCTGGATGGCCAACCCGTGGCAGACCCAGCAGATTACCTAAAAGTAGCAACAGTCAACCCCTCCAGTGGCCAACTTACGGTCAAGCAAATGATTGAGGAGGCGATCGCCAACCATGAACTGATCATTACTGAGATGCACCAAGATGCCGAAATCGCCACTGAGGCCGGTGATATTGGTACTGCCGATCTCTACACCCGCTTGGTGCAAACTCACCAAAAACATCGCTGGTTCCTCAAGGAGTTCTTGGCCAAGGGCGATGGTTTGGTCAGTTAGTTGCAGACTAGGCCGTTGTAGCCAATGGTGGTGTGGCCACCGCGAGTCACCGTAGCTGCTATTTCAGCACTGGGCACGGCCTCAGTCACACCACCTGTCACCCCATAGCCCACAAACCAAAGCGTGTAGGAACCGTCGGCATTAGCCACGTAGGGGGCTTGGCCCACAGGACCACCATACCTGAACTGATCGGCGCGATGCAGGTTAATCCACCATTGGCACGTTCTACAGCTTGGCGAACGTCATTGCGAGCAGGCATGAATTCAACAAGATTTAACAACATATTTTTATTAACAATATTTTTTAAGAACATTTACAGCTACAGGGTCTGGGCTCCCCCTAGCAGGGAGGGGATCGCTCTCCCAAGGCAAGGAACTAGCATGAAACTGGCGATGAGCTGCTGGATTCCCTAGTGTGCCCTAGCTTTGCTTTTTATCGCAGCCAACGGCCGTTTCTGGCTGCGGCAGGACACCCCTCGATGCAACAGTGACACTACATATATCCCCTGAAGGAAATAGGGATTTCCGCACCGCTCTATAATGGGAATGGATAAAAGGCTTACGCCCTGGGCGTCAGGGAGGAGGGGTTATGCCAGCAACGCACCACTATTCTCCAGAGTATATTGACCACCTCACCCCCGAAGCTGTGGCTGCCTTGGCACGGCGGCTTGAGGAGGATGACTACGACACCCCCTTTGCCGCCCTCGAAGACTGGCACCTCCTGCGTGCTATTGCGTTTCACCGACCAGAGCTGGTGGAGCCCTATCTGTATCTTTTGGATTTAGAGGCCTTTGACGAGTCCTAGAACAGTTCCCCATTTGCTGGTGGGGGTGGGGGGGGGCATTGCTGCCTATAAAATCTGCGATGTGATCTCCACGCAGGTGAAAGCAGGGTGGCAGGTTTCCGCTATCCTTTCGGAGACTGCTTCGCAGTTCATTACCCCTTTGACCCTTTCAACCCTGTGCCGGCGATCGGTGCTTACGGATGCGGATTTTTGGCATCCCCAAGCGCCACGACCACTGCATATTGAGCTGGCGGAAAGGGCAACCCTGATGTTAATTGCTCCCCTGACAGCGAATACCTTGGCAAAATTGGTGCTGGGCTTGGCGGACAACCTACTGACCAGTACGGTGCTGGCCTCCCAAATGCCAATCTTGGTGGCACCGGCTATGAACACCACAATGTGGGAGCAACCGACAGTACAAGCCCATTGGCAACAACTACAACAACAGCCCCGTTATCATTGCTTACCCCCGGCCTATGGCCGCTTGGCCTGTGACAGTGTCGGTGTGGGGCGAATGGCGCAGACGCAGGAAATCATTGCCTATTTAGATTCTTTGGCCTATACCCACGGCAAGCGAGACTTAGCGGGGAAGCATCTGTTGATTACCGCCGGGGGCACCCGGGAATATTGGGATGCCGTGCGTTTCATCGGTAATCCGGCAACGGGCAAAATGGGGATCGCTCTGGCCAGGGCAGCCCTTCATCGCGGGGCAAGGGTCACGTTGATCCATGGGGCGATCGCCGAGCCGCTCCCAGCGCAGGTACGCGCTATTGAAGCAATGAGCGGCGAAGCAATGTTCAAGGCCATCCTAGAGGTGTGGCCAGAGGCAGATTGGTTGGTGATGGCTGCTGCCGTTGGCGATGTCCGCCCGGCGCAGCAGTGGTCGGGAAAGCTGCCTAAATCGGAGTTGCCTACGGCCTTACCCCTGAGTCCGGTGCCCGATATTTTGCAAGCGCTGGCTCAAAGGCGTCAGCCCCACCAACGTCTGATTGGTTTTGCCGCCCAAACGGGGGATATTCGCACGCCTGCCCAGGAAAAGCTAAAACGCAAGGGTTTGGATGTGATTGTTGCCAATGCCGTAGATCAAGCGGATTGTGGTTTTGGCACCGTGGAAAACGCTGCGGTAGTGCTGGATCGGCAGGGGCGATCGCGCCATCTTGCCAAGGTACCAAAGTTAATTCTGGCCCACCAAATTTTTGACCTTGTCCAAGAATGGCTGCCATGAATGATGGCCTGACGGTTGTCCCGTTGCCGCTTGAAATGCAGCGGGCGATCGCGGCTGCTGAAACCCTCGACTCCCTGGCCACGGTTGTTCAAGAACTGGTGGAAAATGCCCTGGATGCTGGCGCAAGTCGCATCCACCTGCACTGGCGCCCTTCAGCATGGCACCTTGAGGTTACAGACAATGGCGAAGGAATTCGCTGGGCAGATCTCCCTCAAGTAGCCCTCCCCTACACCAGCAGCAAGTTACCCGCCAGTGGGAAATTAGCCGACATCACCACCTTGGGATTTCGCGGCCAAACCCTCCACAGTTTGGCACAAATGGCCCAGTTAACGATTTGCAGTCGCCATCGCGAGGCCGAGAGCGGTTGGCGAGTGAGTTATGATGCCCACGGCCAAGTGCGCAGCCAGCGTCCTCTAGGAATGGCCGTGGGGACCCATGTGATTGCTGAGCACATTTTTCAGGACTGGCCCCAACGTCAGCAGGGAGCAAATCCAAAACAGGTACAGCAGCGGCTTCAGCAAATCGCCCTCTGTTTCCCGCAGGTGGCTTGGTATCTCCTTAAGGATGGCAAACAGTGGTGTCACTGGCCGGCGGTGGCGTCTTTGGGCGATCGCCTGCTGCAACTGATGCCGCAACTGCATCCTCAAGATCTACGCCAAATGAGTGATGCCCAGATCGAACTGGTCTTGGCACCGCCGGATCGCCACCATCGTCCCCGCCCCGATGGGTTAGGGGTTGCCGTGAATGGCCGTTGGGTGGAACTGCACAGTGATCCCTCGTGGCAGCAGGTGATTCTTGAGGCTTTTGGACGCGGCCTCCCGCGGCAGCGCTTTCCCCTGTGTATTGCCCATCTCCATTTACCGCCGGGGGCGATCGACTGGTCAGCAGAGCCCCAAAAGCGCAGGATCTATCTACGGGAGCCAGAGCAATGGCAAGCCCTCTTGGTAGAACGCATTGGCCAGCTCCTTGCCTGCCCGGCACCGCCCTTGAATAATGCCAGCGGCTATCAGGTGCTCAAGGCGGCTGAACCTGCGGCTCGCTATCGAACCCTGTTCTCTCCAAAGGGACCTGCCACTTCCCTACCTGCACTGAAAGTGGTTGGCCAGTTGCACAACAGGTACATTATTGCCGAGCACGCCGAGGACATTTGGCTGATTGAGCAGCACATCGCCCACGAGCGGGTACTCTATGAGCAAATTGAGGCGGATTGGCAGGTGGTGGAGTTAGAGCAGCCGGTGTTGCTGGAATCTCTCACGGAAACACAAGTGCAACGCTTGCAGGGGTGGGGGCTGGCGATCGCCCCCTTTGGCGCACAGGTTTGGGCAGTGCGCAGTGTGCCCGCTCTTTTGCGCGATCGCCAAGACGTGGCGGCGGCCCTCATTGAACTCAGCCAAGTGGCAGATCTTACCGCCGCTAAGGTGGCCGTTGCCTGTCGCAGTGCCATTCGGAACGGAACGCCCCTCACCCTTGCGGAAATGCAAACCTTGGTGGATCAGTGGTATCGCTGCCATCAACCCCACACCTGCCCCCATGGTCGCCCTATCTGTCTGCAACTGAAAGAATCTAGCCTTGCCCGTTTTTTCCGTCGCCACTGGGTGGTAGGCAAAAGTCATGGCATCTGACAAAAGGGGCAATCCTGCAGGGGAGTAAAGACATGGAGATCTGCCCCTTGGCGCAGACAGTGCCGCAGATGCATCAGCAGCCGTCCTAGGTAGTTTGAGCCCTGGCGATCGCCCCCGCAGCCCCAATAGCTATCTACGGGGGAGTCCTCCACTAATTCTTCATCCACAGTTGCCAAGAGCAGTTCCCGCAACTCGGCATGGGTGGTAAATTTAGCCACCAGGGCACGCCACATCACTGCCTGTTTGAGCTGATCCCACTGGGGATGAACCGGATAGCGACCACTGCGGCCTAGTTGGGCAGCCGCCTCAGGGGTTGGCGCGATGCGAATAGCATGACCAAAGGCCTCATGGGGAGTGCCAAAGAATTTGTGGGCTTGGTAGTAGTGCTCTGCTGTGGGCCAGTAATAGCCCTCTAGGGTAAACCCGTGGGGAGAGAAATTGGAAAAACTGCCGTAGGCATCCTTGACGCGATAAAAGTAGATTGTCATTGCCAACCGCGTGTCTGCACCCCTTGATCACCTAGCGTTTATCATGGCTGAGATCATGATGCCCCAAATACAGTCCTTTTCCCAGGGACAGAACCGGGTTAGGGTAACCAATTCTTGCTAAGATTAGCCTCGTGGGTATCTTAAAACCTAATTTTGTTTTGGGGTTGAGTATGAAACGTTTTTGGGCGATGGTTTGCGCGCTTTTCCTAAGTGTGTCACTACTACTGACCAGCTGTGCCAATGTGCCCACGGGGCTAACGGGCAATTTCCGTGAAGATACCCTTGCCCTGATCAGTAGCCTGCGGGAAGCGATCGCCCTGCCCGACAATGACCCCAACAAAAAGGCAGCTCAAGCCGAGGCCCGCAAAAAGCTCAATGATTTCTTTGCCCTCTATCGGCGCGATGACTCGTTGCGATCGCTCTCCTCCTTTATGACGATGCAAACCGCCCTCAACTCCCTGGCGGGTCATTACAGTTCCTATCCCAATCGTCCTCTGCCTGAGAAACTCAAAGCCCGTCTTGAGCAGGAATTTAGGCAAGTCGAGCTAGCGCTGGAGCGCGAAGCGAAATCTTAAGATGGCCCATAAGCCCTACACGAGTATCCCGATTCAAGAGTGTGGGGAACCCTTGGTGCCCATTCCCGATTCATTTCTGAAGCTGCACCCCCATCCCTATCAGTCCCTGGGTGCTCCCTATGGCCAAGCCTCCCCCTTTTGGTTACGCTCGGGTGTTCTTGCCGCCCTGGAGCGGGCCCAAGCGTTCCTAAAACCCCACGGTTGGCAATTGGCAATTTTTGATGCCTATCGCCCCATTGCCGTACAGCAGTTCATGGTGGCGCATACCTTTAGTGCCCTCTGTCAAGAACGGGGGCATGATGCGCAGCAACTTGAGCCGGCGATCGCTACCGAGATTTGGCAACAGGTGTACCGCTTTTGGGCGGTGCCCAGCCTAGACCCGGCAAAACCACCGCCCCATAGTACGGGGGCTGCTGTGGATCTCACCCTCGCAGATAGGGAAGGCCGCCTCCTAGAGATGGGCGGTGCGATTGACGAAATTTCTGAGCGATCGCTGCCAGACTTTTACGATCGCCACCCAGAGGGGACCTCTGCCGCCTGCTTTGCCCAGCGCCGCCAAGTTCTCTATCAAGCAATGAGCGATGCCGGTTTCCAGCGCCACCCAAACGAGTGGTGGCACTTTTCCCTTGGGGATCAGTTGTGGGCGTGGCAAAGGCAGCAACAGACTAATCAGCGGGACATCATCGCTCGCTATGGGCGCATCGATTTCTGAGGATGGGTAACCCCTAGAGTTTGTTAAGATCCAACCCCGCTTCTTTGGCAAACGCACTCAGGCCTTTGCGCTCGAGGGTTTTAATGGCTTTGGTAGAGAGGCGCAGTCGCACCCAACGCTTGCCCTCTGGCCACCACACCCGTTTCCATTGCAAATTCACTTCCTGTAGTTTTTTGGTCCGCCGATGGGAGTGGGAAATAGCGTAGGCGTTATTGGCTTTTTTTCCAGTTAGTTGACAAACGCGGCTCATCGGTTTTCTCCCCTGCAAGGCAATGTGATGCAAAAAATAAGCAAGACCTCTAGCGTAACATATTCCGCCGAGAAGGACATGGCCTATTTGAAGGTTTCCTTGAGGACGGTACGGGCCGCCAAATGATTGCGGGTGGTGGTTAAAATTTCCGCTTCCCGCAGCAGGCGATCGTAGGTGGACTGTAGCTCCAAAAGGCGTTGCTGCTCCTGAGCGACACCGCGAAAATTACTGGCAATCCAATAGGACAGCTCCAGGGCAGCGGTGGGCACATCGGGGGGCAGTTCCATGGGTTGTTCCGTCAGTTTTGCCGAGAGGCGCACCACATCCTCAAGCAGTTGACGCACTTCTTGGGCCAAGGGGCGCAGATCAATGCTGGTGGGTTCATCCTCGATCCACTCCACCAGCCCAATGCGGTAGGGTTTTTCGCGCACATAGTCAAGGATGCGAAACCGCTGCTGACCCAGAGAATCAATGAGCATGCGGTCATCGGGCAGCCGTTCGTAGCGACGCACTTCTGCACAACAGCCCACCGTGGCTGGTCGTCCCGTTTGCGGATCCCACATCACGATGCCAAATCGGCGATCGCTCTCCAGAATTGTATTCATCATGATGCGGTAGCGAAATTCAAAAATATGGAGCGGCAGTGGTCGTCCCGGAAAGAGCACGACATCCGGCAAAGGAAAGATGGGGAGTTCGCGAACGGCAATGGAGGAAAAAGCCATAACGACAATGCACAGAAGCCAATGCTTCTATCCTACCGTACTTTGCAGGCTCGCCAAGATGCGGAACCGGGGACTTGAACCCCGAAGTCCTTGCGGACACTAGAACCTGAATCTAGCGCGTCTACCAATTCCGCCAGTTCCGCTCCTCATTGTTTTAGTCAGTAACTTCTTATTATCCTAGGTTCGGCTTAATTCTGTCAACTCACCCGTTGCACCGTGTCGGTAACCTGCGCGGTAAAGGAGACGGTCTGATCCGCCAGGGTGGTCTCTCCCACCGGCACCGCCGCTGCGCCGACGCAGTAGTCGGCTAGTTCGGTCATCAGAATCAGGTAAGGCGAGGCTCGTATTGCTTATCAAACTCTGACAGTATCGCCTGACTGTAGAATATCTTTTTCGGCGATTCCGGCTTCTGAGGATCCAAGTGCCGGACATGAGCAAATCGCTGATCGCTCTCCCATGACTTGCGAAGCTGGTGATATTTTTTGTCGACTTTGAAATTTGCATAGCGCTGCTTGCATTCTTCTGTGAGTCTTCGGTAATCCCATGGATAACGCTCGCGAATTTGTTCGTCGGTCAAGCGGAGAGCCGGAGCGTTCGGGTCGTTGGTGACACGAACAGGGTTTGCTGATACAGATTTGGAGCGGACGAACCGCAGCTCGATGTTGATCGTCACGGAGTACTTCCCATTGGGGTCACTGTCGCCGCTATCCAACCTGTTCACATAACGGAGAAAGTCCTTTTCTTCCTTATTTAGCTCCACGGCTTCCGCCGTCCGGGGCGGTGCCACAAAAGAAAGCGGCATGAGATAGAAGTTGAAGCGGGAGAGATTCTCTTTGAACCAATCCTGCACAGCCGCGGCGAAGTTCTTGACGGTGGCCATGCCGATCTCCTGAACCCGCTCCGCAAGCTCAGGACTGTTGTGATAGAAGTGAACCACTGTGTCGCGCAGCTCTGCGAGCGCTTCCAGATTCTTCCGGCAAGCTTCGTCGAGCACTTTTTGCTCGGTGAGCTTCTTTGCCAGGTAATCGGCGCTGTGGGTGAACGGGCTTCCGGAACGCGTGCGCTTGTATCGCGGCCGCTTACTGCCACCTCCCTGGCGCACGTAGAGACTGCTCAAGCGGTTCCTGTTCATCGCCAGCCATTTGGCTTTCAGCAGAAGTTCCCAGGCGTTGAGCGCTAGAATCGTGAACGACTCGGCGCGGTAGCGGAAATCGGGTTTGTTGTACACATCAATCGCCGCCACCATGGCAGCAATGGCGCGGTTGAGCAGCTCACGCGATCGGGCTTTCATCTTTCAATGCCTTCCGCCCTAAGTCCGAGATCTCCCAAGTCCCGTGGGGAGAATCTTGCTTCATCAAACCTTCGCGAACCAGGGTATTGCGGCACCACTGGGCCGTGTTGCGCCAACGAATGGACTTAGGATCCGATGGCAACGGCTGAAGGTCGTATTTCGTCAGCTCGGCGCGCATTTTCTTCTCAAGAAGGTCCAAAACCTTGCCAGTCGGGGCTTCTCCACCGAGCTCGACGAGCGACTCCAGAATAGGGCGGCGAAAGGTGTCCTCTGGGGTACGAAGTCCCCGCGGCAAACGGCTTTTGACCTCGCGGCTCGCCTTCTTTGGGCGCTGCGGTGTCCTTGCCAAGAGAGAAGCCCATTCTTTTTGAAGCGCCTTGACCTTGTCGCGGAACTCCACGAGACGATCCGCTTCCTCTATGGCGCGGCGCGCCGTATCGTAATTGCCTTCCTTGAAGGCTTGTGCCCCGTCTTCGTTGAGTTGGTTGGCGACTAGCTCGATCTCTTCGAGCAAGATCTCGAAAGCGGTGTTGACTTCATTGACCTGCATCGGTTTGCCTCCGGTTAGCGGCTTCGATTCTTGTGCTTGTGTTTGCTCTCGCTCACGTAACAGCGGAGCGTGTTGCGGTACAGCCGCTCCTTTCCGCCGCACCGCGTGCTGATTGCCTTCACACGTTCCTGGACTGCGTCCTTCGCCCCACCGTTCTCGCCCCAGGCGAGTGAGGGTGGCAGGACCAGTAGGGTGAGCGACTTCGGACATGCGCCCGGATTTGGTAAACCCATTATCGAGAATCCCAAGGCGTTGAGAGCGCATCCACGATGTCCCGCCTTGCGAGAACGCGGGAGCAGAGCTCCCACCGGTTCTTGTCTGGATCCACCTGGCGTTCGTAGCGGATCTCGAAAGCGTCACGCGCCTGCTTCCGCAAGTGCAGGTACTGATCCATCATCGCCTCGAGCTTCTCGACGTTTTCGATCCACTCGTCGTCGATGGTATCCGGCAGGTTGCCGAAGATGTCGTAACGGTCTTTCATGCGCCGCGAAAGCGCCGCATAGACCTTCTCGTCCTGTGTGTCGTGGTAGACGAGATTGAGCATGTCCACCGTCTGCCGCCGCTGGCCGAAACGCTTGATGCGGCCGAGCCGCTGCTCGAGCCGCGATGGGTTCCAGGGCAGGTCCACGTTGATCATCGTGCCCAGCGTCTGCAGGTTCAGCCCCTCGCACGCTGCGTCGGTTGCGATCACCAACCGAATCTCGTGCTTGCGCACCGCTGCCTTGATCTCCTCACGCTCCACGGTCGCAAAGTCGCCGTCGCGGTGGATGCCGCTTTTGCCAGCGCCGGCATAGATCGCGATGGGCTCGCCGGAGAGCGCGGTGGCCAACTCGGCCGCGAGGGCGCGAACGGTGTCGTAATACTGGCTGAAGACGATGCAGCCGTGCTCGAGCCAGGTCTTGCCCTCGGTGCGGTGCTCGGTGAGAAAGTACTTCACGGCCGCAATCTTGGGATCGCGGGCCTCGGGACGGGACAGCTCGGCGATGATCGAATCGAGATGGGCGGCCTCTTCGTTCGTCAGTCCCTCGAGGATGCCGTCGAGCTCGAGCGGCGCTTCCTCGTCCTCGAGATGCTCCCGCCGGCGCATCTTCTCGGCCGTGGCGCGGCCGGAAGCAAAGCTCGAACAGATGCGCTGCAGCAGCAGGGTCTTCATGAAGCCAGCCGCCTTCGAGCGCTTGCGCAACGCCTCGGTGAAGGCCTCGGCCGCGCGGTAGGCGAGATCGAAGGGGTGATTGGTCACGAGTCCGAGCCCCTGCAATTCGACACCCCGGTACGTTCCGGGCGGGGCATCGGGGTCGGGGTGCACGTCAACCCCAACACGCTCCAGCAGCCCCGCGTCTTCGAGCGTGCGGCGGCGACGCAGGACCGTGTGGCGCACGATGGGGTTGTGGTCCTGCAGAAAGCCGGGGGCGAGCGCCTCTGCGAGCGCCTGCTGCTCGAGGAACCCGAGCGAGCCGAACCCGCGGTCGGTGAAGAAGTGGTTGTCGGCGACCCCGAGCTGCAGCCGCAGCGTCCCGAACAGGGGGTGCTCGCGCGCCGGCGGTAGGGGGTTGCGCACCCACTCCCAGGCCTCGCGCTCGTCAGGCGGGTTCACCTCACCCTTCACTAGGGGGAGCGCCTTCTCGAAGTCCGCCCAGCGGCTGAATACCTCGCGCCCCAGCACGAAATCGGCGTCGCTGTTCAGGATGCGCAGCAGGTCCCACAGCTCGCGCACCTCGGTCTGGATCGGCGTGGCGGTGCCAAGCAGCAGGTGTCGCGTGCGCGGCCCGATTCGCAACATGAAATCGAGCAGGTTGTTCGGTTCTTTCTCGCGGCTGCCCAAGCCTCCGCGGCGGCGGGCGCGATGGGCCTCGTCGAGGATCACGGTGCCGTACCTGCGCTCGAGCAGGTATTGGCGTTCGGCCGAGTCGTGGAAGATGAGGCCGGTGGAGACGATGGCGATCTGCGCCGGGCAGCGGGCGATGTCCTCGGCGCCGCGCGTGCGGATCTCGTGGCCCTTGTGGTCGAGCCAGACCTTTTTCGCCGAGGACCAGACCATGCTCGGGATGCCGAGCTTATCCGCGAGCTCGACCTGCCATTGCAAGGTGAGGGTGGCCGGGCACAGGATCAGCACGGGGCCGTCCTGGAGCAGGGCCGCGACCAAGGCGCTGGCCGCGAGCGAGAGCGTCTTGCCCAGGCCAACCTCGTCGGCGAGCAAAAGCCGCGCCTTACCGTAGGTCTCGCGGTGTTCCAGGAAGATGGTGACGAACGAGCGCTGCCAAGGCTGCAGTTGCTCGCCGCCGCGGTAGATGGGCGCCTCGGCGAGCGCCGCGGCAGGTAGCTCGGCGGGCGCCGCGTCGCCGAAGCGGATCTCGACGCGCTTGGCGATGCGCTCGACTTCCTCAACGATGGCCTCGGGCAGCGGGTAGGCCTCGGCCCACAGCGCCGCGAACTCCTCCTCGAGCCAGGCCACGCCCTCGGGCGAAGGGTCCTCCCAGAGGATTTCGTAGTTCTCGGCGAAGGCGCTCTTGCTTTCGTTGATCGAGCCCAGAAAGCAGGTCTTGCTGCCGTCGGCCAGTTCGATGACACCAGCCTTGCCATGGATGAAGACGCGGTCCTTGGGCACCACACGGATCTCGAGGCGGCCGCTGGTGAGCAGCGCGTGCAGCCGCCGGTAGCGGTTGCGGTGCAGCAACGCCTCGACTTCAGGCACCGCCTGGTTCCAGTGTTCCTTAAGCGCGGTCTCGCGCGCATGCCGCGCCACGATCAGGTCGGCGGCGTCGAGCTCGCTGTTGCAGACCACCTGCACCTTCGGGATCTGTGCGATCTCCTCGCCCACCAGCTCGAAGATGGAGCTGCGGAAGTAGCCGGCGATGCGGCGGTAGGCGCGCGCGCCCCTGAGCCTCTCGTTCAGGAAGGCGTGATCGAGGCGCTGGCGACGGGAAGAGAAGCGCCGGATGCCGCTCATCTCAGCCAATCCGCTGGTTGCGCACCGCCTCGGCCAGCACGCGCGCCGCGCTCGCCTCTTCGGGACGCACGAACTTCAGCCGACCAGCCAAATAATCGGCCACTGCGATGATGCGCTCGCGCTGGGTCAGGTCGCCGTAGTAGTCGGGCACGTTGTGCGTCAGGTGCGCCAGCACCTGGTCGGTGTCCACTTCCTGTTGCAGTTCCATCAGCGCATAGAGCACGGCGCGCAGGAGCGAACCGTACAGCTCCGAGCCCTCGCCCATCTCGGCGCGGCCGAACTCGACGGCGCTTTTGAGCCGCGCGTGATTGGCGCGCCGATCGCCCATCAGCGCGTAGAAGTTGCGCACCTTGAAGGCCTTGGCGAAGTTCTGGTAGTTGTCGAGCGTGTGCACGCCACGTGCTTCGAGGTCAAGCATCTTGAGATAAAAGCGCTCGGCGCCCGAGAGCTTCTCCCAGAGCCGCCGGTCGATGCCCTGCGGCACGAGGCAGCCGTTGGCGGTGTCCACCGCGAAGGCGATCAGCTCGTCCACGAAGGTGGTCTCGCCCTTCACCCGCGGCCGCAGCGCCTCGGTGGTCATGTCGCGGCCGTCGATGCGAGCGTAGCGGGTCAGGCAACGCAGGGCCGCGGCGTAACCGGCCATCTGCAGGTCGGCGTCCGCGAAGACGTTCTCGTCGCGGTACAGCCCCCGCGCCTCCTGGTTGAGGCCCGTGAGTGCCTGCACCTGCTTTTCCACCTCCTCCTGGATCTCCCAGGCGAGGTCATCGCGCGTGGTCTTGCGTTCGCCTTTGCGCTTGCGGCACACCAGCAGCACCGTGCCCTTCACGTAGCTGCCTTCGCGCAGGGCGCTATCGGTCTCGGTCACCACGTACCAGGCGGCGGTCACCTGCAGGCCCGCGGCCCAGACGATGTTCGCCATGTCGGCCCAGATGGCGCCCGACTGGTGGGTGAACATGATGACCTGCAGGCCGTTGTCCGGCATGCACTCGGTCATGCGCCGGTAGGCCGCGACCATCTTGCGGCGGAAATCCTCGTCTTCGCCCTGGATGGCCAACGCGCGGCGGCTGTCCCAGACCCAGTTCGCGAACTCCGGAGGCGGGTTCTTGCGCAGCCAGGCGATGAAGAACTCGAGGATCTCCTCGTACTTCACTGCGTCGCCGTAGGGGGGGTCGGTGATGAAGGTGTCGACGTGCTCGTTGATCTGATCGGCTGAGATGTTGGCGACGGTCCTTGCCACATGGTTCAGTGGGAACGAGCGATAGCTCGGAACCAGGAAGCCAAGCGTGTAGGCGAATCCCCGGCAGGCGTAGTCAAACAGAGTATTAAGCGCCTGATTAGTAAAAGTGTGCTGAACAATCCCGCCACCGCCTCCAAACCGATTCCAAGTGCATAGTCGAGCGTTCCAGTCGACGCATTGCGCTACGATTAACTTGACTCCAGCCCGACGCTCGCGGTTGATCAGCGCCCCCAACAGCAACTGCCTTGGGTTGAACAGGTGGTGCCAGTGGGTCCAGCCGCGCGTGCGGATCGGCTCGTCGGTCTTGTCCCCCGGTTCGATGCGCATGTCGGGCACGAAGCCCTTCTCTTGCCACTCGGCCAGGTGCTGCGCCACGTACTCCTCCACGATGCGCTCGCGCGCGAGGTCCTCCTCGGTCACGGCGCGGAACTCGTACTCGTAGCTCTTGCCTGACCCCTTCGGCCGCATCCACTGGATGCAGTAGAGCCGCTCCTGGAAGATATCGTCCGGCCGCGGTTTGAAGTCGTGTTTCTCCCACAGGCGCAGGCGGTTGCCGGTGGTGCCGTCCGGCTTGCGGTAGTCGCCGCGCAGGGTCGAGATCTTGGTGCGGTACTCGCGCCCGTCCACGGTGTGCACCAGGTACGGGTCCTGGCCGCGCCCGTCGGAGCGCACCGTGCCCTTTTCTGCCGCCTGGAGCTCCGCGTCGCTCACCCCCGAACGGATGGCGATGTCGTAGCGCTTATTCGCCGGGTCGGGCACCAGCTCGGCAATGACCCGGTAGCCCTTGCTCACGACGAGCGTGGGCAGCAGCGGCACCATCCAGCCGGTCTGCGGGCAGCGGGCCTCGACGCAGTAGAGGAACGCCTTCGCCCGCCAGCCGCGGCCGTCTTCCTCGATCCCCAAACGGTCGATCTCGGTCTGCACCTTCTCGACCAGCGCCTGCTGGTCGCGCTCGAGCTGCGCGCGCGCCTCGGGCGTGCCGCCGACGATGTGAAACGCCCCCCAGGTGAGCATGCAGGCCACGGGGTTGAGGTCGGAGGCGTAGACGTCGCAGCCCAGCCGCGCCGCCTCGAACGGGATCTGCCCCGAGCCGCAGAAGGTATCGGCCACGCGCGGCCGGTGGCCGAAGCGCATGATGCCCAGCTGCTCGACGAGCTCCGGAAAGGAACGCGCCTGGGTGCCGAGGTGCGCGTTGACCTCCTCCCAGATGTGGTCGTGGACGTCCGGCACCTCTTCGGGCCGGTAACTCCCTTCGACGAGCGTGCGATACGGAACCTTGGGCAGCATCTGCGCCTCGAGCCGGCGACGCTCGGATTCAGGAAGGTCCTTGCGCCAGGCGACCTTGGCCTTGGCGTAGGCCGGATTGGACCAGTCCACCGGCGACGACTGCGGCAGCGCGTCGTCGGGCGTGACTTCGAAGTAGTCGCGGATGCGTGCGAGCGACAGTTTCCCGAGGATCTCCTTCGGTTTCGGCCGGCGCTTGGCGCGGGCGGCAAACGAGCGCTCGTCCATGCCCATGAGCATCTCGAAGATCTCGAGGTCGCGCTTGGGGTCGTCGGTGGCCGGCAGCAGGCAGCCCAGCACGCAGGCCTTGGCGAGGATCAGCGGCTTGCGCCCCTTCCAGTAGGAGCCGAGGGCGGTGAGGGTCTTGCCGTGCACCGCCATCTGCTCCTTGTACGCCTCGGCCGAGAGCTTCTGCACCGGCAGCAGCCGCTCAATGATGGCGGGCGCCTCGGCAAGCGAGAGCGGCACGACGGCGGCGTGCTCGGTGGCGGCGCGGTTCATGCCTTCCCCCGGAAAAGCGGCAACTCGAGGAGATCCGGCTCGGCGGGGCGCGGGCGACGGCGGCTCGGCTTGGGCGCCTCGCCGTCGGCGAGCGCCAGGTGCAACGCTCGGCGCCAGCCGCGGTCGTGGTCGTCCGGCAGGCCGGCCTCGGCTACGGTCACCATGAAGAGCCACCAGCGCTCCTCGGGACGCAGCGCCGCCCACTTGCTGCCGATCACCGGCAGCTCGGCGTCGGTCGCCTTCTCCGCGGCCCAGGCGAGGACGCAGAGTTCGCGGCCCAGCAGGCGCTCGACCAGGTTGTTGCCTGCGTGCCAGCGGCCGGTCTTGAGGCCCGCGGCCTTCAGACGGCTGTTGAACTCGCGGCGGGCGACGTCGGCGATTGCGGACCAGATGCGGCGTTCGAGGACAACGCGCTCCTCTTCTCGGGGAATGCCGGCTTCGCTGCCGCGGTAGCCGTAGTCCTCGACGATGCGGACCTCGCCCGCGCGCGCGGCCGGGATCTCGACGCGGAAGACGTGCGCACCAAACCCTTCGGGGGCGCCGAAGTCCACGGTGGCAGGTTTCTCGCTCACTGCTCGACGCTCCCTTGGGCAAGCTCAATGCCGAGTTTTTCGCAAAACTGCTTCAGGTCGTGCCCCGATTGGAAATGCGCCTTGCGGAAGCTCATGGTGATCGGCGCATCCGGCGGGAACTTGTCGAGCACCTTCTCGAGGATCTGAGTGAGAAAGGTGGCCTCCACCTGGATTTCGCCGACCATGAGCTGCGCGACCTGCGCGCCCTGGCCGACGGTCAGCGTCACGCTTTCGAAGAGGGTGCCCAGGTCACCCGCCTGCTTGAGCCCTTCGAAAGTCGAAGCTCGCGAATCGAGCTTGTGGCCCGTGCGGGAGATGAGGCGCGCGGGCTTGGTCTCGTCGAGCTGCACACCCTTCTTGCCCTTTGCCGGGAAGCGGAACTCGTCCTTGGCCTCGAGGTCGCCGGCGGTGGCGAAGACGCGCAGCAGCACCTCGCCGTCGCCGATCTCGACGGGCCCTTCGTACCGTGTGCCGTCACGCGGCTCGCTGCCGTCGAGCGTGTAGCGGATCTCGCCGCGTGGGGCGACGAAGAGTTCGACCAGCCGCTTGCCGCCTTGCTCGCTGAGCCGATTGCGCAGCACGAGCCGGTTGCGCCAGACCACCGGATCGCCGGTTTCGTACTGGCCGGAAGGATCGCAGACGAGAAAGCGCACGCGCAAGGCTTTCGTCGTGAACGGGTTCTCTTTGAGCACCGGGCTCGACTCCGATACCGGTGATTCCTCGGCGTAGTGGATGCGCGGCGCCGGACCGGCATGCACCGGGTTGACCTTCAGGCGCACGCGCCCCTCGTCATCCGGGCCCTGCTCGATCACGACTTGGGCCGAAGTGCGCTTCTTCGCAGGCTTCTTGGTCACGTACCCGTTGCCGAGGTCCTCCCAAAGGCCGCGGTTTATGGCGATGCCCTTGAGCCAGTCGAGACCGCGCGGCGGCAGCCAGGGCATGCCTGCCTGCTCCGCGTAGCGGTCGGCGGCATCAGACCAGCGCGTCTCGGCCTGGCCGGCGGGCCAGAGCAGGTCCTCGGCCTTGTCGCGGATCGCGTCGAAGTCCTTCTCGACATCGAGGTAGAGCTTGAGCGGGTTGGAGACCAGGGTCTTTTCGATCTGCGCCTCGCCATCGAAGGGCTTGGTCGCGTCGCGCGTCATGTCGAGCGCCTTGGCGGCGAGCTGAGCCTCCCGGCCGGCGCGCTGGATCGGGAACAGCACCTTGTCGAAGAGCCCGAGCACCGTGGCGTTGAAGTCCTGCTCGTAGGCCGCCTGCTTGCGCTCGAGGTCTTCGCGCTGCGGATGGCCCTTCGGGATACGCCCGTCGGCCTTCTGCGCCGCATAGAGCTGGCGGGCCGCCTTCTCGACGCTGCCCATCGCCGTCTTGTCACCGGTGAGGACCAGCAGATTGTTCTTCTGGCTCAGCCCCTCGAAGAAGCGCTGCACTTCCGCAGGCGGGATCTTCGAATCGGGGCTTACGATCACGAGCACGCGGCCGCGGCGCACGCGCTCGGCCACCTCGTCAAGGCGCGGCAGTGGTAGAACCTCCTCGTAGGCCGTCTTGCGCGTCGGCTTGAACATCTCGCGCAGACGGTGGCGGATCAGTTCATCGATCTGGTTTTCCGGCGCATCGTTGGCGAGGCTCTGCAGAAGCTTGGTCAGGTTCTCCTGGCGGTCGAAGTAAAAGCGGCCCTCGGGCGTGTGGTGCAAGTACCAGGCGGCTTTCTCCAGCTCCTGGAAGGCGGTCAGGAACTCCGACGGCTCGCGCAGCGGTGTCACTAGGCACTCGACCATTTCCTCGCGCGTGAGGCCCTTCACGGCATTGACCGCAGTAGAAAGGCTTGCGGTCAGCAGAAGCGTGCTTACTTGCTGTGCCGCATCGTTTCCGGTCTCAAGGTCGATCAACTGAGCGTGCGCGGACTGCTGGGCGTCCCAGATGTCCTTGGCGATCACATCGCGCATGCCGGAAATCTCAGTGAGCTTGTCGCGCACCTCGGGGATGGAAAGATCAAAGTGCTGCGGGCCGATCAAGAAGACGTCGTTGTCCTTGCGCTCCCAGACAGACTTGAGCAGGCGCGAGACGAGCTCCAGCAGGCCGCGGGTTTGCTTGAACTGCTCGTTCTCCTTGAACAGCGCCACGACGTTCTTGAACCGCGGATGGAAGGGATAGGTGGCCGCTATCTCGTCGGCGATCGCCTCAGCGCCGCGATGCGTCGTCTTGGCCTTGGCCGCCTCGACAAGCTTGCGCCCGTAGGCACTGGCAATCCCGTCAATCTCCGACTTGTCGGGCAGCTTGGTGAATAGGCGCTTGCGCAGGATGTCGTAGATCTCGTTGGCGGCGAGGTCTACTGGGGTGATGGCGCGTTCCTGCCGACCGAGTTCGGCACGTGCGTCTTGAAGCGCACGGTTGATAAGTCTACCGCCGGTCTCGTAGGCTGCCGCCAGGTCGGAAACAACGACGCAGACGTTCTTTTTCTTGCCCGCGGCGGTTAGCAGGTTGGCGAAGGCGCGCGTGGCGATGTCTGCGACCGTACCGTTGCCCACTTTCTGCGTGTCCAGGTAGTGGAAGTACGGCGGCATCTCGTCGAGCAGGACCAGGACCGGCCGGTCGCCTTCGAAAAGCTTGAGCCAGTCCTTTTCGTCCGGCGCCTTCGGGCCAGAAGTCCAGAACTCGCGAAACTGCTCGCCCTTGCCGAGCTGCTCGGCGATCTCACCCCAGAAAAAGTGGTCTGGACTGTTGCGGCCATTGAACGCCGCGATCGCAGTGCTTTCAAAGGCATCGATATGCGCCACCCCCGCGCAATACTTCCTGCGCAGCGCGGGGTGTTTGGCCAGCAGGCCGAAACCGACGAGCAGGTGCGTCTTGCCGCCGCCCATCGCCTGTTTGAGATGAAAGACCGCCTGGGATGAAGCCCCCGCAAGGCGCGCGATGCCCTCGCTGATCAGGTCCTGCATGCCCTGCGTGATGTGAGTTCGCTCAAAGAAAGCGATCCCGTCATGCTCCTCGGCGATCAGTTCGTCGAGCTGCTCGATCTGGTCGCTGACCTTGATCGAAAGGGCGTTGGGTTGGAGTTGGCAGGCATCGCGAACCGTTTTCATCTATCGCTTCCTCCCGTGTATGCTAATTGTGCAGTCGGTGGCGTGCGCGCCATCCGTTGCTCGGCCAATCGCCAGAGCCCCCAGTCTCGGGTCTGCTTTACGCCAACCTCCGCGCGGATCACGTCGGAGGAATCCAGAACGGCGAGCAGTTCGGCGAACTTCGCTTCCGTGTGATCCTTGAGGCCCTCGGCCAGGCGGAAAAGGCGCTCGACTTCGTCCCGTTCTTCCTCGACCTTGTCCGGGTCATCGGTGAGAACCTAGCGGAAGATCCGCTGATCGATCCGCTCGCGTTCCTCTTCGGTCAGGTCTTCGTATTCCGTGATGTCTTGTGGGTCGCTCAGATCAGAGGGTGCCCGCAGAAGCCGCTTCTTCTCCGCCTCCGACCGGCGCGGATCCCGCAGGATGGCGAGGACCTCGTTGAGGGCACGCAGCCGGTTTTCCAGCGTCCGCGTGATTGCGTAGAGGCTACTGGCCAGCCGCCGCTGCATGACCATGAGGGTCAGCTCAACGTTCCGGTTCTTCTTCGCCTTGGCCTCCTTGCGCTTCGAGCGGACGTAGCTCGTCACCGCGTCGTAGAGCGTCTTCTCCTCAGGGGTGAGGTCGTAGCCGATCGTCTTGGTGTGGCGCGGCTTGAAAAGGGGTTGCCCGTCCCAGTTCACCATCTCCTCCTTCAGCCGGCGGAGGAAGAAGCGGTTGCGCGCCTCGCTGATCGGGCACTCGTCCTCGAAATCCTCCGCTCCTGAAGCCCCGTAGGGCGCCGCCTGCTCGCGCACCCGGTCGGCAACGTGTTCATCTTTCTGGAACAGGTCCTCATCGAGCAGCAAAAGAAGCCGGCGGAAGGTGTCCTTTCGTCCTCGGTGCGGCGTCGCCGTGAGGAAGAGCAGATGATCGGTCTTGGGGGCGATCGCCTTCAGCGCCTTGTAGCGTTTACTCTCCTCGAGCTTGGTGCCGTACTCATAGGCCGAGAGCTTGTGGGCCTCGTCCACCACCACGAGGTCCCACTGAGTTGCCGATGCGGCCTTGAGACAGCCTTCATTCCGCGCCAGGAAATCGATGGAGGTGACGAAGATCCCCTCTTCGTTGCGGGAGAACTGGCCGGGCTCCGCTTGGAAAGACGCGCGATCCACCAGCCGCGCGTGGAGGCCGAACTTCTCCTGGAACTCCTCTTCTTGCCACTGTTTCGTCAGGCCGCCGGGGGTGATGATGAGGATCTTCTGGATCACTCCCCGGAAGAGCAGCTCTTTGATCAAAAGGCCGGTCATGATCGTCTTGCCGGCACCTGTATCGTCGGCAAGCAAAAACCGGATTCTGGGAAGGGGCAAAAGATAGCGATAGACGGCCTCGACCTGGTGAGGCAGTGGATCCACGATGCTGGAGTTGACGGCAAAAAGCGGGTCGAACTGATGGGCGATGCGGATGCGCTCGGCCTCGACGCCGAGGAGGAAGAGGCTGGCATCGCCATCGAACGTACGGAATCGGCCGCGGACTTTGACAAGCGCGGCCAGCTCCTCAGCGGTCAGAGGCCGCTTCACCATCCGGCCGGACTGGAGCCCGACGCCTTCAACCAGCGTCTTATTGCCGAAGGGAGCGACGCGCTGGATCTCGACCAGCTCCGAAGGTTCCAAGCCCGCGACGACGTCGCCCGGAGCCAGGTTGTTGTCACCGTCGTTCACTGCGATTGCGTTGCTCTGTAATATGGCGGGAAATTATACAATGCAGCAGGCGACTATACAATATCTTCCCACCATAGTTACCTGATGGCCCGCAGCATCCTAGCTGAGATTGCTTCCGGGCATGGTCCGACGGTTTAAGGAGGTCAGTGCATGCTCATCCGGCTACACAAAGGGCACTCGCACCACGCCCGCGATTCGGCCGGGAATTGCGGCGAGCTCTGACTCGATTGCATGCTGGCCAGGCGCTACGGAACCTCCCCCATGACGGTGTCCAAGTGGAAACACCGCACCACCTTTGAAGAGCGCCCACACACAGCGCACCGTCTGCAAAAAAGGCTTTCACCCGCGCAGGAGGCCCTCGTGATGGAGTTGAGGAAAACCTGACTGCAGTCCCTTCAACCCAAGAGGAACATCGCACATTTGTATTCACAAACACATGAACCGATTCAGGCTGCACTCGAAATTGAAAGTGGATGTACAATGGAAACTGTACGCACTAGTACATAGTGTGAGGAAAATCTGTGTGTTTGAGACGCCGAATTAGCCGAAAATCCCTGCCCCAACCGCTTGGCATGCCCCCTCACTCCGCCGCGCTAGCCACCCCAGGCAGGCTTCGCTCCGCGAAAAAGGGTTTTTTCAACAGTTTCTTGCGTTGGCTTGCCCCTTGCAAAATCAAAGTATCGTTGAGAAAAATCTATGTCACTATTTGAAATCACAGATCAAAAGTTACCTGTTCTGATGTAATTCAATTTTGCACTTGAGAAAAATCTTCAAATACTTGTCGAACGGAATCTTGAAACAGTGTTCAATTGTCAGTTGGTGCAGTCAGAATTTCCCACGGGCGTACAGCACTCGGGCAAAGTTGATACTTTGGCGTTATCGGAAGATGATAACCCGGTCATCTTTAGAAAAATCTATGAAAGGTGGTCACACCTTTACTACTGTTTTTGGGATGACATTGTTTTTGAGGCACAAACCGGTGAAACTTGTTAGACCGAATTGCGGCGCGAGTTTTTGCGGTCGTAAATAAGCATACTCGTAATAAGTTGTAAAAAAGAAGGTGTATAAATGACAATTTCAAACCATATAGAAACGATTCGAGAACGTCTCCGGCGTGGTGAGTTTATATCTGAGGCTGCTGTTTCCCAGGGAATTCTTCTTCTGATCTTGCAGGAACTAGGATGGCCCGTATTTGATACAAATGTAGTTGTCCCCCAATTCTCGGTCGAAGGGGGCCGTGTCGATTTTGCACTCTGTCATCCGGCCCTTCGTCCATTGATATTTATTGAGGTCAAGAGGGTTGGCATTTCGGAAGGGGCTGATAGACAGCTATTCCAATACGCCTTTCATTCGGGAGTTCCAGTGGCCGTCCTGACAGATGGACAAGAGTGGAGTTTTTATCTTCCTGCTGAACAGGGCCGATATGATGAAAGGAGAGTATATAAGCTCGACCTTCTTGAGCGTGAGATCGAAGAAGCGGTCAGCAGGCTTGAACGATATCTCCACTATGAAAGAGTGTGTTCTGGCGAAGCTTTAGAATCTGCACGTGCAGATTATCAAAACGTGGCCCGGAGTAGAGAAATTGAGGCAACACTCCCAAGAGCTTGGAAGAGTTTGCTTGAAGAGCCTGATTCATTGTTGTTGGAATTATTAGCCGAAAAAGTTGAAGATCTCTGTGGCTATAGGCCGGATTTGGATTTGTGTAGCGAATTTTTAAAATCGAATCACCATCTTGGTGTCGTTTCTGCATATCCGATACCGTCGCATCAACAAACGGCTATGCGCCGGGCACCAAAAAACCGGAAGCAGACTTCCCGATCCCGAACCACAGGCAGTTTTTCATTCGTGTTTGAAGGCAAGACGTACGAGGCTGCATCGGCGAAAGAGTTCATGGTAAAGGTCTTTCAGTTTTTGGCGGAAGCTGATCCTGGTTTTCTTGACCGATTTGCATCAGAAAAGCATGGAAGGATACGGAGATACATAGCCCGTGATAAGCAGAAACTCTATCCGAACAAACCGCACTTGGTGGAAGGAGACTCTATTGAAATCGTTCCTGGATGGTGGCTGGGAACAAACTATGGTTGGGAGCGTATCAAGAAGATATTGGATTTGGCACGTAAAGTTGTGATGGGAACAAACTATAGTTGCAGGAGTATCGAGGAGATATTGGATTTGGCACGTGAATTTGTGCAGCAAAAGATAGATGCAAACATCGAGTAATCGCCCAACACGCGCTTCCAGCCGACTCACTCCGCGCGGTGGCCGAAACGCTAGCAGTCGGGCGGCGCAATGACCAGTTGCGAAACGAGTCATCCGGCAACACTATCAAGAGGTTTAGGTGAACACATGCTGATTTACACGCGTTTGTAACCTAGGCGGGGGGTGAGTGGGTTCAGCGCAGGGTATTTGATTTCTCAGAGGCTTATCCGCTGCCTTAAGTAACTTAAACTTGAGATGATATCTAGAAGGACATTTTGAGGTCCGTGTAGCCATGCGTTAGCACGCGTACTCTACCACCTCTACCTTCCCAAAGGACCCATTCAGTTCTAATACCGAATGGCTGCAGGATCCACGCCACTGACCGCAAACTCAATTTTGTTTATTGCCAAGGAGATGACCCATCCCGGGAGGACTCCATCCAGTTTTGATCCGCTCCTACCAATCCCCTATGTTACAGACAGGTTGCACCTGAACTACTCAAGAGGATGGGCAGAGTGTAGGCGTTTCGGTCAACAAACTCATTGAACAAACTCAACGGCTGGTGAACCTACTCATTGGTCACAAACCTGAACATCGAGAGCTGGAGAGTATGAGCCGAGTTTAGGAGCTGAGCTTCTCAAGGGGGGTCAGGCGCGGATCGACGACTTTCTGACCGCGTCGCGGAAAGCGAACTGCCAAAGAGAGTTTCGCTCCCACATTGAAGACATGGGTAATTTCCCCTTCGCCATAGACGGGATGGAGAATGCGATCGCCCACCCGCCAAGGAGAAGCAGCACCCCTGCTCAACTGCGAGGGGGATACCTGCGTGACAGCGGCCCTTGGAGGGCGGCGTTGAACATTGCCCGTGAGCAGTTCTGGGGGTAGCTCCGTCAGAAATTGCGACGGTATTGTGTCTTCCCTGCCATTGTAGAGACGACGGCTTTGGGCAAAGGTCAGAAAGAGGCGCTCCTGGGCACGGGTAATGCCCACATAGCAGAGGCGGCGTTCCTCTTCTAGGGCCATGGGGTCGTTGAGACTGCGGAAGTTGGGAAACAGTCCCTGTTCCATCCCCACTAAAAAGACAACGGGAAATTCTAGCCCCTTGGCAGCATGCAAGGTCATTAGGGAGACGACCCCCTCTCCCTCTTGCAATGTATCCAAATCTGAGGTGAGGGCAGAACTGTTGAGGAAATCGCTGAGGCTGGCCTCCGCATTCTCCTCGCTAAATTGCTGGGCAGCGTTGACCAATTCCATCAGGTTTTGCAGTCGCTCTAAGCTTTCGTCGGTGCCTTCGTTTTCGAGCTCGCGGCGGTAGCCTGTCTCTTCAATCACGGTTTTCACCAGTTCGGGCAGTTCGATATCGTCTACTAGCGATCGCAGGCGGGTCATGAGGGTCACAAACTGCTGCAGTGCACGGCTAGCTCGCCCGGCCAACGGCGTCATGGATTCGGTATCAGCAATCAAGTCCCACAGGGAAATGCCAAGGGTTTGGGCAGCCTCACTGAGGCGCTCTAGCGTCGTTTTGCCAATGCCGCGGCGCGGCACATTGATAATTCGCCGCAGACTCACGGTGTCTTGAGGGTTTTGCAGCAGCCGCAGGTAGGCGAGAATATCCTTGACTTCCCTGCGCTCATAGAACTTGAGACCACCGACCACGGTGTAGGGAATATTGGCGCGAACTAAAGCCTCCTCAAAGGGGCGAGATTGGGCATTGGTACGGTAGAGAATCGCAAACCGTCCCCATTGGGGTTCGAGGGATTGACTGCCCAAGGCTTTAATCTGTTGGGCAATGAAATAGGCTTCATCGGCTTCGGTGTCGCAACATTCACAGTGAATGGGCGGACCGGGATCCTTGGTGGGACGTAGCACTTTATCAATGCGTTCACTGTTGTGCTCAATGAGATAATTGGCGGCCTGCAAAATGTTGGCGACGGAGCGATAGTTTTCTTCCAACTTGATCATTGTGCGGGTATCCTGATCGGGTAGGCGATCGCCAAAATCCTGCTGGAAATTCATCAGGATAGTGAAATCGGCGCAGCGAAATGAATAGATGGATTGATCTATATCACCCACAACAAAAATTGAGCGATTGCGCCAATTCTGAAACTGTTGAGGGGGGGTGCCATTGGTGGCCAACAGCCGAATGAAATCGTATTGGGTGCGATTGGTATCTTGGTATTCATCCACCAGGATATGCTGGAACTGCTGATGCCAATAGTCAAGACGCTCAGGGCGCTGTTGCAGCAGATGCACTGTTCGCAAAATTAAATCATCAAAATCAAGGGCATTATTCTTGGCAAGAGCCGCCTCATAGCGACGATAAACCTCTGCTGCTACACGACCAGCGGGCGATCTTTGCTCCTGCTCCAATTGATCTGGGCTTAGTCCGCGGTTTTTGGCATGGCTAATTTTGTAGCGGATAGCGCGCGGGTCATGCCTGCGCTCATCGAGATTGAGTTCACCCGTAATAATTTCCTTAATTAGGCTTTGTACGTCCGACTCATCAAAAATTGTAAAATGCCGCGTCCAGCGATACCCTTGGGGATGTTGATAGGCCTCAATTTCCAAGCGCAGGAGTCGAGCACATAGGCTGTGGAAGGTGCCAATCCACAGGGGCTTGGTGTAGGTGTGATAGACGCGCGATCGCACCCGCTGCTGTTCGGCAGGGGACAGATCCAGCCAGTCTCTGCCGTAGAGTTGCTTGGCCATCTCTTGGCTAAAAAGGGTTTCAAGGCGCTCCTTCATTTCGCGGGCAGCCTTATTGGTAAACGTCACCGCCAAGATATTCTCTGGTGCTACCTGATGATGGCGAATCAAATGGGCAATTCGATAGGTGAGCGTGCGCGTTTTCCCAGAACCGGCTCCTGCCACCACCAACAGGGGACCCGAGTAGTGCTCTACCGCCTGCCGCTGTGAGGGATTGAGTCCTGCGAGAAAATCACTGCTCATCATACTGCTATGCCCATGTGCCTAGAGTTTTATGATACCTGAGGATTACGGGGCAACCCATTGGCGGCCGCCCGCGCCTTCGTAGCGCAGGACCGTTATCAAGAATTCATGGCAAGAGACCATCAAGCATTTTCTGGCAGGTTGCCGTCGGTGGGCTTGCTCTTGGGAACTGCCACAGGTGGAAGAGGTCAATTGTTAGGCCATGCTATCCCCCCCTCAACCCGGGAATTCTCAGGGTACAATGGGGGTTCACCTCGGCGATGATACTTTATGGACAGCGTCCACTGGCAGCAGGTTCACAACTACACTGACATCCTCTACCACAAAACGACGGGCATTGCCAAAATTACGATTAATCGCCCCCACAAGCGCAATGCCTTTCGCCCTCAAACCATTGTTGAAATGAGTCAGGCCTTTGAGGATGCCCGCAACGATCCCACCATTGGGGTTGTCTTGCTCACCGGGGCAGGTCCCCACACGGATGGTAGGTATGCGTTTTGTGCGGGTGGCGACCAAAGCATTCGCGGTGAGGCGGGTTACCTCGACGAGCAGGGGGTGGCGCGGCTGAATGTGCTGGATCTGCAACGGCAAATTCGCTCCCTACCCAAGGTCGTGATTGCCCTTGTGGCCGGCTATGCTATTGGTGGTGGTCATGTGCTCCACCTTGTCTGTGACCTCACCATTGCGGCAGACAATGCCATTTTTGGCCAAACGGGGCCAAAGGTGGGCAGTTTTGATGCCGGGTTTGGTGCTAGTTATCTCGCCCGCATTGTGGGTCAAAAAAAAGCGCGGGAAATTTGGTTTCTCTGTCGGCAATACACGGCTCAGGAGGCTCTGGCGATGGGCTTGGTGAATGCCGTTGTGCCGGTTGAGGAGCTAGAGGCAGAGGGAATCCGCTGGGCGCAGGAGATTCTCACCAAAAGTCCCTTGGCCATTCGCTGCCTAAAGGCGGCCTTCAATGCCGATTGTGATGGTCAGGCCGGTCTACAAGAATTAGCGGGGAATGCAACGCTGCTGTACTACCTCACCCAAGAGAGTGCCGAGGGCAAGACCGCCTTTTTGGAAAAACGCCCCCCCAACTTTCAGCAGTTTCCTTGGCGACCTTAGGGGATGCGCTAGAGTAGGAGCATGTGGCATTGGGAGAGTTCGCCATGTGTATTTGTGTTAACTGCGCCCTGGTGGATCGCTGCACTACTTATCATGCCGTTGAAGCGCAGCATCAGCAGCCCCATTTGACCCTGACGCCAGACTTTGAGCCGATTGAGCCAACAATCAATGTGAATATCCGCACCCAAGGGGAAGAAATTCAATTGGAGTGGGATGTGGTCGGTTGTGCGAGTTTTGTCGAAGAACGGGGACGGTGGGCAAAACTGCGCCCAGGAGAACTGATTCCCACGTAGGTTCATTATTGGCCGGCGATCGCGCCAATTTGAATTTAATGCTCTCTTTTGGCAGCACCTATGGGACAAAGCCGGCTGAGACAGCAGCTTGATCTATTTTTGCACTCACCACAGGTAGAAGTTAGCCTGCTGGTTTTGATTCTAATATGGGTACTTTTAGTGGTTATCGATCTCTTCTGGATACAGCCCGGGTACCCTAATTTTTTTGTGATGCTGTTGGATTTACCCCTGCGGCTGTGCTTTGTTGTTGAGTTATTCCTACGATTTGCGATCGCCCGCAAAAAGCAACGATTTTTCCGCCACTACTGGCTTGATCTAGTGGCGATTCTCCCCATGCCGCCCCAGTGGACACTGTTTCGTTTGCTGCCACTGCTGCGTCTGCCCCGTGCCTCAATTCTGATGAACCGCAACCTGCACTACATTGCCCCCCAGGTTTCTGGTCTCTACGGTGCCCAAATTTCAGCACTGTTAATCATTGTGTTGATCATGCTCTTTGGGGGCCTGGCTTTTTATATTATCGAAGGAACCTCAAACCCAAACATTAAGACCCTTGGGGATGCCCTGTGGTACAGCTTCTTTTCTTTAGTGTCTGCCGAACCCATTGGTGCCTATCCTCAAACCCATGCCGGGCGGATCGTTACCCTAGTCGTGGTTTTGGCGGGGCTGACCTTGTTTGCCGTGTTTACAGGGGTGGTGTCTGCCTTCATGGTGCAGCGGTTGCAGTCGGTCATGAGCATTAAGAACCTTGACTTGGATGAGTTACGCAACCACATTATTCTCTGCGGCTGGAATCGCAGTGCCCCCCTTGTGCTGGAGGAGTTACAAACCGATCCCCAAACCCGCTATGCACCAATTGTCATTATTGCTGAACTGGAACAGCTGCCCCTGAATGAATTGCGCACAGTGGATCAAAATCGCCTCTACTTTTATTCGGGAGACTATACCCGCATTGACGTTTTAGAGAAGGTGCAGATTTACCATGCCTCCCGTGCCATTCTCTTGGCGGATACCAGCCAGCCCCGCAGTGATCAAGACCGCGATGCCCGCACTGTTCTTGCTGCCCTGACCATGGAAAAACTCAATCCGACAATCTACACCTGTGCTCAGCTTTTGGATCGCAATAATAATGTCCAACTGCAAGCGGCAGGGGTGGAGGATGTGGTTGTGGCTGATGAAATGGCGGGTCACCTCATTGGCAATGCGGTGCGCAATCAAGGGGCGATGGATGTCTTTGCGGAGCTGCTGACGGTACAGGTGGGGAACCAATTTTATCGGCTGCCTTTGCCATCAACGCTGGTAGGCAAAACCTTTTGGTATGCGCAACGCCACCTTAAGGAGCAGGACGATGCGCTCCTGATAGCTGTGGAACGTCGCATTGAGGGGCGTCGCCAAACGTATATTAATCCACCGCTGAACTATGAGTTGCAGGTGGGGGACTACGTGGTTGTGATTGCGCGGCAGTGTCCACAGTGGGAATAAGGTCATGGAAATTTCTTCCCAAGTCGAGCTACCCTTTCCCCGCGACGCTGTCTATCGCACCTATCGCGATCGCCTGCCAGAACTGGTGAACTGGATGCCCAATGTGCGGGCAATTGAAGTACAGGCGCGCAACGAACAGCCCCAAGCCCTAGAAATGGTCTTGGTTTGGCATGGTGGCGGGGAAATTCCAGCGGCGGCACGGGCATTCTTGAGTGAGGCGATGCTCTCCTGGACAGATTATAGCCATTGGGACGATCGCGACTATCTTACCCGCTGGCGCATTGTCCCCCATGCCTTTACGGAGGCCGTTGACTGTCAGGGGGAAAATCAATTCATTGCCGTGGGCAATTCAACGATTATCACCAGCCGAGGCCATCTCAGGATTGATCCAAAACGCATTACCGGTGTCCCCTTCTTTTTAGCAAGTATGATTGCTCGGGTAGTTGAAGAGTACTTAGGACAACGAATTGAACCCAATTTTCAGCAGTTAGCAACAAGCGTGGGATTGTTTCTACATTCTCAGGAGGATTAGCCGTGAAGAGACTGGCGCAAACGAACTATCTGCGCTTACGGGAGAGATCCTTGATGGAGTATTTTCTGGGTGGGATGTTTCTTGTGCATACGCTGCTGATACTAAGCTCCTTTACAGTTGCGGAAATCCACTGCCAACGCCAAACCCTACCCTATGAGTGTATTGCCACGACAACCTCTCTCGTAATCCAAGAACGGGTGAAAATTCCTCTTTCTGTCCTACGACAGGCAAAGTTTGGAGGAGGACATTGACAGTGAGGGCGATCGCTGGTACGGCGTTGTTCTTGAAGTGGCGGGCAAGTCAATCCTATTGGGTAATACTGCCTCACAGCGGGGCGATCGCGCCGCCGTGGTACAGCAAATTAACCAATTCTTAAGGAATCCCAATCAAACCGAACTTTCAGCCCGTGTGGACGATCGCTGGATAGTAGGGATCATTGCAGGGGTGTTCTTTCTTGTAGGCATGAGTCTAATTTCCTTCGCCCCTCTCTTAGCGTTGGATTTAGATCGGGGCAGTGGCACCTTGACAATTCGCCGTGGGAATTTTTTCCACCGCACTCGCAAGGAATTGCCCTTGCGCGAAATTAGGGACATTGCCATTGAAAGCTATAAGAATTATGAGGGCGATCGTTTCTCTCGCGTCGTGGTGCACATGACCTCTGGCGACACAGTCCCCCTGCGATGGAGCTACAGGGCTGACTATAGCAGCGAGAAAAAATTGGCTAATCTCCTGCGGGAGTTTCTCTATTTGCCACCGCTGTAAGTCATCTCTGTGGGTGGGGTGGTGGCCTGTTGGTTACACTGAAGATGATGGCATAATGCATTCACGGTCGCTGGGGGTTTGCCCGCAATTATCACTATGCAACCAACGGATCCAACAAAGTTTACTGATAAGGCATGGGAAGCCATTGTTAAGTCCCAAGATGTGGCACGGGAATATCGCAGCCAATATCTGGAAACAGAGCACGTCATGATTGCCCTACTGCGGGAAGAGGGATTAGGGCAACTGATCTTTGAGCGGGCAGATATTGACACCGAATGGGTGCTCAAGCGGCTGATGGATTTTGCCAAGCAACAGCCCCGCGTTCTCGCAGGCAGCGAACTCTACTGTGGTCGTAGTTTGGATGCACTCCTTGATGAGGCCGATCGCCTGCGCCAAGAGCAAGGGGATCAATTCATTTCCATTGAGCATCTTTTACTGGCTTTTGTGGGCGATCGCCGGATCGGTCAACGCCTTTTCCGTGCCTTAAATTGCGATCGCGAGCAGTTGGCTGCTGCCGTCAAAGCCATTCGCGGTGCTCAAAAAGTCCTAGATCAAAACCCTGAAAACAAGTACGCCGCCCTTGAAAAATACGGGCGCGATCTCACCGAAGCCGCCCGCCAAGGCAAATTGGATCCCGTCATTGGCCGCGACGAAGAAATCCGCCGCGTGATTCAAGTTCTCTCCCGCCGTACCAAAAACAATCCCGTTCTCATTGGTGAACCCGGCGTGGGCAAAACCGCCATTGCCGAGGGCCTGGCTCAGCGGATCATCAATGGGGATGTACCGGAATCCCTGAAAAATCGGCGGCTCATTTCCCTAGATCTCGGGAGTCTGGTTGCAGGCGCCAAGTTTCGCGGTGATTTTGAAGATCGCCTCAAGGCTGTGCTCCATGAGGTCACCCATTCCGATGGCCAAATTGTCCTCTTTATTGATGAACTGCATACGGTTGTCGGTGCCGGCGCCAATCAAAACTCCTCGATGGATGCCAGCAACTTACTCAAACCGATGTTGGCACGGGGAGAGCTACGCTGCATTGGCGCTACCACCCTAGATGAATATCGCAAATACATTGAGAAAGATGCTGCCTTAGAACGCCGCTTTCAGCAGGTGTATATTGGCCAGCCCAGTGTTGAGGATACGATCTCCATTTTGCGCGGCCTCAAGGATCGCTATGAAATTCACCACAACGTTAAGATCACCGATTCGGCATTGGTGGCCGCGGCGATGCTTTCGGATCGGTATATTAGCGATCGCTACCTCCCCGATAAGGCCATTGACCTGGTGGATGAGGCAGCCGCCAAACTCAAAATGGAAATTACCACCAAGCCCGCTGAACTGGAAGCCCTTGAGCGGCGCCTGCGGCAACTAGAAATGGAGAGACTCTCCCTCAAACAGGAAGAAAACCTGCCCTTGAGCCAAGCACCACTACAGGCCACGCGCGATCGCCTGCAGCGCATCGAAGCAGAAATTGCCCAACTGCAACCGCGACAACAGGCTATGCAAGCCCGCTGGCAAGCAGAAAAAGAACTGCTAGAGCGCATCAACAGCCTCAAGGAAGAAGAAGACCAAGTGAAGCTGCAAATTGAGCAAGCAGAGCGGGACTACAACCTCAACAAAGCCGCGCAACTCAAATATGGTCGTTTAGAAACCCTGCAACGGGAACTGGAGGCCACAGAAGCACAACTTTTGGAACTTCAGGCCGCAGGTGGCACCTTCTTGCGCGATCAAGTCACCGAGGCTGACATTGCCGAAATTGTTGCCAAGTGGACGGGAATTCCCCTGCAAAAACTCATGGCCTCAGAACGCCAAAAACTCCTGCAGCTGGAACAAGTCCTCCATCAGCGGGTGATTGGTCAAACCGATGCCGTGGCCGCCGTGGCCGCGGCCATCCGCCGCGCCCGAGCTGGCATGAAAGACCCTGCCCGTCCCATTGGTTCATTCCTCTTTATGGGACCCACAGGCGTTGGCAAAACGGAACTGGCCCGTGCCCTTGCCGAAGCCCTTTTTGATGATGAAAATGCCTTGGTGCGCATTGATATGTCGGAGTACATGGAAAAACATGCCGTCTCCCGCATGATTGGCGCACCGCCGGGATATGTTGGCTTTGACAGTGGCGGTCAACTCACCGAAGCCATCCGCCGTCGTCCCTATGCCGTGGTTCTATTTGACGAGGTAGAAAAAGCCCATCCCGAAGTCTTTAATGTACTCTTGCAGGTGCTGGATGATGGCCGCATTACTGATTCCCAAGGGCGGACGGTGGACTTCCGCAATACCGTGATCATTATGACCAGTAACCTGGGCAGCGAGCATATCTTAGATTTGGCGGGGGATGACAGCCGCTATGAGGAAATGCGCCAACGGGTGCTCCAAAGTGCCCAAAAGTATTTTCGCCCCGAATTTCTCAACCGCATTGATGACGTGATCCTCTTCCACGGGCTCGGGCGAACTGAACTAGCTCAGATTGCCCAAATTCAACTGCGACGGGTGGAAAAACTCCTTGCGGATCAAAAAATTCACCTGCGCCTCACCCCAGTAGCGCTCGATCATTTAGTGGCGGTGGGCTTTGATCCAGTCTATGGGGCACGTCCCCTAAAGCGCGCCATTCAACGGGAATTGGAGAACCCCCTGGCCGTGAAGCTTCTGGAGGAGGTCTTTACCCCTGGCGATACGATTTTGGTGGATTTGGTGGGTAGTGAGTTGACCTTTAGTGCAGTCAGCCCTGCGGCGACAGGCGATCGCGCCACCGTCACCGCCTCCTAAAAGACACGAGTTAATAGTTAGCATAGTTAGAAAACGAGGGCCGCAACGTCCCCCCAACAAGTTCCGGGGAGAAAGCGCCAATCGTTCTATGGGAGAATCCTATGAGGGAGCTCCAAGGGCGGTAGAAGAGGCTAGGCCACCGCGGGATCTAGGGCCAAAACTAGAGCACAAAATATTTAATCACTTTGGATAATGTTTTAGATAATGCTTTTAAGCGTTAAGCACGCCCGATCGTTACTCAAGGCGCCAAGTACTGTATCTCTACAGGGTCATTGACCTTGAGCCCCAATTCAGCGGCGCGGCCACCCGCCAGCTCTAAAACCGCATCCACGGGAACCCCAGATTCATAGGTGGGGCAAGGGAGGGTTGGGCAAGGGGGGGCGGCGGGGGCGATCGCTACCACTTTCCCATCCCTAAGAAAAATCAAGTCGAGGGGGATGAGGCAATTTTTCATCCAGAAGCTGGCCACGTGGGGCGCAGCCATCGGAAACAGCATGCCGCGATCGCCCGGCAATTCTGGGCGAAACATCAAGCCCAACTGCTGCTGGGCTGGCGTGCGCGCCACTTCCAATTGAATCCAGGTATCGTGAATGCGCGCCTTGGCCGTAATCGGTAGATATTGGGGAATGCCGCCAACCCTTGGAGGCGGGGTTGCTGGATCCCCTTGGCTCAGGTTTTGACACCCTAGGAGGAACCCCAACGTCACCAATCCCAGAACCAGCCAGCGTAACTTAGGCTTCACGGAGAACATAGCCCACTCCTCGCACTGTGTGAATCAACCGTTTTTCACCATCGGGTTCAATCTTTAACCGCAGGTAACGAATATAGACTTCAATGACGTTGGATTCACCCAAAAAGTCATAGCCCCAGACGTTTTCTAAAATTTGCTCACGGGTGAGGACTTCGCGGGGGTGCTCCATGAGAAACTTCAGCAGTTCATACTCCTTCATCGTAAGGTCGATTATGCGCCCATTGCGCTCTGCTCGCCGCGTCAATAAATCGAGGGTCAAATTATCAAATCGCAACACCTCACTTTGGGTCACCGGTGGCTTCAGGTAGAGCTGAATCATCTGGAGAAAAGACTTGGGACTGTAGGGCAGCAATAGATAATCATCAGCCCCTGACTCCAGGACAGCGACCCGATCTTCGAGGCGATCGCTCTCCAGCATTAGTAGAATTGGCAGACTGATCCCCTGCTGACGCAGCTGCTGGCACAACTCCATACTGTTGAGCCGTCCCAAATAGCGGTCCATGATAATCAAGGCAGGCTGCCATTCAGCACAGGCCAAGTGACATTCTTTTTCTGTTGTCGCAATCACTGGATCGTAACCCGCTGCCTGAAGGTCTTGCCCCATGCGTTGCGACAAGTGGTTGTCAGCGCAGACCAAAAGCAAACGAGAAGGCGGAGAAGTTAGATCCATCGGCATCGTCCTAACTAGCCAGATATTATCTTCAGCTTATGCCGTGTGGGAAAATATTGAAAAATGCGCCCGTAGCTCAGCGGAATAGAGCACTCGCCTTCTAAGCGATTGGTCGTTGGTTCGAGTCCAACCGGGCGCGTCTAACCTGCTATCGTTGATGGGGAGCGTATTGGAGTGCAAGAATCCTCGCAATGAATCCTAAATATCGCCGCGTATTGCTCAAATTGAGCGGTGAAGCCCTCATGGGCAACCTGAACTACGGCATTGATCCAAAAGTGGTGCAGGCATTTGCCAGTGAAATCGCTCAGGTGGTGCAGGCGGGAGTGCAAACCGCCATTGTGGTGGGGGGTGGCAATATCTTTCGTGGTATGAAAGGAGCGGCTGCTGGCATGGATCGGGCAACCGCAGACTACATCGGTATGATTGCCACGGTTATGAATGCCATGACCCTTCAGGATGCCCTTGAACAGATGAATGTGCCCACACGAGTGCAAACTGCGATCGCCATGCAGGAGGTGGCCGAACCCTATATTCGCCGCCGTGCCATTCGTCACCTAGAAAAGGGAAGGGTGGTGATCTTTGGGGCAGGGTCAGGCAATCCCTTTTTTACCACGGACACAACCGCGGCCCTGCGCGCTGCCGAAATTGATGCCGAAGTGATCTTCAAAGCCACTAAGGTCGATGGCGTCTATGACGCTGATCCCCACAAAAATCCTAACGCGCGTCGCTACCGTAGTCTCACCTACACCCACGCCCTCACCCATAACTTGGCGGTGATGGACAGTACAGCGATCGCGCTGTGTAAAGATAATGATATCCCCATTATTGTGTTTAGCTTAGAAACAGCCGGTAACATCTACCGCGCGTTGATTGGGGAACCCATTGGTACGATGGTTGGAGGCTCCTGTGAAATTAGCTGATGTCGAAGAGCGGATGCAAAAATCGGTTGAAGCAACCCAGCATGACTTCAATAGCATTCGCACGGGTCGCGCCAACGCGGCGTTATTAGACCGGGTCATGGTGGACTACTACGGCACTGAAACTCCCCTGCGCTCCTTGGCCAATATCTCCACCCCCGATGCGACCACGATTTTGATTCAGCCCTACGATCGCTCCACATTGGCCAGCATTGAAAAAGCCATTCAACTCTCTGACTTGGGGTTGACGCCCAACAATGATGGCTCTAGCGTCCGCCTCAACATTCCCCCCTTGACCACGGAGCGACGCAAAGAATTGGTGAAAACTGCCGCCAAAATTGCTGAAGGGGGCAAAGTTGCCATTCGCAACATCCGCCGCGATGCCATTGACCACATCAAAAAGGCGGGTAAAGCCGGAGAACTCACCGAAGATGAAGTCAAGGATTTGCAAGAGAAAGTGCAAAAGCTCACCGACAAGTACATCGGCAAAATTGACGCCCTCCTTGCCGAAAAAGAAAAGGATATTATGACCGTATAGGTACCGTATAGGTTAGGTGCCCGGCAACTGGCGCAACTCTGGACTCAGGTGCGATCGCTCCGCCAGGGCAAGGAGCAGTGGTCCACGGGAGGTATATTCCACAATACTGACACTGGCCACTGGGGCAGCAAGGCGATCGCGAAACCGTCCCACATCAATCCCAAGCAGACCACAGAGCATAATCCGAATGGTGGCTTTGTGGGAAACAAGCAGCACATTGCCGTCGGGATACTCCCGTTCAATTTCTAAGAGGACGGCATTACTGCGGTGGTAGATGTCAATCCCCCGCTCACCGCCCGTGGGGGCATTCCAGCCCGGATCCGCCAGCCAGCGCACATAGTCATCGTGAAACTTGGCATTTACCTCTTGGGGGGAGAGGCCTTCCCACTGACCATAGTGAATTTCCCGCAGACCGTCGCGGATCTGCATCTGGAGACCCAGGCGATCGCACAGGGGCTGTGCTGTGGTTCGAGTTCGCACCATTGGGCTGACAAAGACTGCCTGCCAAGGCAACTGGGCATAGTGCTCAGCAAAAGCTTCAGCCATTGCTAGGCCAGCATCCGTCAAGGGTGGATCCAGTTCTCCACAGTAGGCATTGGCGCGACTAAAGCTAGTTTGCCCATGGCGCAAGAAATAGAGTGTTAAGACCACAACCTTGACCCCATACCACTAGGGGCAGCATAGGCGAGGGGCATCAAGCTCGTCAACGCTGAGTTGTGTCCAATACACTCAATGTAACGCCTTGGTAATAATGCCCCAAAATTTGGTCGTAGGTGTAACCCTGCAATGCCATACCGTAGGCACCCCATTGACTCATGCCCAGGCCATGGCCGTGACCCCGTCCAGTAATTGTAAAGGCCACTGGCACACTTTGAGCCCTTTGACTGGCCACATTGCCATATTCTGGCCTAATCGTCAGTAGGGTACTGCGCAGTCCCAACACGCGCCGGAGTTCACTGCCGGAAATAGTGCGGCTGCCAGCAGTACCGAGAATTTGCATTGACAGAATCCGGCCTTGGGGCGTCAGCTGCAGCGGGCGCAAAGCAACAATTGAACCAATACCGGGGAGGCGTTGTTGCAGTTGTGCGGCTGTAAAACGAACCGTCCATTGAAAGTTGGGGAAGACTTGGTCAAAGTCAGGGGTACCGCGCAGGTAGGGAATCACCGTTTGCCAAACGTCTTCTGAATTTTCTGTGTGCCCGCCAGAGGAGGCATGAAAGAGCGCTTCAATAATTCGGCCATTGTAGGTCAGCACTTGACCGCGGGTAGCGGCAACGGCGGCTAGGGTACTGGCGGTTTCTGAACTTACCCCCCCATACACCTGATGAGTAACGGTGGCACCGACATCAAAAAGGCTGCCCGGCCGACGGCGTTCGCGATCGCGCCGAAAGAGAACAAAAGAACGGGAGGCCACTGCTTGGGCTTTGAGGGCTTCTAGCGGCCAGGAGGGATACATTTCCTTACCCACTACACTGGGCAGATACTCCTCTAAATCCACAAGGTTGATGGCGAGAATCCCCTCATTGGTACTCACCAATTGCAACCGCCCGCGATACCAGCGATCGCCCACTCGCACGAGGCCATTGTCTCGAGGTTCGAGGAAAACTTGCCGGCCACGCACACCCCCTGCTTGTACGCCAGCCCCTGTGAGGACGGCGGTAATACGCTGCTGCGGTGCCACTGTCAGGACCCGACCCGCCTCATCCCGCAATTGCGCTGGGGTGGAGCTACCCATTGTTACTTGATGCACCCGCTCCAAAACCGCAACCCGCAATTCCACTGCTGCGGCCGTCAGTGGTAGGAGCAAGCTGATCAAACAGCCAAGACCCACCGACTGCGACAGAAGGCGCCAACGCACGATGAGGTAAACCATACTTCACTCCTCAGGTAGGTGGCAATGGTAACAACGCCTAGCGGTGCTCGCGCAGACCACTCCAACCAATGGTAATAAAGCCCACTGCCAAGAGAAAACTACGAATGCCTACCCTTAGACGATTCAAAAAAGCTTCCTGTTGCGCCCGATTGACCGCCTCCTGTTGTTGAGTGCGGATGCGCTCCCGTGCCTGACCCGCTTGTTTCTCGAGGGCTTGGGGGTCTTTTTGTAACTGCTCAAGAATTGCCCGTTGATCGGGGGGCAGTTGATTGCTTTTCAGGAGTTGCTGCAATTGACCGCTACTGGCCAGTTGTTTGATTTGCTGCTGTTCCTGCTCCACCCGAATTTCTGCCTGTGCCGCCTCTTGATTGATTTGGTTGACCGCCTGTTCCGTAATTTGGCCTGTAATGGATAGGTAGAGAGGAATCCCCAGCAGGCACAGCAATCCCAGCAAACTGGAGAGGACAAAGACCCAAAATCGCCAATCCTTCAGGGCAGGTTCCCCGGGCTCCGGCTGCGTAGCACTCCCAGAGACCGCTTGAATCCAAAAGCCAGTGTAGATAAAGACAAAGCCAATCAAGGGGGTGGCGCCGCGCTCAATGAATTGGTTGACAACCGTGAGTTGCCACTGGCTGTTATTGAACTGGGGAGTAATAAAGAGAATACCCCACTCGACCAAAAAGGTGAGGAGTAGGATCATTCCCACCAGTTTTAGGAACTGAGCCGCCAAGGGGACAGGTCGCTTGGTTGATTTTGAAGCGGTCATGGACTGTGAGTGACTCGTCAACTACTGCATCAACCTTACTGGATTTTGGTACAGTTGATTCATCCTGGGCGCCTTGACTCGCCCGTGGGGCTGCTATCTTTGGCTACCGCAACCTTGGTATACTCCAATTGTGCATGGCGCTGATGCTGGGCTGCTTCCCCCCAGGAGTGCTAGTTCGCCATCCCTTTGCTCATTGAGGCACAACAAATCCATGGTCATTGTGGCAGTCTTAGCGGCAGGACGAGGCACACGGATGAAATCCTCACTGCCAAAAGTTCTCCATCCCCTAGGTGGGCGATCGCTGGTGGGCTGGGTTTTGCACCAAGTTCAATCGCTGCAACCGCAACGGCAGTTTGTGATCATTGGCTATGGGGGAGACGCTGTCCGTGCTGCTTTAGCGGATCGGCCCGACGTGGAATTTGTCGAACAGCGGGAACAGTTGGGAACAGGTCATGCTGTGCAGCAGCTTTTGCCCTACCTCAAGGACTATGAAGGCCATCTTTTGGTGCTCAATGGCGATGTGCCCCTATTGCGTGGCCAAACACTGGCACACTTGCTTGCAGTTCACCAGAAACACAACAATGCGGCCACCATTTTAACGGCACAAATTCCCAACCCCCAAGGCTATGGCCGCGTGATTTGCGACAGTCAGAATATGCTGAAGCAAATTATTGAGGATCGTGACTGCACCACCGCCCAAAAGCAAAACCGCCGCATTAATGCTGGGGTGTATTGTTTCCATTGGCCCCAACTCGCTGCTGTGTTGCCCCATCTCCAGTCCAATAATGATCAGCAGGAATACTACCTCACCGATGCCGTCAATGCCCTAAGTCCCGTGATGGCGGTGGACGTGGAAGACTATGAGGAGATTTTGGGCGTCAACGATCGCGTGCAGTTGGCAACAGCCTATCAAGTGCTCCAAAATCGAATCAAAAAAGCTTGGATGCAAGCGGGGGTGACCCTAATTGATCCGGCCAGTATCACGATTGAGGATACCGTTGAGCTCGCACCGGATGTGGTGATTGAACCCCAAACTCACCTGCGCGGCCAAACCCGTATTGGCAGTGGCAGCATTATTGGCCCTGGCACCTTGATTGAAAATAGTGTCATTGGCGAACGGGTAACCGCTCGCTATGCGGTGATTAGCGACAGTGAGATTGGCGAGGATACCCAAGTGGGGCCTTTTGCCCACATCCGCCAGCAAAGCGTGGTTGCCGATCACTGTCGCATTGGCAATTTTGTGGAGCTCAAAAAAGCGCAGTTGGGCAGTGACACCAAGGCGTCCCATTTGTCCTATCTGGGGGATGCCACCTTGGGCGATCGCGTCAATATCGGGGCAGGCACAATCACCGCCAACTACGATGGTGTCCGCAAACACCCCACCCATATTGGTAGCGGCACCAAGACAGGGGCTAACACTGTTTTAGTGGCGCCCGTGACCCTTGGTGAGAATGTCACAGTAGCGGCGGGTTCGACAGTGACAGAAGATGTACCGGATAACGCCCTTGTCATTGCCCGCTGTCGTCAAGTGGTCAAACCCAACTGGGAACCCAAAGCTTAGCCCACCCCACAGCAGGGTTCAATGCCCAGTCGCCGCAGGAGCAGATCACTCACCGCATTGGCGACCGCAAACTCGCTGTAGAAGCTTTGGGAAAAATCAAACTCTTGCAACTCCGTAACCAAGGCCAAGAGAATGCCCCCAAGATCGTGCTCCCCTTCCAACCGCTGACGGCGGTACACTTGAGCCGCTCGCTGGGCGATCGCCAGATTCACAGCTTCCGGTAAATACTCGGTATTGAGCCAGTTGAGAAGGGCTGCCTCCAGCCATTCCGCATCCGCAGTGCAGTCACCACAGGGGGGAAGCTGAATCGGCGGAATTGGGGTACCCATGGCACAGTCCTCAACCCATCTAGTGAAGTTCAATGCAGTTCATCTTATAACGTGCAACTGGCAACGAACAATGGGCGATACTGGATTCGAACCAGTGACCCCTTCCGTGTGAAGGAAGTGCGCTACCACTGTGCTAATCGCCCTAGTTCAGTAGCTTTTAATTATATCTTGATTTACAGGCTTTTGTAAATCGCTTAAACAAGGCTGCAGCAAATTTCATCAAAGGCGGCGGCGGGATCCGCTGCTTGTAAAATCGGGCGGCCAATGACAAGGTAAGAGGCACCGGCAGCAAAGGCGGCATGAGGCGTCAGCGATCGCGCTTGATCTCCCGTTGCGCTGCCAAGGGGGCGAATCCCCGGACAAATTCTCAAGAAATCCTCTCCCCAGCGTTGTTTTACCCGTGCGGCTTCCTGCGGTGAGCAGACAATGCCCGCCAGTCCTGCTTGATGGGCAAGATTAGCCATGCGCTCTACATAGGTGGCCGGATCAAGGGGAATTTGGAGTTCCTGCTGCAGGGTGTCTGCGCCAATGCTGGTGAGCAATGTGACACCGATGAGTTGAGTGGCACTTTCCCCGAGAGCTGCCTGAGCACTTTTCAGACCGACTAAGCCAGTGGCAGTGTGGATGGTTACAAAGTCCACGCCATAGGGGGCGATCGCTCGTGCGGCGGCTGCTACCGTATTGGGAATATCATGAAGCTTGAGATCGAGAAAGATACGCTTCCCCTGATCCTTGAGGACATCAAGAATAATCGGCCCACTGGCACAAAAGAGTTCTAACCCCACTTTCCAAAATTGCACTTGGGGCAGCCTGTGGATAGTGGCGATCGCTGCCTCCAAATTGGGCACATCCAACGCCACAATAATTTTGCCGGCAACCGCCTCTTGAGAATTCAACAAGTCTCGTGGATCTCCTCAGACAATTCACACTGGACGGCGCACACAGCGCAACAACCACAGGGCCACAATAATACCCGTCAACTGAGCAGCAATCGTGTTCACCTTCGCCTGAATCACAAAAATCTCCAACGGCTCAATCAATACATTAGTGGCATAGACCGCTGCCCCCTGGGGAATGGAAAGCACCTTGAGTAATAACATCCCTACATTCCACTCTGCGGCGGCCACAGTAAAAATCATGCCGGCGATATTTACCCACAGACCAATATTCAAACTGCGGAGCACGTGCTCCTTGGTCGGGCGTTTTTCTGGATCATCCAAGCGTCGGCCCAGTTGCGGATAGCGATAGCAGCAGTAAATACTCACACCTAAAAACACTAGACCAATAATCGCCAACACTAAGCCCAGTGTGGGACTGTTCATGCCGTTTTGCGGACGATTGATATTAAATTGGCGGCTAAAGATAACAATAATAATAATCAACAGCGAGACAAAGCCAAGGACCACCTGGATCCAAAAACCAATCCAGCCAAAGCGTTGCAGTTCACGGCCAAGACGGTGGAGAGGTTGGGTAGGACCTCGATGGGACGGCGGCGGGGCATTACCGGGAAGACGTTCCATAGCCAAGTGAGGAAGAGGGCTTAGGCTATCATAGCGAAGGGTTGTCAGGTGCCGTCAAATAGGAACACCAATCGCTCCAACTGCCTGCATAGAGCTTGGTTTGATGCAGGCTAGCGATCGCCAGCCCCAAAATGTCCACGCAGGCCGTCACCCCCGATCCACAATAGACAATAATTTGCTCAGCCCCAGCCAAGGGCTGCCAGTGGGCTTGCAGTTCCGCAACCGATTTGAGTCGCCCCTGCGCATTGGTGATGGCCTGCCATGGATAGTTTACCGCTCCGGGAATATGACCCGCTATCGGATCAATGGGTTCAATTTCACCGCGATAGCGCCGCGGTTCGCGGGCATCCACAATCACCGTCTGAGGGTCGCCTTGAGCAGCCATCACAGCAGCACGATCCACCACCCACTCAGGATGCGGACGGGGCTTAAAGTTGCCCTGCCGCGGAGGGGGAACCTCAGCGGTTGTCGGGTAGCCGGCTGCAACATAGGCGCCATAGCCGCCATCGAGGACTGCTGCGCGATCGTGCCCCAACCAGCGCAAGAGCCACCAGCAGCGAGCAGCATAGGCAAAGCGCGAATCATCATAGGCCACCACTAGTGTTTCGGGGGTCACCCCCATTTGGTTGAGCCGTGTGGCCAACTGTTGCGGATCCGGTAAGGGATGGCGCCCCCCATGGCGCTGCCGCGGGCTCGATAAATCCCGCTCTAGGTCGAGATAGTAGGCACCGGGAATGTGGGCTTGAGCATAGTCCTGCTGTCCCCGCTGGGGGTCCATAAGGTCAAAGCGGCAGTCCACAATCACAAGGGTTGGATCTGCCAAATGCTCAGCCAACCAAGACGCCGTTACAGCATAGGGAGTCATCACAGCTTAGGCGCGCCACTTCACTTTCGGGAGAATGTGGTTAACATCCACCCGGTCTTTGTATTTGATGGCAAAGTTCAAAAGTGAGTCAAGGAGGGAATCCGACAAATAGTGGGGTTGTAGTCCCAAATCCAGCAGTTTGGTGTTTTTGGCATTGAAGTAGTGTTCTTCCTTCTCAACCCGTGGGTTTTCCAGGTGTTGGATTTCCACCTTGAGGCCAAGGGCTTTCCCCGCTTCTTGGACTTTGTGGGCAAGGTCACCAACACTAAACTGTTCGGTGAATTGGTTAAGGACGCGGAATTCACCCGGCGCTGCTGGATTGTTAATGGCCAACTCAATGCAACGCACCGTATCGCGAATGTCCAAGAAGCCGCGAGTTTGCCCCCCCTTACCATAAACCGTCAGGGGATGGCCAATGGCAGCTTGAATGCAGAAGCGATTGAGGGCGGTGCCAAAGATACCGTCGTAGTCAAGGCGGTTAATCAACAGTTCATCCATGCCCGTTTCTTCGGTGAGGACGCCATAGACCACCCCTTGGTTCAAATCGGTGGCTCGCAAGCCCCAAGTGCGGCAGGCAAAGTGGATGTTGTGACTATCGTGAACTTTACTGAGGTGATAGAAGCTGCCGGGCTGCTTGGGGTAGGGCAATGTATCTTTGCGACCATTGTGTTCAATGGTGATGTAGCCCTCTTCAATGTCAATGTTGGGGGTGCCGTATTCACCCATCGTGCCCAGTTTGACAAGATGGCAGTCCGGGTTGTGGGTATGGATGGCGTACAGCAGGTTGAGGGTGCCAACAACGTTATTGACTTGGGTGAAGACGGCGTGTTCACGATCAATCATGGAGTAAGGGGCGGAGCGCTGTTCACCAAAGTGGACAATTGCCTCAGGCTGAAACTCGAGCATGGCGCGCTCAAGGAAGTGATAGTTACAAATATCGCCAATATAAAGACTAATCTTTTTGCCAGTGAGATCCTGCCAGCGTTGCAGACGGTGCTGAATGGGGGCGATCGGCGTCAGGGTTTCCACACAAAGTTCAGCATCCCAATGCCGCCGAATGAGGCTATCCAAAATTGCAACATCATGACCCCGATTGGAAAGGTACAGGGCTGTTGCCCAGCCGCAATAACCATCACCGCCAATTACAAGGACTCTCATGCTCACCGTGCTCAAATCAGTAACTACTCCGCCAGCCATAACATGGCTTCCATACCACGTTACCAGTAATGGGGACGCCGTTGATCCACTGACTTAGAATTCAGGGGGAGAATTGGGACCACGAGTTTCACCCTCAGAAAAGATATGTACTTTAACGGTTTGTCCCGCCAAGTCAATTTGCACGATATCGCCAGAGAGGAAATCCAGGGCCTCTAATAGCGCCTGTAATTGCGGCGTGCTGGCACCCGATTCTTGGTAAAGGCGATCGCTCAAATGACTGACACGCTGCCAGGTGGTATAGAGGCGGGCAATTGCGCTTTCCAGTTGTGCAGCTTGCTGGAGGAGAGCCACCACGGTTTGGAGCTGCCCTAGACGCTGGGCTTCAATCAGGACTTGCTCAAGATCAATGGGTTGACCCCTGAGGGCTTGGATTTGGGGGGCAGTTTCCAGGTAGCGACTGAGGTGGCGAGCGGTGGCAGTAATTTCCTTAACCGTTTCTAGGCGGGGGTCGCTAGCCAGGGCCTGGGAGAGTTCCTGCTGCTGCTGGGGGGGAAGCTTTTCTAACTCTTTAACCAAGGGGGCGACGTAGCGGGGGGCAAGGGTGCGATCGCTGGCCTTTTGGCGCACCACGGGCGGCAATACCTCGGCGTGGAGGGCGGTCCATTCCTCCTGCAGTTGGCGAACTTCGCGGTGGGTAATGCGATCGCCGCCGGCGGCCGCTTCTGTAATCAGGGCCTGAACCTGGGGATCGGCGGCGGCTGTCGCCAAAAAGGCGCGTTTACTAAAGCGCGAGAGGGCTGCCGCAGGCAGGGGATGCACCTTGAGTAGCTCATCGGCGCGATCGGCCAACTGGATCAAAGCAGAGGCACGGCGCTTGGTCACCCCCTGTTCTTGGAGCCACTGCCGAAAGCCAATGCCCCGCTCATCTCCTTGACGGCGATAGCGATCGCGGACCGCCCGTAAAATTTGGCCGCGCCAAATCTCCGTTTGCAGGTCAAAACGCTCACACACCTGCCATGCCTGGCGCACCTGTTGGAGAAATTCCGCCTCAGAAAGAGGGGCATCTGCCCCAGGAATGGGCAGCGTAAACTCAGCAGTTGGCTCCATGGTTAGCGAACCCCACAGCCCTAGCAGTATAGCCTATCGCAGACCGTGGAGATAGCCATCCTGCCTAGTGAGTGCTTAGGATTGAACTATTGCCTTGCAGGGAACCACGCTAGCTATGCTATTGGAGACAGGGGTTAGACATCTCACCTTATCTCACCTTAGAAGCCGACGCAGCCCAAAAACCGGCTAGCATGCAATACCCTCCGGTCTGGTCGGGTGTCTGTGACAATTGTTACGGCGCAGCTAGTCGGTCAATATCTGGATCGTCCTTCCGCTAACCCCAACCAAGTCCTACCCAAACGCCCATGACCGCTGTCACTGCTGATGCCTCCGTTCATTTTGGCCTAATGATTGTTGAAGGGGAAGATGTTGTCCGTCTTGGCCTTTGGACAGGCATCCGACAGCAGTTGGGAATTGAGCCGCTGGTCTTTCACGATAGCCACGGCCTGATCACATATCTGGAAAACACACCTCTCAATGAGGAACGCGCGCCTTGGATTGTTCTCTGTGATGCCCAACTCACGGTCAATGATGCCACTACTCCCTGGCTGTGGCAGTGGTTGAAGCAGCACTATCCTGCCCTGCGAATCATTCTCACCATTCGACCTGCCGCCCTCGAGTTGGTCTCCCTTGCTCACCAGGCGGGTGTCGAAGGCCTTTACCATCGCAATACAGCGCTGAGTGAGCTGTTGGCGGGAATTCTGGCCATTGCCCAAGGGGAAATCGTTCACACAGTAACGCCCCCGAAGCCGCCTTTGAGTGTGCTGTTTCCCAATCCCTGGGATCGTTGGCGGTATCAGGTTCTGCAGCAGGGACTGGCGGAAATGGAGGCATGGTTACAGGCGTTGGATCAGCATCTAGGTCGGGCGAGCCTGTCGCCCCTGGAACGGCTTGTGTGTGAAGGTCGCCATCGAGAAATTCGTGCTGCCCGCTGGTTGGTGTCCCGTTTCCTGCCACAGCCGAGTCAAACACCCCCTAGGCCGGTGGTGTCCCCTGGGCGGCCGCAAATTGAAATCATTTCCCAACTGGTGGATCGCTGCTTACAGCGGCTGCAGTCGGATCTGTTGAACCTAACATCGCAGCCTTTGGAGCTAGAGGTGCTCATCCTCCAACAGCGGCGGGAACTGCTCTACACTATCCTGCGGCAGTGGGATCTGCTGGTGCGCACTTTACAAGCGACACCGCCCACTATTGAATTTCTGCACCAGCGGGGCAACCCCCTACTACAAGACCTGTGGGAGCAGAGCCTGCGGGAGTTTTTTCGTCCCTATCGTTTTGCCCTCGGCAGTGACGCCGACCTCATTGAGCAATTGCTCATAGAAAGGGAAACCGTGGTCAGCATGTATCTGAAGCGGATCCCCTTCGTAGCCGAGATGCTGGCTCATTTACTGGTGCAACAGCCCCTCACCCTCCATCAGCAGACCTACCGCTATGGCACCGCTGCCGCCTTCGAGATCCTCGATGCCCTGTTGGATCATTGGTTGCTCACAGTGGCCAATGGGATTGTGTATCCACTACTAAATCGGTGCTGCTACAGCGAGGTTGTGCAGCAAACCTTCTTTCAGCCGCAATTTGCTTCCATACGAGAACTGGAGCGCTTTCGCAATGCCCTCTCTTGGCACTACCGCTGGCAGTGCTGGGTCAAGGAACCCCAAAACATCTTTGAAAGTCGGCTGGTATTGCTGCGGCTGACACAGCGGGGCATTCAGGAACTGGCGCTGACCGTGCCGCGCCAACAGGAGCTACTGCAATTGGAGGGGATTCCCTACGCCCTCACCTTAGCCTTGGAAGCTCGCGATGCCTTGGCGCCGCCAGTGCGGGCAGTGGTCGCTTGGCTAGGTAGAGGAGTCGTCTATCTCTTGACGCAAGTGATTGGCCGTGGCTTGGGACTCATTGGTCGCGGAATTTTACAGAGCATCGGCCAATCGGTGGCCACTGGCTGGAATCGTTCGGAAGCGCCAAGAACTTCATCCAAGCCCTAAAAATTAAACGACTCTTAACCTTCAGACAACCTCTCACTCAAGAGCACACTGCTAAACTACAAAGCGTAAAGGGTTGTTTCCCGCGATAGGAAATAATCGTCCTCAAGCTGCTAGTGTGACTTGAAGGGCCAGGAATTGCTTTACCCACGAGTGTAAGGAGTGGAAGGAGTCAAGTGTTATGTCCCGCTATTTTTCGAGGTTGTTTTTCACCTCTCCGCTGTTGCTATTAGGAATCGTTGCTGGCTCGGCGACAGCCGCTGATACTCCTACAACCAACGTCAGCACAGCTCAGTTACCAACCCCAGGGGAGAGGACGGAATCGACAGGCACCCCATGGGTTGCCCAAGGCCGCCGCTCCGATATGTCTGTGCCTGCAGTAGCGGCCCTGGAAGAAGGAACCGGCAGCACACCCCAAGGGATGGGGCAAGTGACCTCTGTCAGCCAACTGTCGGATGTGCGCCCCACTGATTGGGCCTACCAAGCCCTGGCGTCACTGGTAGAGAAATATGGCTGTATTGCCGGCTATCCCGATGGCACCTTCCGGGGTAATCGGGCGGCCACGCGCTACGAAATGGCTGCGGCCTTGAACGCCTGCTTGGATGTAATCAGCGATCGCTTTGCCACCAAGGAAGACCTTGCCACCCTGCAGCGCCTGATGGATGAGTTCAAGGCTGAACTGGCGACCCTGCGCGGTCGGGTAGATAAGCTGGAGGCTCGTACTGCGCAGTTGGAAGCACGGCAATTTGCGACCCTCACAAAACTCAATGCCACGGTCATTTTCAACATTTCAGATGTGTTGACCCCAGACACGGCGGCACTACGTCCTGGTGCTCCTGGGCCTGCACCAAATGCTCCAACCAACCCCGTTGCCAACACACGGGTACGCCTGAACTTTGATACCAGCTTCTACGGCAAAGACCGTCTGCGGTTGCGGTTGCAGGCAGCTAATATTACTCCCTACTCACAAGTGATGCTCACTAACATGGGCCGCCTTAGCTACGATGGCAACAACAATAACGCATTCGAGCTACAAAAGGCATTCTACAGCTTCCCAGTCACCTCTCGGGGTCAGATGATCCTTGACTTTGTTGGGGGTGAGTTCAACGATAACATCAACAACTTCAATCCCTTCCTGCAATCCAGTGACACCGGTGCCCTGTCTCGCTTTGGTCGCTTTAACCCCATCTACCGCGCAGGCAACGCTGCCAATGCGGCGGGCGTGACCTTTAAGTACAACGTTCTACAAAACAAAGAGCGCGGTACGGGCGTTACCCTTAACGTGGGCTACCTTGCCCCAAATGCAAATAATCCCGATCCAACCCTTAACAATGGTTTGAATGGCTTCTTTGACGGTGCCTATGCGGCTCTGGCGCAGGTGGATGTTCAACCCATTAAGAATTTAGCCCTCGGGGTCACCTACGTCCACTCCTACGGTTTAGATCCCTTTGGGGGTACAGGGAGTTCGCTTGCGCGCTCTGCAGCGAATCCTCTTAATCTTGGTATTGGTGTGGCTGCTCAGGCGGCTGATTCAGTGGGTTTCCAGTTTACCTACCGGCCGATTAAGCAGTTGAATCTGGCAGGCTGGGCTGGCTACGCCAACGTCTATCAGGTGCGACTGGCAGGACCACGGCGCGAAGCGGAGATCGTCAACTGGGCTATTACCTTTGCTTCGCCAGACCTCTGGCGCAAGGGTGACTTGGCGGGCTTGGTCTTTGGTCAGCCGCCGCAGCTCATTAGTATTACCAATGTCCCGGGTGTTCCTGGAGAAAGCTACACTCGCTTTAACTCCTATCACCTAGAGGGCTTTTACCGCTTTGCCGTCTCCAAGAATATCTCGGTGACGCCGGGGGTCATTGCCATCTTTAACCCCAACAGCAACGCAAATAACGATGCCATTGTTGTGGGTGCTATCCGCACGACGTTTAGCTTCTAGTGCCCTCTCCTTTCCCCCTCCCCGTGAGGGGGATTTTTTTATGGGGCAACGATAGAATAGGGGCGAGGCGTTTTAGATGGATTTGGCGGGTGAAACACTGGGCACTTCTGGGAGTGGGTGTTGCGCTATTGGGAATGTCGCCAGCGCTGGCGGGCACTTCTACGCTTAAGGATGCCCCCAAGGCCTTGGTGGATGAGGCATGGCAAATTATCTATAGAAGCTATCTAGATCGCAGCTTTAATCGTCTTGACTGGCAGGCCCTGCGTCAGGAATTGCTCTCCCAATCCTATGGCGATCGCCAGGCTGCCTATCGGGTGATTCAGCAAACCCTTGTCCGTCTCAATGATCCCTATACCCGCTTTCTGCCCCCTCAAGAGTACCGTCAATTGCTCCTGCAAACCCAAGGCCAGCAGGTGGATGTGGGGCTTGCCCTCGGGGAGTCGGGAGAACTCTTTCGCATTCAGGCCATTCAACCGGGGTCGGTGGCCGCTAAGGCCAATCTAAAGGTGGGGGATGAAATTCTAGCCATCAATGGTCGTAGTAGCGATCGCTTGACATTGGAGCGGGCCACATTGATGCTGCGGGGGCCGGCGGGCAGTAAGTTGCATCTCCTGGTGCGCCGTGAGGGCAGGCCCCAACCCTTTAGTGTTGAACTGACGCGCGCTGGCGAGATTCCCCGCACCGTGCATTTTCAAATCCTCAACCCTCCCCGTGTGGGCTACATCCGCCTCAGTGGTTTTAATAGCCGCTCCCAACAACAGATGCAAGAGGCGATCGCAATCCTGCAACGGGAGAAGGTGCAAGGCTTCATCCTGGATTTGCGCCATAATCCGGGCGGACTGCTCGAAGCCGGGATTGAAATTAGCCGCCAATGGCTGGATGCTGGGGTGATCGTGCGCATTCAACAAAACCAGCGGGAAGAGACGATTCGTGCCCGCCAACGTGCCTTGACTCAGTTGCCCCTTGTGGTTTTAGTGAATCGGGCCTCCGCCAGTGCCAGTGAAATTTTGGCGGGTGCTTTGCAGGATCAGGGGCGGGCAGTGGTTGTGGGCACGCCTACATTTGGTAAGGTGCGCGTCCAAGCGGTTCATGAACTGGGGGATGGGTCTGCCCTCCTGGTGACGGTGGCGCGCTATCTGACGCCCAAGGGTCGGGATATTACAGGGGCGGGCATCACTCCTGATGTGCTGGTGACGGTCGATCCTAGTAGTGATTTGGAATTGCGCCTCAATCCTAACTTGGTGGCACGACCTACGGATCCAATGGTGGCCAAGGCTTTAGAATTATTGAGCAGCAAAATCCGTCATGCCCATCATGTCGAGTGAGGCTCTTGTTGTGCCAGCGGCACCCGAAAATACCCCCCCTTGCCGCCCCCTGCGATTGGGAGTGTTGGCCTCCGGGAGTGGCTCCAATTTTGCTGCCCTTGCGGCGGCGATCGCCGCTGGTGAACTAGCTGCCCAGATTCAAGTGTTGATTTACAACAATCCCAACGCCTTTGTGGCCGAGCGCGCAAAACAGTGGCAAATTCCTAGCGTTCTCCTTAACCATCGCCACTACCCCGACCGTGAAAGTCTGGATGCCGCCATCGTCGAAACCCTCAAGGCCCATGCAGTAGAGTGGGTGGTCATGGCCGGTTGGATGCGTATTGTTACACCGGTACTGCTGAATGCCTATCCTCAGCGGGTGATTAACCTACATCCTAGTTTGCTGCCCAGTTTTCGCGGGCTGCATGCCGTTGAGCAGGCCCTTGCTGCCGGCGTCAAGATTACGGGCTGTACGGTACATCTGGTGGCGGAGGAAGTGGATAGTGGGCCAATTTTGGTTCAGGCAGCGGTGCCCGTTTTTCCCGATGATACCCCTGCAACCCTCCATGCCCGCATTCAAGTCCAGGAGCATCGCATTCTCAAGCAGGCGATCGCTATGATTGCGGCACAGCAGGGGCACAGAGACTAGGGATTTGCCTGCATCCACTGCTTGAGGGCACTCACCAGGCGATCGCACTCCTGCGGCAGCGTAAAGTAATGGACACAGGCACGCACCGAGGGAGGATAGAGCAATTCCCGCACCAAGATATTCGCTGCCTCAAGGTCTTGTACCAATTGGCGATGCTGACCATTGGCCAGCTGAAAGGCTACCAAGCCGGACGGTGGTGGCACAGGACTAAGACAGGTCAAACCCACCATACCCCGTAACTGGTGCCAGAGGTGATGGCTGAGCTGACAAATGCGCTCATATCGCCCTTGGGGGGTCCCCCATTGATCATGCACCCGCAGGGCAGTAATTAGCCCCGGTACCAAGGAAAAGGCGGTTGTGGCCACCTCAAAGCGACTGGCATCCTCCTTCCAGCCCGCCGGTTGGGCATCACGGGTCTGATGAATGCTGCGCCAGCCAATAAAGGTGGGTTCCAATGGGGCTAGGCGATCGCGCCGAATATAGAGCCCTCCTAGTCCCGCGGGGCCACAGCACCACTTGTGTCCCGTAAAGGCATAATAGTCCACCCCCAAGGCTGGTAAATCTAGGGGCACCATCCCCACTGTTTGGGCGCCATCCGCCAAGACCTGGATGCCGCGACGGTGGCAAACGTCAACAATCCTCTCCAAGGGCAAAAGTTTCCCTGTATTCCACAGCAAGTGACTGAGGACGACCAAGCGGGTGCGGGGGTGGAGTTGGGCTTCAATGGCGGCTACTTCATCGTCACACCACGGCCAAAAGGCGACCCGATCCACAACCACCCCCAATCGCCGCGCCAATTGCTCGGTAATCGCCACTACCCCCGGATGCTCACAGTTGGAAATCAGCAAATGATCCCCTGCCTGCCAGTTGATGCCCCAGAGAACAATGTTGCAGCCAGTGGTGACCGAATCCGTGAGGGCAATGGTTTCTGGAGTTGTTCCCAAAAGCTGTGCCAGTGCGGCGCGCAGGGTGTGCAGTTGTTGACTCAGCCACGGAAAGACGCGATTGGCAAAGGGACCCTGTTCTTGGATGTGGCGATCGCTCTGGATAATGGCCTGCCAGGTGTCTTGGTGCAGCGGCCCTTGACCCCCATAGTTGAGGTAGATCTTATTCAGTAGGGCAGGGTAGGTGTCATGATAGGCGCGCAGTGTCTCTAGGTCCATTGAGAGTTATTTCAAAGAAAAGTGATAGATAGATGCTACCGCAAAGGATTTAAGATAAAAGATGTTTCCTCAGTCCCCTTTTCATTTCCTCACTCAAGCTGCGCAGCTTTCAAGCAAGGCCCAGTAAATTTAGTCCCATCAATCAAGCAATGACAAAGGCATACACCCCTGAAGATGTTTGGCGATTATTAGGGGAGCTGTTAGAAGCTCAAAAGGAAACCGAACGTCGCTTTCAAGAAACGGAACGCCGCTTTCAAGAAACCGAACGCCGCTTTCAAGAAACGGATCGGCGATTTCAAGAAACAGACCGGCGATTTCAGGAGACTGACCGACGTTTCCAAAAAACGGAGCAATTGCTGCGGGAAGAGGCTCGTCAACTCAACCAGCAACTGGGAAAACTGGGCAATCGGCTTGGAGAATTCGTGGAATGGCAGGTACGACCCGCGGTACTACGTTTATTTCAAAGTCGAGGGATTGCCGTCTCTCAACTTTACAGCGATGTCATTCTGCAAGATGGCAACGAGAGTTTAGAAGTTGATCTGCTGGTGGTCAATACAGATGAAGCGGTTCTCGTCGAGGTAAAAACGAAACTGAGCCAAGGGGATGTGGATGAGCATCTAGAGCGCATTGCCAAATTTCGTCGTTTGGCTCACCAGTATCGCGGCACCAGACTCTTGGGAGCAGTGGCGGGGATGATTGTGCCACCTGAGGTAGCTCGCTATGCCTATCGGCAGGGTTTGTTTGTATTGGCACAGTCGGGAGACGGGGTGGTGATTCTCAATGATCCGCACTTTCGACCCCGTGCATGGTAGCTGAGTTGTGGATCATGCCCAGTAATTTGGGAATACACAAATTAATAAAATAAATTAATTATCAAATAAATTAATTATCAGTTATCGCGGCGGGTCCGCGGGGGGCAGTGTTGATCTTTCGCTTTGCAAGCGGGCATCGAGCCACTGTTGCAAAATCAAGGCAGCCGCAATTTGATCCACTAAATCCTTGTGCTGACGGGGCGATCGCCGGCGTTGTTTAAGGATTTCCTCCGCTTGAAAGGAGGTAAGGCGCTCATCTACGTATTCCACCGGCAAATTTAAGGCCGCGCCAATTTTTTCCGCCAAATGCTGCACCTGGCGGGCTTGGGAACCCAATTGACCATCAAGGGTGTAGGGCAAGCCCACAATTAACTTTTCCACCCCTCGCTCTTGGCAAATCTGCCGCAGCTGTGCCACATCACTGGCAAAATTGCGGCGATAAATTGTTGTAATGCCCGTGGCCAACTGCCCCAGGCGATCGCACCCAGCCACACCAATACGCTTGCGCCCCAGATCCAAACCGAGAACGGAAATCATCCTTGAGTGAATCAGAACAGTTCCCCTACAATTGAATCCATTGCCCAGTTTTTCTTGCCCTGAAACGATCATACGCCGCTGTACCCACCCATGACTGATGCAACCCCCGACTACAAAGACACTGTCAACTTGCCGCAAACCACGTTTGAAATGCGGGCAAATGCAGCGACACGGGAGCCCCAATTGCAGGCCTTTTGGGCACAGCACCAAATCTATGAAACCCTCCAGCAAACCAATCCGGGCGAAGTCTTTATCCTCCACGATGGCCCCCCCTACGCCAATGGCGCTCTGCACATTGGCCATGCCCTCAATAAAATTCTCAAGGACATCATCAACAAGTACCAACTCCTACGGGGACGCAAAGTTCACTACCGCCCCGGCTGGGACTGCCACGGCCTACCCATTGAACTCAAGGTGCTGCAACACCTGAAACCGGAACAGCGGGCTCAGCTAACGCCCCTCACTCTGCGCCAACAGGCCAAGGAATTTGCCCTCAAAACCGTCGCCGAACAAAAGCAGAGCTTCCAGCGCTATGGGGTTTGGGGCGACTGGGCGCACCCCTATCTGACACTTACCCCCGACTATGAGGCCGCCCAAATTGGTGTCTTTGGTGAAATGGTGCTGCGGGGCTATATCTATCGCGGCCTGAAACCGGTGCACTGGAGTCCCAGCTCAAAAACTGCCCTTGCCGAGGCCGAGCTGGAATATCCCGAAGGTCACACCTCCCGCAGTCTCTACGCCGCCTTTGAGGTGATTGAGCTACCCCAGGGGCTAGCCAAGGCTTGGTACAACGCCCTAGGGAAATTGGGGGTTGCCATCTGGACAACAACGCCTTGGACGATTCCTGCCAACTTGGCTGTGAGTGTCAATCCCGATCTCACCTATGCCCTTGTGGAGGTGAAGCCCAGTGGCCGCTACAAGTATTTAATTGTGGCCAAGGAGCTTGTAGAGCGGCTGAGTCATACCCTTGGTCACACCCTAACGGTGGTGACCACTGCCAAAGGGGCTGACCTGGAAAACACACGCTATCGCCATCCCCTCTTTGAACGCGAGGGCAAGATTGTGATTGGGGGTGACTATGTGACCACAGAATCGGGCACCGGTCTAGTGCACACCGCCCCCGGTCACGGCTTAGAGGACTATGCCGTCGGTCAGCGCTATGGTTTGCCCATCCTATCACCCGTGGATGAGAATGGTTGCTTTACGGCGGAAGCAGGACCATTTGCCGGTCTCAATGTTCTCCAGGAAGGCAATGAAGCGGTCATTGCGGCGTTGCAAGGGTGTGGGGCGCTCCTGAAGGAGGAACCCTATGTGCATAAGTATCCCTATGACTGGCGGACAAAGAAACCCACTATCTTCCGCGCCACGGAGCAGTGGTTTGCTTCCGTTGAGGGCTTTCGGGATGCGGCACTCAGGGCGATCGCTGCGGTGAAGTGGATTCCTGCCCAAGGGGAAAACCGTATTACGGCAATGGTGGCGGAGCGGTCCGATTGGTGTATCTCGCGGCAGCGCAGTTGGGGCGTGCCCATCCCCGTCTTTTATGACAAAGAAACCGGGGAACCCCTGCTCACGGCAGAAACCATTGCCCATGTGCAAGCCATTATTCGCGATCGCGGGTCCGATGCTTGGTGGGAACTCTCCGTTGCGGAATTGCTTCCCGAATCCCTGCGCGATCAAGCGGATCGCTACGAAAAGGGCACCGACACCATGGATGTCTGGTTTGACTCTGGATCTTCTTGGGCAGCGGTTCTCGGCGATCAGCAGGCAGATCTCTACCTCGAAGGCTCCGATCAGCACCGCGGCTGGTTTCAATCCTCACTGCTGACACGGGTGGCCGTCAAGGGCCAAGCCCCCTATAAGGCGGTGCTCACCCACGGCTTTGTTCTTGATGAGCAGGGGCGAAAAATGAGCAAGTCCCTCGGCAATGTCACGGATCCCCGCGAAGTGATTGAGGGGGGCAAAGACCAAAAGCAAGCCCCTGCCTACGGTGCCGATGTGCTGCGCCTGTGGGTTTCCTCGGTGGACTATACCGATGATGTGCCCATTGGCAAAAACATGCTCAAGCAGTTGGCGGACGTCTATCGCAAGATTCGTAACACGGCTCGCTTTCTCCTAGGGAATCTCCACGACTTTAACCCCGATCAGGATGCCATTCCCTATGCTCAACTGCCGGCCTTGGATCGCTATATGCTGCATCGACTGCACGAAGTCTTTAGTGAAGTGACGGCGGCCTTTGATAGCTTTCAGTTCTATCGCTTTTTCCAAACTATTCAAAATCTTTGTGTTGTTGATCTTTCGAACTTTTATCTCGATATTGCCAAGGATCGGTTGTACATCAGTGCCGCCACGAGCGATCGCCGCCGCAGTTGTCAAACCGTACTTGCCATTGCCGTTCAAAACTTAGCCCGTGCCATTGCCCCAGTGCTCCCCCACTTAGCCGAGGATATTTGGCAGCATTTACCCTTCAAAACCCCCTATCTTTCAGTGTTTCAAAGCGGTTGGGTACAGCTTCCGGCCCAGTGGCGCGATCCGGAGCTAGCTAATGAGTGGCAACACCTGCGGCAATTGCGTCTCGAAGTGAACAAGGTGCTCGAAAAAGCCCGCACCGAAAAGCTGATTGGCTCTTCCCTGGAGGCAAAAGTGTGGCTCTACATTGCCGACTCTGAATGGCGCGATCGCCTGGCGCAGATGAATCCCAATGATGCCCTCAGGGGTAATGGGGTGGATGAACTGCGCTATCTCTTCTTGGTGTCTCAGGTGGAGCTGATGCCGCAACGACAAGCGGTGGACGTGCCCTATGTTCTTGAAGCGGAGGGGCTATGGATTGGCGTTGGCCATGCCCAAGGTCAGAAATGCGTCCGCTGCTGGAATTATTCTGAAAGTGTGGGACAATCCGCCTTGCATCCCCAGTTGTGCGATCGTTGTGAAAGCGGCCCTGCAAGGGAAATTTTAGATGATCAGCTTTCGCTAGGGGGACGTTGCCCCTTTCACACCGTGGTTAGGCGAGTGAACTGAGGCGTGCCACTAGGGTTTCAGGATGTAGGGCAGAAAGGACAATCATCTCGCCATCCAGCACCAGCACAGCACGGGTTCGCCGGCCGTGGGTGGCATCAATGAGATGATGGTGCTGCCGTGCCTCAAGAATCAGGCGTTTGATCGGGGCAGAGTCAGGACTCACGATCGCCAGCAGGCGCTGCGGTGAGACGTAATTGCCAAAACCAATGTTTAGCATTCTGCCCGATGGTAGTCTTGAAGGGCCCGTACCCCTAGGGTTGAGGTTTGCAGGGTTTTAATGGCGGCAGCTGTCGCCTTCGCACCGGCGATCGTTGTCACAATCGGAATTTTATAGGCAAGGGCAGTGCGACGAATCAATTGGGCATCGGTACGGGCTTCTTGACCGGAGGGTGTATTCAGAATCAGGTGAATTTGCCCGTTTTTAATGGCATCGAGGACATGGGGACGCCCTTCATGGAGCTTGAGGATGAGGTCTATATTGCTCAGCCCTGCCTCAAGCAAGGCATTGCGGGTTCCTTCAGTGGCCATAATCCGAAAGCCAAGCGACTGCAACGCCTGCACCACGGGCACAATTGCCGCTTTGTCGCGATCGCTCATCGACACAAAAACGGTTCCTTGCAAAGGTAACCTTTGATTGGCCGCCAGTTGGGACTTGGCATAGGCCGCCCCAAAGGTCATATCAATCCCCATGGCCTCACCCGTGGAGCGCATCTCTGGCCCTAGCACCGTATCGGTACCAGGAAATTTTTCAAAGGGGAGCACAGCTTCCTTGACAGCGACATGGTTGGGAATCTTCTCATTGAGGAAATTGAGTTCCGCGAGGGTTTTCCCTGACATCAGCCGAGCAGCAACTTTAGCCAGGGGAATACCAATCGCCTTCGAGACAAAGGGCACCGTCCGAGAGGCCCGCGGGTTGGCCTCCAAAATATAGACTTGTTCCCCTTGTACTGCCAACTGCAGGTTCATCAGCCCCACCACTTTGAGCGCCTTAGCAAGGGCAATACTCCAGGTGCGAATGGTCTCCAAAACCGCAGGAGACAGCGATTGGGTGGGCAAGCTACAGGCAGAATCCCCAGAGTGAATCCCGGCTTGCTCGATGTGTTCCATAATCCCACCAATCACGACGCTGCCCGTTGCATCGGCAATGGCATCCACATCTACTTCAATTGCATTTTCCAGATACTTATCAATGAGGATGGGTCGCTCTGGCTCCACCTGCACCGCTGCGTTCATATAGCGTTCCAGTTCTCCATTGGAATAGACAATTTCCATCGCCCGACCACCAAGCACATAACTGGGGCGCACTACCACTGGATAGCCAATCCGCTGGGCAATGCTCAGGGCTTCGGCATAACTGCGAGCAGTGCCGTTGGGGGGTTGGGGAATGTTGAGCTCCCGCAAAATTTTCTCGAAACGTTCGCGGTCTTCAGCAATATCAATGGAGTCAGGTGAAGTGCCCCAGATTTGGGTCCCGAGGCGATCGCCCTGCTGTTCAAGGTACCGTTGCAAGGGTAACGCCAGCTTGAGGGGGGTTTGACCGCCAAACTGAATAATGATGCCGACGGGGCGCTCCACTTCAATAATGTTGAGGACATCTTCCTTGGTCAGGGGTTCAAAGTAGAGGCGATCGCTGGTGTCGTAGTCAGTAGAAACCGTTTCAGGGTTGGAGTTGACCATGATGGTTTCATAGTCATCGGCCCGCAGGGCGTAGGCAGCATGGCAGCAGCAGTAATCAAATTCAATTCCTTGGCCAATGCGGTTTGGCCCTGAGCCAAGAATCATCACCCGCGGCTTGCGGGGGGGCCGCACTTCCGATTCGGGAGGCAGCAATTCAACATCGCCGCTATCGGGGTTAATTTGCTCCAGAGGTCGCTCGTAGGTGGAGTAGTAGTAGGGAGTATAGGCCTCAAACTCGGCAGCACAGGTGTCTACAGTTTTATAGACGGGAACAACACCCAGGGATTGGCGATAGGCCCGCACCTGATCGTCGGTGGTTTTCGTAGCGTAGGCAATTTGGGCATCACTAAAGCCCTGTTGCTTGATCCGCCAGAGATCATCGGCCGTGAGTTGCTCCAGTTTGCTGCGCTTAAGGAATTTTTCTGTTTCTAGGAGTCCCTGCATCTGCCGCAAAAACCAGGGATCAATGGCCGTTAGTTCATAAACTTCCTCAACGGTCATCCCCAAGAGGAAGGCGTGGCGAATGGCAAAGATACGCTCTGGATTTGGCGTGCGCAGTTTCCCCCGCAGTTGCTCAAGGCTAGGGAGTTTTTCGGGGCGATCGCACCCCCAGCCGGCTCGACCTGTTTCCAGCGATCGCAGGGCTTTTTGCAGAGACTCTTGGAAGGTGCGGCCAATGGCCATGGCTTCACCCACCGACTTCATTTGGGTAGTGAGGACGGGCGGCGAGCCGGGAAACTTTTCAAAGGCAAAGCGGGGAATTTTGGTCACCACATAGTCAATCGTGGGTTCAAAACTGGCGGGAGTTTTTTGGGTAATGTCGTTGGGGATTTCCGGCAGCGTATAGCCCACAGCCAATTTTGCGGCGATTTTGGCAATGGGAAAGCCTGTTGCCTTTGAGGCCAGGGCCGAAGAACGGGACACACGGGGATTCATTTCAATGACGATCACTTCCCCAGTTTCGGGGTTAACGGCAAACTGAATGTTCGAGCCGCCGGTCTCTACACCAATTTCACGAATAATTTTGATGGCGGCATCCCGCAGCCGCTGGTATTCTTTGTCCGTCAGGGTTTGGGCCGGGGCGACGGTGATCGAGTCGCCGGTGTGGATGCCCATGGGGTCGAGGTTCTCAATGGAGCAGATGATGACCACGTTATCGGCCATGTCGCGCATCACTTCTAGCTCGTATTCTTTCCAGCCAATGAGGGACTGCTCAATGAGAATTTGCGAGACCGGACTGGCATCGAGACCGGCAGCGGCAATGTCTTCAAATTCCTCTTGGTTGTAGGCAATGCCACCCCCAGTGCCCCCTAGGGTAAAGGCCGGTCGAATAATCAGGGGATAAACCCCAATCTCTTGGGCGATCGCCCGCGCCTCCTCGAGGGTATTGGCCAAGCCCGACGGACACACCGCCACACCAATGCGCTGCATGGCCTCCTTAAAGAGCTTGCGGTCCTCAGCCATCTCAATAGCGGACAATTTGGCGCCAATCAACTCCACCCCATAGCGATCCAGCACTCCCGATTTTGATAGGGCCACCGCTAAGTTCAGCGCCGTTTGTCCGCCCATTGTGGGCAGCAGGGCATCGGGGCGTTCGGCAGCAATTACCTTTTCCACTATTTCTGGCGTCAGCGGTTCAATGTAGGTGCGATCGGCGATCTCGGGATCCGTCATGATGGTGGCGGGGTTGGAGTTAATCAGGACCACCTTGTACCCTTCCTCGCGCAATGCCTTACAGGCTTGGGTGCCCGAATAGTCAAATTCACAGGCTTGACCAATCACAATAGGACCCGAGCCAATGATGAGAATTTTTGAAATATCAGTACGACGAGGCATAGGGACAGTGCAGCCAACCAGTTTGAATGACACCTTCCCTATCCTACACTCCCGCTTGCGATCGCGCCTGTCTGGGGGAGCAGAAAATGACGATCTATCCGGCTTTAAGGGCGATCGCTGTTAGGATTTACTCACATGCCTAGGGCTACGATCCCGCCGGGGGAGTAGGGGTTGCCGATCCCGATCGCACCGCCGCCAGGGTTGCGGCTTCGTAAACCATGCCCGTTGACTCCACCAAACCCGCAAGACAGATCTTGACGTTGCGGTTGTGCTGCACAAAGACCCGAAACCCTCCTTTGTCGGTACCACTATCGGTTGCGTTGGGCAAGGTATTGGCGCAGGTGGGGCTGGTGTTGGCAATACCGTCAATGAGGGCATTGGGGGTCGAATCGCCAATTTTCTGGCGATAGAGAATCCTAGGGCCTCGCCACACCACATTACTCGTCTTGGGGCGAGTGTAGTAGGCCACACGAGTTGTTGAGGCTAATTGACCATTCTCCTGCTCCTCGAGATTGTCCGCCGGTTTTTCGATAAACATTACCAACTGGTAGCCACCACTGGGAATTGTCCAATCGCTGGGTGCTGTTGTTGAGATACGAATTGCTGAGCGGATGTCGTCGGAAATAAAATCCAAGGCGCGGCTCAGGTTCATGCGGGTAATTGCCTGCTCTTCAACGCGGCGGTTGTTTTGCAAAATGGCCACCATTGCCCAACCGCTCATGGCCACCACGATACCGCCAACGGCAGCCGCCACCAGTAACTCCGTCAAGGTAAAGCCTTGATTGCCTGTGCGCCAGCCCTGCATCTTTCTGCCTCCCTAGTTGCGTGCTTGACAGTTCTCGGCAGTTGTGCCCGTGGTGTCGGTTTCAACGTAGTTGCCGGTGCGCATGATGCCCAACCCTAGGGAGACCACCAAACAGCGTTGAAGGGTCGGCTGATTGGTCGAAGCAATCACAATGGTACCGGTACTACTGGTGCGCCCCTGAAAGCCAAACCGCACCGAGGCAGTTCCATCATTGCGACGCAGGGTCACATGGTGTAGTTGGCGCGGACCATTGGGCAGACATTCGGGAGGCTCGCCGCCAATGAGGGGATTGACACCAGTATTAATTGCCACCCGACAGGTTTGATTGCGCCGCATTGCTTCTCGCTGCGCTTCTCGCAGGGCCCCCTCTAAGCTGTCAAGGGCCTGGTTGACCCGTTGTGTTTCTAGCCAATAGAGAAAGCTAGGGGTTACAGCCAGCGCTAAAATGATGGCCACCGTCAAAACAATCAGAATTTCAATCAGGGTCATGCCCTGTTGGAGCCTAGGGGCAGCGGAAAAATGCATTTGGCACTACCTCTGTGGAAAGCTGAGCAACAGTGCGATTCTGGCTATCGCGGACAGAATAGGCCAGCTCCAAAGTTTGGAAGGGCGCTTGAGGACGGATTGTCGGTGTGCGGGTCAAGGTAAAGGTGTCGTTCAGGATTGGCCGGCTGTTGTTACTGCTATTTAAGAGGGGGAGGAGGGTTTGCAGGTAGGCAGCAAACCCGCCATCAATTCCGTCGGTTTCATTGGGCTGAATCCGACAGCGGGCATAAACGCGCGTGCCAGCACCCCGATAGCCTTGCACAGCAGGGGTAACCGTAATCGTATCTCCAGCAATAGCGGTAATCTTTCGAGTCCCAGAGTCTGAGCCAATGAGGATGCGATCGCCCACCCGCAACCCGTCGGTGGGTGAGCTAACTGCACAAGCCCCTTCCGATCGGTATTCTGGGGGCATTGCTTGGTCATAGTCACTTTCACCCGGTTGAATGAGCGCTAGGGTTAGGGTTGTGGCGTTGTCATTGGCGGCAGTGGCCAGCTTGCGTTGAACAAACTTGGCCTGGCAAAGATCATAGGCCACAATTTTGATATTTTCCAAATCATCTTGAATCCAGTTACTGGCTTCGGCAAATTTGCGGGCATTGGCCTGGAAAAAGGCAGCGACGACAATCGCCTGCATGGCCGCTAGGGTAAAGAGGCTAACAATCAAAATCGAAGCTAGAACCTCCGCAAGGGTAAAGCCTTGGCAACGTTGCTGCACCAGCCCGTGAAAGTAGAGTTTAGGGTGAGTCATGGACATTGGCTCCAAAGTTTAGTACTGGGCTAAGCGATTCCAGTTGCTGGCTTCCATGGTTCGGGCCACCACAATGGAAGCATTGGCATACTGACCACCCAAGGCCTCGGGCAGGCGATCGGGTACCCGGATTTCCGCATTATTAGAATTTGAACCATTCCACTCTTTTGCCCACACTGCACCAATAATATCGGGATCGTTACTGCCACCATTAATCCCCACTTTGGCATCGGGGGCATAGACAAAGAGACTGCCTGCGGTGGCACCGCCACTGAGGGTAAATTCCTGATCCGGCGTAGCATTGTTGGGATCGGGAGGATTGCCATAAATGCGCAGGCGATCCGGTGTGCCTATACCGCTGGGAAGACCCATATTGGCACCGGTACCACAGGTGGAACTGTCAGGAGAACAGGTGTTTTTAATCCCTGCACTACCGCTAAGGGTGATGTTGCCCCTGACGTAGAGGCGAATGGCATAGTTGCTGGTGTCGAACTGAACGGTTTCATTTCCGCTAAGCTTGATGTTGTTAACCCGGTAGGCGTAATAGACCTTTTCAGGGTTGACTATCTTCTCCCCAGGTCGCAGGGGATCGGGGATGAAGAAGGGAATGGCGGGGTTAGGATCAATGTAGGGGCGATGGTCATTGGGAAAGGGTAGACTATCTGTTTTTTTGCCTTGACCGCCACCCTGCGGCGTGGGAAGATCGCCAAGATCGTAGGCACCTTGACTATACTCTGTAATTCCATCCTGCTGGGCTTTCTGAATAAACTCAGAGACTTCCGGAGCCTGATCTTGAGGGGGGCGTAACCAAGAGAGCAAGGACGTCAGGGAAACATTATCGCGTATAACATTACCATTGACGACGCTACCCACCGTTGGAGGAGAGGTAGGAAAGGGCGGTAGGTCAATTTTGTTGATAGCGATCGTGCCGTCAATGGTAGCGTTATCCAGGGCACCAATGGCCTGTCGCAGTCCCTTTTGGGTGGGTTGGCCATTTTGACACTCCGTCGGCGGTACGACACAGTTGAGGGGATTGGTGCAAATGACATTGCCGTTGACTTCGCCAAAGACATCGTTGTTACCGAGATTAATCTTTTCAGCCAGCAGTCCAGGGAAGTTGGCGGGTATGTTGCGATCTGTGATGTTCATCTTTTGCCAGACAAAAGCATTGGCCGGTGAATTGGCTAGGCGGCCCTCAATCAGCAGGTGTCCCGTTTGTGTCGGCTGGTCATACAGATAGGAGAGGATGCGGTAATTGCCCTGCACCGGTGTACCAATGGTGCCGCTGAGGAGAATCGTATCGAGGTTATCGAGGCTAAAGCAGGGGGGAGCAGCGGACCCCAGGCTCTCTTTCGTCCATTCATTGACAGAGGGAACAGCTAGACCGCTGGTATTGGGCTGACCAATTTTCGTAGCATCTGTTGAACGATCAATGAGGTAGGGTCTGGGGGGATTAAAGTTGGTATTGGTGGCAGGGTTATAGGTACGGCGCAGCAGAACCTGGTAGTTGCCATTCAGTAAGCCCAGAGTACGTGCCAGGCCCCCTTCCGCCACGGCAAAGGCCTGCTGGGTTTGTTTTTGCAAACTGGTGGTGCTGACATCTAGTTGCGATCGCGAGAGGAGCGTCAGGGCAACCACGATCATGATCAGCCCCATTCCCAAGACCAAGGGCAAGGTAAACCCGCGGCTGCGGAAGGAGCGTTTCAGTTTTTTGATCATTGACTTGTTCTCTTGTTTCTCTTGGCTTAACCTTTTTTCTTTCTATCGTAAATCCAAGGCTAATCTAAATTGAGCTTAAGTATAGATTTCTTTATATCACTTTGAATGTTTGATTTGCATCTGAGAGACTCCTTGGCGGCTTTTGGAGGGCCTGTGTAGGCAGTTAAGGATTATTTACACGCCTGAAGGGGCGGCTTTTATTCCACTCCCTGAGTCATCCAGGCTCAAAGTTAGATAGGATGCTTCTGGAATGGTTGGAACCTGATTACCTATGGATCTCAAGTCCCTAATTCGCGATGTCCCAGACTTCCCTAAGCCGGGCATTTTGTTTCGAGATTTAACCACGCTGCTGCAAAATCAGGCAGGGCTGCGCTACGTTATTGATCAATTGGTAGAAAAACATGCTAACACCGGCATTGACTATGTGGCTGGGATCGAGTCCCGGGGCTTTATTTTTGGTGCGCCCTTGGCCTATCACTTGGGGGCAGGTTTCATTCCTTTGCGCAAACCGGGTAAACTCTGTGCTCCTGTCTATGCGGTAGAGTATGAGCTAGAGTATGGGCGCGATCGCTTAGAAATGCATCAAGACGCCGTAGAGCCAGGGCGGCGGGTGCTCATTGTTGATGACTTGATTGCCACAGGGGGCACTGCTGCTGCTGCCGCCGGTCTTATCCAAAAAGCACAGGCAGAACTCCATGGCTTTGCTTTTATTGTTGAACTAACGGACCTAGGAGGACGGCAAAAGCTTCCTGATGTGCCTATTACTAGCCTTGTGACCTACTAGGAGAGCAAAAAGAGCAGCGATCACCAGGTCACGCGATCGCGCAAGCGGTCTAGGAGCTTCGGCCCAACACCGGGGACGGCATCTAGATCCGCCAAGGAATTAAAAGGCTTTTGCTCGCGGGTACGGATAATTTCGGCCGCTAGTTTTGGGCCGACGCCCGGCAGGGTCTCCAGTTCGGTGGCGGTCGCCGTGTTCAAATTGACCCGCGCGCTAGGCGGGCGGGCACGATTTGCGGCAGCGGGTCGGGTGGCAATCTTACCGCCACAGGCGGTCAACTGTTGCTGGAGGCGATCGCGAATGAATTGCGGCAGACCGAGACGACTGTGGCTATAGAGCCGTTCAAACTGCCGTTCGTAGTGGGCTGCAACCGTCGGATGCTCGATGACCAGCAAAAATTCATCGTTACCGCGGTTGGCCGCCTCTGACCAGTTGTGGGAACCCACAATCACCGTGCGATTGTCCACTACGCCGTACTTGTGGTGCAGCTTATCCCCCTCCGGCAGTAGGGGCGTTCCCACCGTCTGAATTGGGTTTGGCCAGGGGCGGTTGCCGGCTTCGTAGAAGCACTTTCCCCGTCGGACTTGGGCTGTATTGGCCATGGCCACGCCCATCATGTCCAAAGCTTCGCTAAAGTCACGGTAGATAAATCCTGAGTCAATGAGGGCGCGAATGGCAACCCCTTGGTTATGGCGTTCCTCCAGCACGTAGGACAACTCCTGATCTGACAAGACAAAAAGCGCCATATCAATTTTTTGGCGAGCCTGACGAAGGATTTGACCAATTAATCCATTCGTGGACACCGACCAAGGTTGCGAGCTTGGGGTGGGGGAAAAGCGCACCGTGACCCTGGCATCGCCAACAGCGACTTGTTGGGGAGGACGCACGGGCTTGTTGACCCCAAAGCGACTATCGGGTTTACCCCCAGGACCATCCCCCCACAGGAGGTTAAATTCCTCTGTAAATAGGCGCGCCACAGCCGGGCTGTCAATTACTAAGAGGGAGTTGGCATTGCCACGGGTATCGGGTCGTCCTATGTCTCCGTGAATATCGCTGAGGGTAAAGTTGGCAGTGGTGGCAATGACTTGGCGATTGTCAATGACGATAAATTTGTGGTGCATGAGCATGCTGCCCTTGGAGCCATCGGCCGTATCATCTATCCAAGGAATCTTCGCCTTGTTGAGAATGGTCTGCACGTCGCGATCGCTCAGTTCCGCTGCACTGAGTTGACCATCGCCGTTGGTATCCACAAGCGTTTTCCAGTCGTTATAGCGCTCCTGCATCCTTGGATCCATGGCACTCACTTCAGCCGCACTGTATTTTGCCCAGGGGGCAGTGTAGGTATTCTCCATAACCACCCGTACCCGTACGCCTGCCTGCTGCCGTGCTGCGAGAGCCTTTGCCAAATTTGGTAGACGAAACTCCTGCACCGCCACATCAATGGTCTTTTGTGCTTTGGCAATCTGCTCAATCATGATGGCCTCAAGGTCTTCGCCTGCACGGGTATAGGGGCGATAGGGTTCTTGGTAGCTGTGGGCTTGGGAATGGTTCATGTGTACCGCGATTTGCGGATGTTGAGGCAGCGGGTTTAGGGAAGGGCGGATAATCGGGTGCGATCGCAATTGGGTAAGCACCACTGCCGCAATCAACACCCCCAGGAGAAACAACAGTAGATACACACCCTGTCGCCGCCATTTCAGCTTTTGCCAAAACATGCTAACTTCCCCAATGCCTGTCCCAATTCTAGGGCTATGTTTTTCGCCTCAAGGTGTTCTGCGCTGCACCAGCCAAAGGCGCTTGGGTAGGATAGAGGCGATGCGTTGACTGGCCTGCCATGATCACGGTGCTGGTGTTAAATGCTGGCTCTAGTAGCCTCAAAGCCTGTTTGTATCGGTTGGCACCTGAAATAGGGGCAACGGCTGCTACCCCCCCCGCTCCCCTTTGGCAAGGTCTCCTCGACTGGGGACAAAACCCGACGGTGGCGCATCTCAAGGTAACCACTGCCGACCACCGCTATGAAGCCAACTTAATCCACCCAGAGGGGGGAATTTTAGGCCTACGGGACTGGCTCAAAAGCCTCCTAGACACCCTCACCAGTGGCCAGACAAAGCTCCTAGAAAGCCTTGCAGAAATTACGATCATCGGTCATCGCGTTGTCCATGGCGGTAGCCGTTACCAAGCACCGGTGCGAGTGAATGCGCAGGTGAAAGCAGCGATTACCGAATTTAGTGAGTATGCGCCGCTGCATAATCCAGCCAACCTGCTGGGGATGGAATTAATGGCCGACATTTGTCCTCAGACGCCCCAAGTGGCCGTGTTTGATACTGCTTTCCATGCCCAACTGCCGGCAGTGGCACGCACCTACGCCATTCCCTATGAACTAACAACCGCTGGTATTCAACGCTATGGCTTCCACGGCATTAGTCATCAATACGTCAGTGAGCGGGCCGCGACCCTGTTGCAGCGTCCCCTAGCAGAGTTGCGCCTGATTACCTGCCATCTCGGGAATGGTTGTTCCCTGACTGCGGTCAAAGGGGGAGTTTCCGTGGAAACCACGATGGGCTTTACCCCGACAGCGGGAGTGATGATGGGGACGCGCTGTGGCGACATTGATCCGGGAATTTTGCTCTATCTGCTGCGGCGGGGTCGGACGGTTGAAGAACTGGATCGGCTGGTGAATCGGCAATCGGGACTGTTGGGCGTCTCTGGCGTGAGTAATGATTTGCGGCAGATTTTGGCGGCCATTGATCAGGGAAATACCCAAGCCCAGTTGGCCTATGACTGTTTTATCTATTCCCTACAGCGGGGCATTGCCAGTCTCTTGCCAGCTCTTGGGGGTCTCGATGGGTTGGTATTCACGGCAGGCATTGGTGAAAATGCCGCAGGTGTGCGCCGCGATGTCTGCCGAGGGCTCGGTTGGCTGGGAATTGAGTTAGACAGCACAGCTAACGAAAAGGGTAAAGGCGATCGTAACATTGCGCTGCCTACTGCTTCCGTGCAAGTTCTCGTGGTTCAGAGCCAAGAGGATTGGGCGATCGCCCGCGCCTGTAGGCAACTTTTATAGCTCCCCATCACCAGCTAGCCTTTTTCTGAGCATTTTTGTTTTTCCTAGTACACAAGTAGGGGTCCTGCATTCCCACAGGGTTGCCCGCCACTTTTGCATAAAGACACTTTGCAAACCATACCAATCCATTGAAAAGACCCGATGCCCATTGGTTATGATTGCTTTAACAATAGCGGCATTTGCATAACCCCCGCAGGTGCAGCGCTGCTCTGTTGTGAACCCCTTATGCTTGACTCTTGATGTCGTTTCGTCCATGGACACTTGACCGTTACTGGTAGGTGATATTGTGCTGGGAAACCTATTTGCAAAACCAAAGCAAGGCTTGGGGATTGAACTCACCCCAGAGCGGGTCAATATCGTGCAGATTCAGCGGCAAAAGCAGGGTCTAAAAATGACAGCCATGGCCTCAGTGCCCTTGGCTGAAGGCGCCATTGAAGAAGGCCGTATCATTGACACCAGCGCCGTTGCCGATGCCATCCGTCAAGGGATTGAGGATAAACGCATCAAACAAAAGGAGGTGATCAGTGCCATTCCCATGAATGAAGCCGTGATTCGCGTGATTCGCCTGCCTGCTGAATTACCGGACTACGAATTGCGGGAAGTGGTGCTCATGCAGGAAGCCCCCCTCTACCTCCCCTTTCCCCGCGAAGAGGCCGACGTCGATTACCAAAAGCTGGGAACCTCCCTGGATGAAGATGGCATTGAGCGAGTAGAAATCCTGTTGGTGGGTACACCCCGCGAGGTAACCGATGCCTACATCAATGCCTTTACCCAAGCTGGTTTGCAGCTGACCGCCCTTGAAGTCACGAACTTTGCCCTCATGCGTACCCTGCGGGATTCGCTACAGCAGTTTGTGGGGGAAGCAGCAGCAATTATTGATATTGGCGACGAAGGCACAGAAATTAGCATCGTCAAGGATGGCATTCCCCAGTTCAACCGCAAAGTGCCCATTGGCAAGGAACGGATGCAAGAAGCCATTAGCCGTGCCATGAACTTGCCCCCTTCGATGGGCGTTGACCTCATTGAGAATCTGACTGTTCCCCTAGAGCCGATGGATGTCACTGGGGCACTCAACCCCAGTGGTGCCGCTATTTTGCGCGTGCTCTCCGATCTAGCCGATGAAATCCGCCGTTCTATTGACTTTTACCTGAACCAAGGGGAGAGCTTAGAGGTCTCACAGTTGCTGCTTGCAGGTCCGGGTGCCAGTATTGGTCAAGTGGATGAGTTTTTTAGTCAGCGGCTCAACTATGCCACCACTTTAGTTGACCCCATTAGTTTGCTGGGGCTGCAAACCCCTGAAGAGATTCCCCTCGAAAAACGTCCTGCCCTCGGTACAGTGATTGGTCTTAGTCTGCGTGGCGCTTAGGAGCATGCCCTATGTACTCAATTGAGATTAACCTCCTTAAAGAACGTCCCGCAGTGGGGGGGATGGCTGCTGCGACAACCACAGCAGCGGGAATGAGTAATGTACCGATTATTATTGGTAGTATTGCCGCCCTCTTCTTTGTGGGTCTAGCTCTCCTTGGCTCAGTGGGTGCGAACCTCTGGCTGCAACAACTGGCGAATAAGCAAAAAACCATTCAAGATCGCCTTGCCGCAATTTCGCCGGATTTGCAACGTATGGATCAAATTAAAAAAGAGCAAGCGCAAATTGCAGCTGAAACCAAAGCCCTTGCTACCGTCTTTAATCAGGTCAAACCTTGGTCAGCGGTGATGCGCAGTATGGCAACTCAAACACCAGCAGGGGTACAAATTCGCAAAATTACCCAAGGGGGAGAAGCATCACAGGAATTAACGATCGAAGGAACAGCGGTGTCCTTTGATGCCGTGAGTGAGTTTCTACTGCTCCTGCAAAATCGCTCTCCTTTCTTTGATGGCAAGGCCACCCAGTTAATCAAGGCTGAACGCTCAACCGGTGGTAACGCAGAAGAGAAAATCACCACTGTTTCCTTTAGTGTTAAGACCACGATCGCCAGCGTGCCGGCATCGGAACTCCTTGAGCAACTTGCTGCCAATGGTGTTGAAGGACTAGTAGCGCGCATTCAATTTCTTAAAGAAAAAGGAGTGGTAGAGCAATGACTCTAACTGGCGATTTTGGCGGCCCCCCGGTTGAGGAAGCAGCACCAAATTATCCAACGGTCTTTGGCATCACCCTGACACCCGTAGTGAGTGGGGCATTGATTGCCCTCGTCGGTTTAGGAGCCGCCGTCTATCTGGGCAGTCTTCTCATTGCCCCCAAGCTCGAGGAAGCCGCCAAGCTACAGCAAGAAATTGCCCAACAGGAAAATGACCTCTCCCAGCGGGAAGTGCTCCTGAAGCAACTCAATGATGTGATTGCGGGGTTAGAGCGCGCCAAGCAGGAAAATCGGGATGTGCGATCGCTCTTTGCCACCCAGAAAGCTCTTGACACCCTGCTCCTTGACCTTAACCGCCTGATCTTAACCAGTGGCGCCCAACTCAATACCTTTGAACCCGATAGTGCAGCTTCAGGAATTGTCCAAGATGGCTCCCTTGGCCCAGAACTCAATGCCAAACTAAAACAACAGGTAACCAACGTTACGATTCGAGGGCCATTTCCCAGCATTTTGCAGGTCATGCAAAAAATTGATCAGCAGCAGAACTTCCTCGTTATTAACAATCTGACGATGGAACTCGTTGCTGATCAGCCCGGCGAAGTGATTACCACATTTAAGCTTATGGCCTATGTACCCCTAACGCCTGAGGAAATTGCCGCTTTAGCATCCCCGCCCCAGGAGGGGCAGCCCCAAGGAGGTGAGCAGCAAGGACAACGGCAGCAACCACAACAGCAATAGCGCATGGCAATCAAAGAAGCAGCGTAGATTATTTTAGGACTGAGTAGCATTCTCTTTTCGTAGGTTTGGTGGCATTCGTGAGGAGTCAAGCATTGTGAGTCAGCTTTTACATCGTCTCGGTTTAGGGGTGGCCACAACGGCCCTCATTGCTGCAGGTCAAACACCCACTTGGGCCGCAGCCACAGAAATTACCGGCATTCGCCTTGTGACTGCTGCTAACGGTATCCAGCTCCTTTTTAACGTGCAGGGGAATCTACGGCCAGCCGTTTTCACTGTCAATCGTGGCAATACCTCCATCGCCGACATTGCCAATAGCCAACTGCGCCTACCCCAAGGGGGTGCTTTCCGCCAAGAGAACCCCGCTCCCGGTATCTCCGCCGTCGAGGTGGTGCAACTGGATGCTAAAACCATCCGCGTCACCGTGAATGGCATTAGTGCGGCCCCCATTGGTGAGGTCATCCGCGAAGGACGCGCTGGCCTGCAAATTAACTTCATTACGGCTCAAGGCCCCGCCGGTCCCCAAGTTGCTCCCACTGGCCAACCCACAGCCATACCCCCCGGCCCCAGTGCCGTTCCTCCCTTTCTGCCACGGCCGGTGCCACCACCTGTCGGAGATATGCTCATTAGTCCTCTGAACGCAGAGCCCGATGTCATTCAACTGGGCACAAATCAGCGGATTCCCCGCTTACTCCTGCGGGAAGCCCCCGTGCGGGAAGTGCTTTCTCTGTTGGCGCGGGCAGTCAATCTGAACGTGGTCTTTCCCGAAGGGGGCACGACTGGCGGGCCAACTATCTCCCTCGACATTGAAAACGAATCCGTCCAAGATGTGTTCAACTACGTGCTGCGGGTCACCAACCTCAAAGCCAATCGCCAAGGCCGCACCATCTTTATTGGTCAAGCTTTGCCTCCCGATGCCCAAAACCGTATTGTTCGCACCATTCGTTTGAATCAAATGCGAGTCTTCGGTGCGGGTTCAACCACACGGGAAATTAGCTCCGTTGCGCAAACGGGAGGTACTATTGGCACTGCCGGCGGCGCTGGTGCCCAAGCCTCAACGACTGCTCAAACAGCCCTCAACCGTGAAACTCGAACTCGTGAGGGTGACTTACAGTTGGGTGCTGTGCAGTTGTTGGAAATGTATGGTGCCAACTTGCCTGATACAGGACAAGCGCCAACGGGCTGTGAGCAGCTTCAGGTCCCATCTGCAGCCGGTGGCGTTGTCAGTCAAATTTGCCGTAGTACCCTCTTAAAGGGTTTGGAGGTCGTTGGCGATCCTCGTACGAACACCATCACCCTCATTGGCACACCCCGCAAAGTAGAAATTGCCACCCAGCTCATTCAGCAGTTTGATATCCGCAAGCGACAGGTGATGGTCAACGTCAAGTTTATTGACGTTAATCTACTGCGCGGCCAGAGAGCAAATGCAGACTTAATCACTAACTTTGGTAGCAGTCTTTGGGGAGCTATCTTCAGCGCTGATGGACTCAGCGTTATCCGTGGTACCACGCCCAATGTTGGTGGTTTGACCCCTACACCTTTACCTCCCGTTCCTGGCACGCCAGTGGGTAATTTCCTTAGTGACTTTTTTGCCCAAATTCAATTGGCTATTGACACAGGGAATGCGACAATCCTCACTAACCCAACCCTTGTAATTCAAGAGGGCAGTGCTGCCCAGGTCAATTTGACTCAAGAGATTTTCTCAGGGATTGAATCCACTGTTGAAGCTCAGGGGACAGGGTCAGGGGCAGCCCTTCAGTCTCAGACAATTCGACCCATCATTCGACCTGCAGGGGTGATTTTCAATGTCACAGTGGATCAAATTGACGACAATGGCTTCGTTACGTTGCAACTCTCTCCTGAGGTGAGTGCTCCGAGTGGCACCTATTCGGTCGTCTTTCCGGGGGTAGCAAACCCATCTACGGGAACGCTTCTGTCACAACGGCGGATGGAGTCAGGGCGGATCCGCCTGCGCGATGGCCAGACATTGATGTTGGCGGGGATCATCCAAGATCAGGATCGCTCAACAGTTACGAAAATTCCCATCCTAGGCGATATTCCCCTCCTGGGGCGACTCTTCCGCCGGGAAACCAACGCCCGTCAACGTAATGAACTGGTGGTGATGGTAACACCGAAGATTATTGATGATACGCAGAATGCCGAATTTGGCTACCAGTACTCGCCCACGCCGGGCAGTATGCCGCCCAATATCCAAAATCGAATTTTACAACCGCCCCAACAACGTTTTTAGGGTGGCTTGTTTCCCCCTCTCGCTACCTTCAGAGGGGGTTCTTTTTCTCAATTGGCCACAAGTTTTTGCCAGCCTAATCCCGCCAGGGCGTGGTTGCGCCGTAGGGGACGAGTCACCAATTCCAAGATGTCGCGGGCATTGCCAAAGCCGTGGATCTGAGCAAACGTGAATTCCACAGACCATTTGGTACTGATGCCACGGGCCTCAAGGGGGTTGGCGTGAGCCATGCCCGTAATCACCAGATCGGGCTGCAGCACCTTAATCCGCTGGAGCTGGTTGTAGTTATCCGGTTTTTCCACAATGGTGGGCAGGGGATGCCCCATTGCCGCACAGGTCTTGGTCAAGAGTTCTAACTCGGCCGCTTGGTAGCGCTTGTCCATGTAGGGAATGCCGATTTCGTGCACCCGCATACCACAGCGAATCAAAAACCGCGCTAGGGAGATCTCTAGGAGATTGTCCCCCATAAAAAAGACCGATTTGCCTCGCACTAATTCAAGGTAGTCACTGAGTTTTTCCCAAGTTTCGGCTTCGCGCTCCGCTAGACCTTGGGGCTGAAGGCCAAAGGTAGCACAAATCTGTTCGATCCAGGCGCGAGTACCATCAGGACCAATGGGAAAAGGGGCCGTAATGAGTTGACATTTGCGGCGGCGAATCAGGGTGGTGGCAGTACGACTGAGGAAGGGATTCACGCCAGCGACATAGGAGCCTTCATCAATGACTGGCAATTCGGTATAGCGTTTGGCAGGAAGCCATCCTGAAACTTTAATGCCCTGTTTTTTCAATTCCAGGGTGAGTTGGGTGACGACGGGATCTGGCAGGGAGCCAAAGAGAACAAGGGGTGGGTGGTCGTAGTACTGGCTTGATTCAGCTTGGACTTCTTCTTTCTTCTTGCCAAAGTTGAGAAGCCGTTGAATCGGGTTACGCTCCTCTGGATCCCTAACCGCTGTGGGCGTGGGGCAGCGGGCGGCCATTGCTGCTAGCACCGTGTCTTCCCCTTGGGTAAAGGCGTAGTCGAGACCATTGGCACGGGCAACGACAATGGGAATGCCAATTTCGGCTTCGAGTTTGGGAGCCAGTCCCTCTAAGTCCATTTTGATAATTTCTGTGGTGCAGGTACCGATCCAAACAATCACGCTGGGGTTGCGATCGCGCTTAATTTGAAGGCAGAGGCGCCTTAACTCTTCATAATCATTGAGTTGTGCCGAAATGTCCCCCTCTTCTAGCTCCGCCATAGCATAGCGGGGTTCTGCAAAAATCATCACCCCCATGGCATTCTGCAAAAAGTAGCCACAGGTCTTAGTGCCGATGACCAAGAAGAAACTATCTTCAATCTTTTGGTAGAGCCACGCCACACAGCTGATGGGGCAAAACGTGTGGTAATTACCTGTTTCACACTCAAAGTTGAGGGCATTGGGAGCAGTCGCAGTCATAGGGAGAACCTCCACATTCAGAGACTATTGAAACTAGGTTTGATGGGTTTGAGCGGCCTCTTCACTGTGTTCTTCAGCTCGATTACTCACAAAGGGCTGAGGCGGGAGTAAGCGAGGTTCCGGGGGCAGTTGAGGGGGGTTATCGCGATTGGCTAGCTCTTCGTCAGGGTTGAAGTTCAAACCAAGGGCAGAAATAATGCGATCGGGATCATTGGTGAGTTCGACAATGACGGGTAGAGCATCCAGTAGGCGGGGCTCTAGGGTCGTGAGCACGGCCAAAATAAAGCTCGAGGAGGGGCGCCGTTGACCGCGGTAGGTACTCCAAATGGCCAGGCGAACAATCCAATGGCGGTTTTCTTGATAGTAGGCCAGCCACTTGCTGCGTGCGCTTTGCCGTAGTTGTTCAGGGTTCATACTGACTCCAGCGAGGGGGTTGCGTGGAGTATTCTAGGGGAGTTTTAGACAGCAGCGAGTGAACGCTCTGCTCCCTGAGGATTCAAGTAGAAGTCAGATAGCAGGGCAAAGAGGTCGCGATCGGGGGCATCCTTAGGCACAACACCCTCCGGCCGCGCCAAAATTTGATCGGCAATGTTCAAGTAGTAGTCACAAACATAGTTGAGACTAGGATCACTTTCCGCCATCTCAAAGAGAGTTTTGCCCTTAACCCGCGACACGCGAATATCCTCAATCAGCGGCAGCACCTCAAGGATGGGCATGGGAACTGCTTCCACATACTTTTCAATGAGATCCCGCTTACTGGTGCGATTACCAATGAGACCCGCAAGGCGCAGAGGGCGCGTGCGCGCTTTTTCGCGGACGGAGGCGGCAATGCGATTGGCCGCAAAGAGGGCATCAAAGCCGTTATCGGTGACAATCAGGCAATAATCAGCATAGTTGAGGGGGGCGGCAAAGCCACCACAGACCACATCCCCAAGAACGTCAAAGAGAATGACATCGTATTCATCAAAGGCATTGAGTTCCTTGAGGAGCTTGACGGTTTCACCGACAACATAACCACCACAACCTGCCCCGGCCGGAGGGCCACCCGCTTCAACACAATCCACACCGCCATACCCTTTGTAGATTACATCCTCTGGCCAGATATCTTCGTAGTGATAGTTCTTGGCTTGGAGGGTGTCAATGATGGTGGGAATCAGAAAGCCCGTGAGGGTAAATGTGCTGTCGTGCTTGGGGTCACAGCCAATTTGCAGGACTTTTTTGCCCCGCCGCGCCAGCGCCACCGAGATGTTGCAACTGGTGGTGGATTTGCCAATTCCACCTTTGCCGTACACTGCGAGTTTCACGTTGACCTTGCCTCCTAGGTAATGGAGCGACACGATGACCTAACTGCTATTGTCCGCCAGCGATCGCCAGAAGCCGCAGCGGTCAAGAAAATTATTTTTGCGTAATAAAATTTCAGCCTCCTTGAGGATCAGTAAAAAATTTTTCAGGCTCTCTAAGTCTCTCAGACAAGCAGTAATTCTTTAAGAAACTAGTTTTCACGTTTTTGCTGTTATTTTTATTGCCAAATTAAACAAAAATACAAAAGTTCCCCCTCCCCAAGTCATCCCCTGACCAACTGACCCCAAAGCTCAAGTTTGGCTGCCACGCGATCGCGCCAAAGGAAATGTGCAACAAGAAACTGTTCTCCTGGGGGGCGATCGCCCGCAGCGTTGTAAAGAATAATTAAAAATCTCAAAAGTAAATTATTTGTTACATTTAAGGGGTTGCATCCCTTTAATCGCCACTTTCTCTCGTTTTTCCTAGGAAGTCGCTAGAATTTGAGGGAAGGCGATCGCGCTGCAGTTTTTTTCTGTGCCATCCATCTAAACGAGCAAGATCAGCTCCTTGGAAAGGTACGGCATCGTTACGAAAAAGCTGTAGGGTAGCCTTCAGTCCGCTGTTGATACTGCCCGTAAGAATGGCCAATGAACAAAGATCAATTTGCCATGAGTGATAACCCCTACGAAAAGCTGCAAGTGCCGGAAGACGCTTCTTTCGAGCAGATTAAAGACGCACGGGATGCGCTATTAGCGGCTCATCCGGGGGATGAACGGCAGCGCACCGAAATTGAAGCAGCCTACGATGCAATTTTGATGGATCGGCTGCGGCAACGCCAAGAGGGCAAAATCAAAGTGCCTGAGCGCATTCGCTATGCTGAGCAACTGAACGAAACAGCGCCAGCAAAGCCAAATCCCATTGCCAACCATCCCGCCCTTCAGTGGTGGCAGCAACAGTTGGACACCCCCAACCTGCGGGGCATCACCATTACCTCAACCGTCTATGCCGTTCTGATGGCGATCGGGCTGGCTCAGGCCAATCCCGACACCTTGGCCTTGGTGCTGTCGCTGGGGATTGGCTTTAACCTAGTGTGGCTGCAACGCAAGGAAAAACGCCTTGGCCGTGCCTTTTCAATCACCCTCCTTGCCCTGATCTTGGGTACGGTGATCGCCGTGGGTATCTATCAGCTTGGGCTGGCGGGGGTCTTCCTGAACGTGGATCAACTGGTGGGTATTGGCGTTTTTGTTGCCTTTTGGTTCACCAGCAACTTCCTGCGCTAAGCGCGAATTTGAATTGGCATCACCAAGTATTTCATCTGGGCTGCCCCAAGGGGGAGGAGGATCGCGGGCTGGGTTTCGCCATTGAGCTGAAGTTGCACATCGGAACTATTCATCACCTTCAGTCCTTCAAGGAGGTATTTGACGTTGAAGGCCACCTGCATTGACTCCCCAGAAATTTGAGCCGGCACATTCTCCTCACCACTTCCCAATTGCGGAGCCTCAGCGGAGAGTTTGAGTTCTTGAGCCTCAGTATCAATGTTGATTTTGACAACGTTATTCTTTTGAGCCGCAAGAATCGCCACCCGTTCTAGGGCATCTGCCAAGGCCGCTCGCTCAACCGTGACTTGGCGAGCAAAGGTTTTGGGAACCAGTTGGCGGTAGTTGGGGTACTGACCCTCCAGCAGACGGCTGGTGATGCGAGCATCATTGCCAAGGTCAAACACCACCTGGGTGGGGTCACAGCGGAGTGTCACATCCCCATCTTGTTTCGCCATCAGCCGCTCTAGATCTTTGAGGGATTTTGCGGGAATCGTAATCGGCGAGAGAGCTTCAGGAACAGGCTGTTCAGTTACGGTAACAGCAAGGCGGTGGCCATCGGTAGCCGCAAACTCAAGGCAATCAACCTCAAAGGTCACGTGTAACCCGGTGAGAATTTGCTTGGTTTCATCAGTGCTGGCTGCAAACAAGCTCCCCTGAAGTCCCCGCCGCAATGCCTCAGCGGTTAAAGTAACGGGCGTCACATCCTCTAACGTGGGCAACGCAGGAAATTCCTCAGCAGTCATCCCCTGAATCTCAAAGAAACCACTGCCATAGTCAAGGATCACCCGCGTATCTTCCGCCGTAATCTCAATATCGCGATTGGGCATCCGCGACACCATCTCACTAAAGAGCTTGGCGGAAACGGTAATCGCCCCCGGCACCTTCACCTCTGCATCGAGCCAGATTTGCATCCCCAGACTGAGATCAAAGACGGAGAGTCCAAGGCGGCCACCCTCAGCTTGCAGCAGAATATTCGCCAAAATCGGGTGCGACGGATTGCTAGGAGCAACACGACTCAGGGGGGCCAGTTTACTATTGAGAATCGATTGTGAACAAACAACTTTCATGGTGTACTCCACGGCAGAGGCAGATGGGATGAGGCGCAAAAACGCTGCTTGTCATTGGCCGATTTACTAGCATACTATGGCAACCGATTACTGGTATCCCTTGGGCAAAAACCGCCGGACTTTACTTAGAAAAAACTCCAGCTCTGGCAGATTCAGGGGCGAGATAGCCACTGCAAAAATGATCAGGCCGACGCTGGCGGCGATCGCCAACTGCACCAGTTGTACCCCCAAACCTTCCCGCCCCCAGAGCAATTCCAGCCCTTTGAGGGTACCCCAACCTGCTCCCCCAGCGAGAACACTAGCTAGGGCAATTCCCAGCAAAGGCCCAATCAACTCCCCCCAAGGGAGCCCCTCCAAACGGCGGTGCAAAATCCACGTAAGGGCAATAAACGATACCGTATTCACCCCCACTGTCGCCATTGCAAGGCCGACGGCGCCAAAAGCTTGGGTAAAGAAAAAGCAAAACAGGGCATTTACACCCAGCCCCCAGAGGGTGATCTGCAGGGGGGTGCGACCATCCTCAAGGGCATAAAAGACCCGCACAATCACGTCGCGGGCAAGGTAGAAAAACATGCCAATGGCATAGACCAGCAGAAGCGCCGCCACCAATTGGGAGGCCTGAAAATCAAAGGCCCGCCGCTCATAGACCACTCGCACTGCCGGCAATGCCAAAGCCGCCATCATGCCACCGAGGGGCATCATACTCAAGGCCGTGAGCACCAAGCTCTGGCGAATGCGTTCCTTAAGATGCGGCCAGTGTTCTGGCTGTGCCAACTTTGAAAAAATGGGCATATAGGGCACAAGGATCACATTGGAGAGAATCCCCAAGGGCGTCAAAAATAGGAGTTGGGAGTAACTCAAGGCCGACGCAGCACCCACAGGCAACTGGGAGGCAAAGAAGAGACTGATATAAACGCTGATAAGCAGCATGCCTGAGGAGAGGGTAGCCGGTCCCATGAGGCGGATCAGTTCCCACACTTCGGGACGATGGAGATCAAAACGTAATCGCAATGTGCCCATGCCAGCTTTCCATTGGGCAGGAATTTGTACAAGCCATTGCAGCACTCCCCCCGCTAGGGTTCCCCAAGCGAGCACTGCTGGGCCAAATTCGTCGGCAAAGAACCAAATCCCAATGATTACCGCCAAGCTAGACAGCAGGGGACTCATGGAAGGCAACCAGTACTGATCGGCAGCATTGAGGGTGCCAAAGCCAATGCCAATCAAACCCGAGAGTACGGCCAAGGGGGCCATAATCCGAAATTGCTCTGCGGCTAAGGCTTGGATCTCTGGACTGGCGCCGGGGGCAATGAGTTGAATCAAGGGATCCGCCAGCACCATCAAAATGACAGTTAGCACCAGCAATAGGGCGCCCACAACGGTGGTAATGGTTTCCACGAGGGGCGCGGCTTTTGCCGGCGGTTGCTTAAGAACCACACTGATGATCGAACTGTGGAAAGGGCCATTGATCCCCCCCAAGAGCACAAAGAGAAACCCCGGAATCACATAGGCGTAACTGTAGGCATCCACTGCGGCGCCAACACCAAATTCGGCAGCGATCGCCTGCTGGCGAACCAGGCCGGCGACTTTACTCAACAGCGTAGCAATGGCAACAATGGTGGCAATGTGGGCAAGGGAACGGGATTTCTTTTCCACAGTGGTGGCCATCCTAATGAAATGGGCTGATTTGGGGATAACTCTGGCGATGATCGTACCAGCGATCTAGAGCGATCTAGATTCTTTTATTTCCGTTGGCAGCAGAATCGTAAAGCAGGTGCCTTGACCGACTTCGCTGGTCACCTGAATCTGACCTCGATGGGCCTGAACAATGGACTGGGCGATCGCCAGCCCTAAACCCGTTCCTTCGGACTTTGTGCCCTGAAGGCGATAAAAGCGATCAAACAGGCGGGGCAGTTCACTGGCAGGAATCCCCGGTCCATTATCGGCAATTACCACACGGTAAAATTTACCCTGCTGCTCCAACCTCACTTGAATCTGACCGCCCGCAGGGGTATATTGCACAGCATTACTGAGGATATTGGTTAACAGGCGGCTGAGATGATCGGGGTTGCCCCAAAGGCGATAGGCTGTTGCTTCTGCGGTTTGGGGATCGGCCAGCTCCAACTCCAGTTGCAGGTGCTTTTGTTCAATCAGGGGCATCTGCTCCTCAATCACCCCCAAAAGAATCGCATCGAGGTGGCAGGGTTGGGCCTGCAGGGGAATCATGCCGCTATCTTGGCGAGCCAGAAACAGCAAATCATCCACCAAACGGCTGAGGCGACGACTAAGGCGTTCAATGACCAGGAGTTGTTGGCGTTGGGCTTCCGGATCCGCAGTGGCTAAGGCAACTTGAACATTGGTTTGAATCAGGGCCACGGGGTTACGCAGTTCATGGGAGGCATCGGCGGTAAATTGCTTCAAATAGGCATAGGATTGCTGCAAGGGGGCAATGGCTAGCCGTGACAGGAACCAGCCACTAATACTCACCAGTGTCAGCGTGAGGGTAATACCGACTAAGAGATCCCAGAGGAGGGCTTGACTGGGTTGCGTTACCTCGAACCAAGGATGGCTGACCCGCAAATAGCCCAGGAGGCGATCGCCCACGACTAAGGCCACTGTCATCTGCCGGAGCCAGCGATCCTTCCCCACCTGTACCGTTTGCGCCGTCCGACTCGGATGCAAAGGCAGATCAAGGGGTTCTGAAAACGTGCTCCAAGCCAACTGCTGATTTGGGGTAAACCCCTCAAGGTCAATGTGATCTTCCTCCAGTGCCGCAACGGGACTACTGCCTAGACTGGTTTGCCAATCAATGGCTGCTGCTGTGCCCGTGTCAATAATTAGGGAGCGGCTCACCACCTCAACAACGTGGCTAAGGGTATCATCAATCCGCTCGATCAGGGTTCCCCGCACATAAAAAAAGAACCCCGTCGCAAAAATGAGGAGCAGGAGTGCCGTTACTCCTACGTACCACAGTGCTAGACGGTATTGAATCGCACGAACCATCGTCATCAGGGCAATGCTAAGGGAGACCAATCACCACTGGACACAAACGCTGCCCAATAGTAGGGAGATTCCTCCTTGAGTCGCTGCAGCTGGACTTGCCGCAGGGCTTCTGTTCGCCCCATGCCACGGCGCAGGTTTTGGTAAAAGGCAACCATTATTTCGCGGGTAGTTTGATCCGCCACTTTCCACAGTGTAGTCACTTGCGATCGCGCCCCAGCTAAGGTGAAAGCCCGCCGCAGCCCATAGACTCCCTCCCCATTCACCACCTCGCCTCGCCCCGTATCACAGGCGGATAACACGACTAACTCCGTGCCCCTGAGATTCATCCCCGTGACCTCTAGGGCAGTGAGCACACCATCATCCATTGCAGAACCCCTCTGGCGTGTGTTAAAGCCCGCTAAGGCTAAACCTGACCGGAGGAGGGGGTTTTCCAAGACGCCCCTGCTGCTTAAATCGCTCAAAAAGAAGCCATGGGTTGCTAAATGGAGGATCTTGGGGGAATTTGCCCGCTTGAGTGCTGTCTCCGTAGCCGCCGCTTGAATCAACACCTGGGCTTGGGGGAGAAGCGTCTTCAACGCCTGCGCTTCTTCAGCCGTTCCGGGGAGGGGCGCAAAGGTCAAATCCCGCAAATCAACAGAACGCAGGGTCAATAGCGACGGCGAGACATTCTCAAGGGCATGACTGAAACTGGGGTCAGCCACAATCAAGGGGGGTTGAGCAGAGGTTGGTGGCAACTGCAGACGCAGGAGGTCGCGCCCAGAGGTCAGCAGGGTGATCAGATAGGATTCCACTAAGTAGCGCCCCTGGGCATCCACAAGCGCCTGAAAGGGAATGGTATTGAGTTCGCCATCGGGAGCAATGAGCAAGTGGGTGGCTTTACCAATCCATGGACGAATCGGCGTGATCAGCCGCTGGGTCAGGGCTTGGGCGGGCTGTTGCACAGCATCTTTGACCAAGCGAGGATCGGCCAATCGCAACCGAGTTTGGCGGACAAGATCCTCAATTTCAGTTGCAGCGCCAATGTCCTTGCCCTGGGGTTGCCCCCTAGGGGCCAAGACGTACACGGCATAGCGCGGCTCCACAAATCGCTGCGTCGTCAGATCGTAGGGGCGATAACGAACAAACTCGATCAAAACGGCATCGTCAGGGATAGCCCGTTGCACAGCGGCGAGGGTCACTGGCTCAGTCAATTCGCGAAAGGCAGCACTGCGGAGACTCAATTCGGCCTCCAGTTGGTTGGCCTGAGCCTGCAGCTGCTGCACTTGGGCTAAGGCTGCCGGTTCTGTGGCGGCAAAGGCGAGTTTGGCAATGGTGGCGCGCAGTCCAATGAGCTGCTCAAGTTTAGCTTGATCTGAGGGAGCCAGTTGGCGCTGCAATCGTGCTTGGTTTTGGCTGAGAAAATCCAGTAATCGCCCCTTGCGACCCAAGAGAGTTGTCAAAGCAAGGGCAGCGGCCTCAGGATTCTGGGGCAGACTCTGAAGGTGGAAGGTGAGAATGGCATTGGTGCTGTCTTGAAAGGTTGTCAAATAGTTGCGCTTGTAATCCTCAGAACCCACAATCAGATTTTGACTAAGATTTTTTTCTTCGATCGCCTGCACGGTTTTGAATAACGCCAGGGTTTGCGGTAGATTTCCCTGCTGCCAATAGACAGCAGCAAGGTTACTCAGGGCAAGGGCAGTATTGGGATGGTTGGGCCCTAGGCGAGATTGGGCGATCGCCACCGCTCGTTGGTATAGAGGAAGGGCGGCTGAGTAATTGCGCTGCTCAAAATAGAGCGTACCTAAATTATTCAAGCTAGCAGCAATATCGGGGTGACCGGCGGGCCAGATCTGCTCACGAATCTCAAGGGCGCGTTGGTACAGCGGCAGGGCAGCCCCATAATTTTTTTGGGCTCGATAGACGCCTGCCAAATTATTGAGCGTCGTTGCAAAGAGGGGATTCTTTGGCCCAAAGGCGCGCTCCAATATGCCCAAGGCCTGCTGGTAGAGGGACACAGCCGCTGTGTAGTTTTTTTGCTCGCTGTAGAGCAGGGCCATGTTATTGAGAGTGATAGCCACCTCTGGATGATCTAACCCTAGAGCCTTTTCGGCGATCGCCAATGCCCGCTGGAACACTGGCAACGCAGCATCATAGTTCCCTTGGGCACGGTAGAGATTGGCCAAGTTATTGAGTATTGCTGCCACCTCTGGTTGATCTGAGCCCCCAGCCCGCTCATAGATAGCCAATGCCCGCTGATAGAGGGGGAGGGCTGCTGCATAATTTCCTTGGTCAACATGGAGCTTTGCCAACTCGTTGAGACTCGCTGCCAAACGGGTATGGTTGGGGCCTAGGGTGTTTTCCACGAGGGTCACAAGGCGCTCTGCGAGGGGGATAGCAGCCTGCACATCGCCTTGTTTCCGCAGTTGATAAATTTGCTCATCAAGTTGATTGACCAGTTCCTGAAATTGCGGGGGGGATGGCTGGGCTAGAGTTGGAACCCCCAGACCCACAATCAGACTACTTCCAAGGGCGATCGCACCCGAGACAAGGTGTCCTCTGGTGTTCATTTTTTCCTCGGTAGTTCCTCAACCGCACCCGTCGCAATTAAGAATACTGCTGGGAAACGCTGACCCCCAGTTCCTGCCAAACAGCCTCTAAGAGAGGCTCTAACCCCTGACGAGCTACCGCCGAGATGGCAAAAACCCGTTGACCCACGTAGGCAGCGAGGGTCTCTTGAATAGTCGTGATTTGCGAGGCCTCTAGGGCATCAATTTTATTCAAAGCCACGATTTGGGGGCGATCGCCCAAGCCGTGCCCGTAGGCCACCAACTCATCGCGAATCGTTTGGTAGGCAGCCACCACATCCTCAACTGTGGCATCAATCAAGTGCAGCAGCAGACGGGTGCGCTCAATATGGCGGAGAAACTCATGGCCGAGCCCCAGCCCCGCATGGGCACCGGCAATCAGACCGGGAATATCGGCAAAGACAGTACCGTCACCATTGGGTTGGCGGACAACTCCTAAATTGGGCACCAAGGTTGTAAAGGGATAATCGGCAATTTTGGGTCGCGCTGCGGACAGGACTGAAATCAGGGTGGACTTGCCCGCGTTAGGTAGGCCAATAATGCCCACTTCGGCCAGTAGCTTCAGTTCTAGGCGGAGATGCCGCTCTTCCCCCTCCAAGCCCGGTAGGGCATAGTCGGGTGCCCGCTGATGATTGCTGAGGAAGTGCTTATTCCCTAACCCCCCTTTGCCTCCCCTAGCCACTAGCAGCGTTTGACCAGGGGTCGTAAGGTCTCCCAGCAATTCCCCGGTTTCTGAATCCCAGACCATTGTGCCGCAGGGCACCTCAATCACTAAATCTGCACCACAGGCACCGGTACGGTTATTTGGGCCGCCCCGTTGGCCATTTTCTGCCTTGAAAACATGGGCATAGCGAAAGTCCAGCAGCGTTTGTAAATTGGAGACTGCCTTCAGAATCACCGAGCCACCATTGCCACCATTGCCCCCCGATGGTCCCCCTGCAGGCACATACTTTTCACGGCGAAAGGCAATCATGCCGTCACCCCCTTTGCCGGCTTTGACGTGAATTTCTGCAAGGTCAATAAATTGCATGTTGGCCGCAATCAGTTCCTGATCGGTTGGATATTTGAGTGGTATTTAAGTATTGTATGCTGCCAACTTGTTGACAGTTCCTTTTATGGGGACGAGATAGACACCAAAGGGTGCAACTCCCTGTCGAAGACCCTTGATGGATGTCCTAGGAGAAAAGAGCTCTATGGTAGGCTTAAGGGAATTTTAGGGTGGCGCGGCAATGGTATTTATTCGATGGCAACGCCGACGACAACCGGCTCCGCCTGAAGAAGGAGTCTTATTTTGGCGATTGGTGTTGTGGCTAGGGGTGGCCTTGATCTCCGGCAGCCTAGGAGCACTCTGGGGGCTACTCAGTCAGAGCACACCGCTCATGCAGCGATCACTCAGCAGTCAGGAGTGGCAGGCGTTTCAAGGGGGCGATCGCTGGACGGGGACAAGGCTCCATCAGCCGCTAAATTTATTGCTCATTGGCTCTAAGGTCTTAACCTCCGACTTAGATCACCCCCCCGACCCCAACCTGACCTACCATGCCCTAGTTAATTCCGTTGAGGGGCTATCGGACTCACTTCTACTGGTGCGCCTTGACCCAGTGCAGCAACGTTTAGTGATACTGTCAATTCCCCGCGATACGCTGACCTTTATTCCCGGCCGCGGCGATGCCAAAATCAACGAAGCCAATGCCCTTGGGGGGCCAGCGTTGGCGGCAGCAACCGTCAGTGAGCTGTTGGGAAATGTGCCCATCGATCGCTATTTGCGCATTAATGTTCAAGGAATCGAGAAACTCATTGATGCCCTTGGGGGTGTGACCGTGGATGTGCCCATAGCTATGCGCTATCGCGATGAGAGTCAGCGCCTCCGTATTGATTTGCAAGCCGGACGACAACACCTGAATGGCAACCAAGCCCTGCAATTTCTGCGCTTTCGCTACGATGCCCTTGGCGATATTGGCCGTGTGCAGCGACAACAGATGTTTTTGCGGGCATTGATGGAGCAAACGGCTCGCCCGGAAACCCTTGCCCGTACTCCCCAAATTCTTAGTATTATTCGCGAAAACTTGGATACGAATTTAACAGTTGCAGAACTGATGAGCCTGGGCCAATTCCTGACCAGCTTGCCGCGATCGCGGGTACAGTTTCTGCTGCTGCCGGGGAACTTTAATGGCAGCACTGATGAAGTGGCAGTGAGCTATTGGTTGCCCAATTACCAACGGATTGCTTGGCTAACGGATCAATATTTCCGTGATACCCCTACTGCTGATCGGCGCGAGACGGGTTTGACCTCCCCTGCCCAAGTGCGGATTGCCATTCAAAATACTACCCTGCCAGAATCATTAGTCACGCATCTGAGTGAGCAACTGGCAACCGCTGGTTACCCCTATCCCTTAGTAGCGGAGCCATTCCCCCAACCGATCCCAATTACGCGGATCATCGCTCAGCAGGGGGACTTGGCGGCAGCGCGTCGAGTACAGTTATTGCTGGGGTTTGGAGAAGTGCGGGTGGAGAGTACGGGTATGCTAGCATCGGATGTGACGATTCAACTGGGCGACGATGCCCGCGATCGCCTGCAATTGAGACAAACAAAATCTCTGTGAGTGAATCCTACGTTATTGGCGTTGATCTGGGTGGCACTGCCATCAAAATGGGGTGTTTTAGTTCTAAAGGCAATTGTCACCATTCCCTGGTGTTGCCCACCCCTCAGCCCCCTTTTCCAGAACGGGTGATCAAAGCCATTTTGCAGGGGATTAAAGAACTGGACAGTGAGGATCGGGCGTTGGCCATTGGTATGGGCATCCCAGGACCGGTAGACGCCAGCGGTCGCATTGCCCGCCGTGCCATCAACCTGGACTGGTACGAAGTGCCTATTAGCGACAACCTCGAACACTTGACGGGCAAACCCACAGTCATTGCCAACGATGCCAACTGTGCTGGCCTCGGGGAAGCATGGCTAGGCGCAGGGAGTCAGTTCAAGGATTTAATTTTGCTCACGTTGGGGACGGGGGTAGGGGGCGCCATTATCCTCAATGGGGAGTTGTTCGTTGGTCGCGATGGCACCGCCGGCGAGTTGGGGCTGATTACCCTCGACTACAACGGGCCTCCCTGCAACAGTGGCAATCGCGGTTCCCTTGAGCAACACGTTTCCGCCCAAGCCCTGCGGCGGCGTTGGGGCTGTGAACCCCATGAGATGGCAGAGCGTGCCAGCAATGGCGATCCGGAGGCGATCGCCCTCTGGCAAACCTATGGCCGCGAACTAGCCGCTGGCATTGCTAGCCTTGTGTATGTGCTCACCCCGGAAGCAGTGATTATTGGTGGGGGGATTAGTGCCGCCAGTGATCTCTTCTTTCCCTCGATGCTTGCTGAATTGGAAGAGCGGGTGCTGCCCACCTCGCGCCATAACCTCCACTGTTTGCGAGCCACCCTTGGGAATCAGGCGGGGATGGTTGGTGCCGCTAAGCTAGCGTGGAAATACATAAAAGACCGCCTCTAAGCACTGTAACTCTCAGCACTTTAACAGGGTCTGTTCTGCCATCAACCACTGTCCACGATGTGCCGCTAATGGGGGAGCGGGGTCTTTGGTGTGCATTGCCGCCCCTCCCCTCGCGGGAACTGCTCCTACAGTAGATCTTAGTGTTATTCCAATTGCTACAGATGTCATTACTAAATACTCGTTACTAATCTAAATACTAACTAAATACTAAATTGCCATCCCTCGCCGCTGCTCTTGGCCGCTGACGCGCCAGGGATGCCAGGGTTTCCGTTGCCGATGGCGCGGCTATAGGCTTAGAGCCGCGCAACAAATTTTGCCAGTCGGCTTAAACCTTTTTCAATGGTGGCCAGACCTGTGGCGTAGGAGAGGCGAATGTGGTCATCCATGCCAAAGGCCTTACCGGGGACGGCGGCCACTTTTTCCTCCTCCAGCAGGCGATCGCAAAATTCCACCGAACTTAAGCCAGTTTCGCTAATATCGACAAACAGATAAAAGGCGCCCTGGGGTTTGAGACAGCGCAGCCGCGGAATCTCAGAAATGCCTTTATACATACAGGCACGGCGCTCGCGAAATGCCGCCACCATCTCGGCCACACAGGCTTGGCTTCCTTCTAGGGCAGCAAGGGCACCATACTGGGCAAATGTACACACATTTGAGGTGCTGTGGCTCTGAATTTTGGTTGCCACTTTAATAATCTCCGTTGCCCCTGCTAGATAGCCCACCCGCCAACCGGTCATGGCATAGGCCTTGGCAAAGCCACTGCAAACAATGGTGCGCTCAAAGGCGGCCCCACTGACCGCGCCAATGCTCAGGTGTTGGGCACCATCGTAGAGAATTTTTTCGTAAATTTCATCAGAAACGACCCACAGTTGATGCCGCACAACCACTGCCGCCAGCTCCCGAATTTCCTCAGGTGTATAGACCATGCCCGTGGGGTTACTGGGGGAATTGAGGACAAAGAGCCGTGTCTTCGGCGTAATCGCCTCCTCCAGTTGAGCAGGGGTAATCCGATAACCCGTTTCTGGCGTGGTTGCCACAATCACTGGCGTGCCACTGGCTAGATGCACCATCTCTGGATAACTCACCCAGTAGGGGGCAGGAATAATCACCTCATCGCCGGGGTTAATCAGGGCCAGCATCAGGTTAAAGAGGGCCTGCTTGCCGCCATTGGTGACGAGGATGTTTTCCGCACGATAGGGGAGGTGGTTGTCGCTGTTGAGCTTGGTGGCGATCGCCTGCCGCAGAGCCGGTTCCCCTGCCGCCGGACCATAGCGAGTTTTACCTTGATCGAGAGCTGTTTTCACAGCCTCACGAATGTGGGCAGGGGTGTCAAAGTCGGGTTCGCCTGCACTGAAGCTACAGACATCTTCGCCAGCCGCCCGCATTGCCTTGGCTTTGGCATCAATCGCCAGCGTTACCGACGGTGTGACCCGCATCACCCGCGTTGCCCAGTCCATCCTTTGTCTCCTGCACTACTTTCCGTATTGTGGCACTTTGGCGGGCGAGCGGCGAATCACCTATCCACCGTTCGAGTCGTTCATGTGAGGTTGCCAGTGTGGGATACCCCCAGGGGAATTCGAATCCCCGTCGCCTCCGTGAAAGGGAGGTGTCCTAGGCCACTAGACGATGGGGGCAAGACTCAGCATTAGTTAATGTAGCGAATACCCGGAGGGTTTGTCAACACCTCGGGAAATTTTTGCATCGAAGCCCCGCCTAGGGAGAAAATGAGGGCGAGTGACTGAGGAAGGTGCTGTGAAACTTGCTGGCCTGCGTTCCTTCTCGATTGTGATGCCCGCCTATAATGTGGTAACCCAGCGAGGCGAAACAATCTTTCGCGAAACCCTTGAGAGCATTGCTGCCAGTTGCCGCTACCTCCAACAGCACTTCCCCTACGCCCCTGAGGGGGAATTCATCCTGATTAGCGATGGTTCAACGGATCGCACCTGCGATGTGGCGATGGCAGGATGGCCGAATGCTGTCCCTCTGCAATTGGTGGGCCTGCCGACAAATGTTGGGATTGCGGCAGCGCGGAACATTGGGGTGCGCTTAGCCAAAGGGGAGGTGATTTTTTTTTGTGATGCCGATGATCTGTACCGCCCTGAGCACCTGTTTTTGGCCTTGTCGGTGTTGAATCAGCCCTTGCCGGAACCCTATGCCCCGGCCTATTTTGGGGCGGTGCGCACGGGGGTCTATTGTCGCGATCGCCTGCATCCCTACTGGCACAAGAGCCTCGAGCAAACCTTGGTGCTCAATCTGGCTGTGCGCCGCGAAGTCCATGAGTTTATTGGCGGCTTTCCAGAGGATGAGGTGTTTCGCCAATTTCGCTATGGGGCTGAGGATGTGGCCTATGCCTATTGGTTGCACCAGTTTTGCCACACCGCCCGCCTCGAGCAGCGGACCGTTGAGTACCGCCGTTTTCCCAATAGTTTCTTTGACCGTCAACTCAAGAAATTCCAAGCCGCTCCCGGCACTGTGGCCGATGACCTTGATGAGGGCGATCGCCAGCAGCAGGCGCAGATTCAGGAGATTATGGCCACACGACTTCAGGAATTGCAGGCCAAGGCGGCTCAAGGAGTCGCCTAGGCGTTTTTGTGGCGCTGGACAATCATCGCGGCCAGTTTCTCCGGTACTTCCTGAAGATGGTCAAAGTGCCAATGGAAGCCACCCGTGCCCATGGTCAGCGATCGCAACTCCACCACAAAGTCATGCATTTCCGCTTGAGGCAAGTAGGCCTGAATCTCCTCCCAACCGGGCCAACCCTCCTTACCGCTGTAGCCCAAAACCTGACCGCGCCGCCCTGTCAAAGCCTGCATCACCTTAGCGGTAAAGGCTTGGGGCATCCACACCTGCACCGCCATGATCGGTTCGAGGAGTTGCGGTTCACACTGGGGAATTCCCGCTTGCATAGCGAGGCGGGCTGCTTGGCGAAAGGCTTGCTCAGAGCTATCCACGGAGTGGTAAGAGCCATTGGTGAGGGTAACGGCCACATCCACAATCGGAAACCCCAAGGGACCTTGGTTCAGCGATTCGCGCACCCCCTGCTCAACACCGGGGATATATTGCTTGGGAACAACACCGCCGACAATGGTTTCACTAAATTGGAAGCCGCTGCCGCGCTCTAGGGGAGCGATATCGAGGTATACATCCCCAAATTGGCCGTGGCCACCGGTTTGATGTTTATAGCGGCCATGGCTGTTTTTGATACCCCGGCGAATGGTTTCCCTGTAGGGGACTTGGGGTAGATGGGTTTGCATCGGTAGGTTATATTTGCGACGCAGGCGATCGAGGGCAATCTGCAAGTGAATGTCCCCCTGTCCCCAGAGAATAATTTCATGGGTATCGCCATGCTGTTCCCAACGCAGCGCCGGGTCTTCCTCAAGGAGTTTTTGCAGCGCGCCAGTGAGCTTCACCTCGTCACTCCGTTTACTGGGAGTAATGGCCAGGGCATAGACCGGTTCCAGTTGCGGTGCACAGGGCAAAGGCGGTACCTGACCACTACCACTGAGGGTCTCACCTGTACGAATGCCCTCCAGTCGTGCCAATAGGACAACCTCACCCGCCGTTGCTTGCCCCAGGGATTCTAATTGCGTGCCCTGGGCACGGTAGATGCCACCCACGCGCACCCCATTCAAGCCCATGCCATCGGTCAAGGTGCCCTGCCAGACCCGCACAAGGGAGAGTTTGCCACCTCCTTGGGGGACATAGAACGTCTTGAGCACTTGGGCGAGAGGCTCCTCACCGTTAATCTGGCGATGGGCAGCGGTTGCTGTGGCCTCGGGGGCTTCGCGATCGAGGGCTGCCAAGAGGGGACGGACACCATAGTCCGTTTGGGCACTGCCAAAAAAGACGGGCACAATTAAGTCGGCTCCCAACTCCCAGCGCAAATCCGCTATGATTTCACTTTCCGGTGGCGCCATATCCTCCAGGAGTTCTTCGAGGAGGTGATCATCGTAGTTGGCCAGAGCCTCCAGTAGCTCTGCCCGTGCCGCCTGTTCGACGGCTTGTAACTCCGAAGGAAAAGGGACTAAGTCCGCCGCTGCCCCCGCATGGTAGTGATAGGCCTGCTCCGTCACCAAGTCAATGTAGCCCAAGAGATCATCCCCCTGCCAAATGGGGTACTGGTGGGGCACAAGGGGACGGCTGGACACTTGGCGATAGGCGGCTAGAATCTCCATGTAGGGATCATGGGCACGCTCCATCTTGTTGAGAAAAAGGATATGGGGAATTTGCCAGTCATCGAGGAATTTGAATAGGGGGGTTAGGGTAAAGGCGCGATCGCTAAGGGGTTCACAGACCACGATCGCCATGTCCACACCCACAAGAGCATTGAGGGTTTCTTGGAGCAATTCCACTGAGCCGGGACAGTCGAGAAGGGTGAGGTCTAGCTCCCCATACTGGGTATGGACAACATTCAGTTCCACGCCCATCCGGCGATCGCGCGCCTCAGGACTGGTATCCAGAAGACTACTGGCTTTCCCGTTGGTGGCGTGGGTAAGGCGCAAAATACTTTCTGCGAGGGTGGTTTTGCCACTGTTGTAGTTGCCCACCAGGGCAATGTTGCATCGTCTCGCCATCGGACACCTACCTTACTAATTCGCCTGATTTGCCATGGGGGTCAAAATTGTCCAGAATAGACCCTTGGTTTGCTTTAACTAGATCTCTTAACCCTTGGCGATCGCCCTTGGCGGAATTTGCAGTATCTCTTAAGGGAGCTGTAAACAACCGTTAAGTTGGGGTTAACGTTTGCGAGGAGGACTCACTCACAATGCGCTGCAATTCCCTTTTGTGGGCTAGTATTGCCAGTCTTAGCCTTTGGGTGGCATCGCCGGTCCACGCCAATAGCCAAGTGAGCCAGCTGATGCAGGAAGGGCAGCGGCTAGTGGCAGGAGGAAACTATGCCCAAGCCTTGGCCATTTATCAGCAACTGCTCCAGAGTGAGAGCCGTAATCCCCGCGTGCATTCTGCCATTGGCTACATCTATGCCCAGCAGGGCCAATTTGCCGAAGCTGCCCGTGCTTACCAACGCGCGATTGAGTTGGATCCACAAAACGCTGATTTTTACTATGCCCTAGGCTATAGTCTGGGAATGATGGGGGAAAATGACGGTGCTGCTGCCGCCTACCGCCAAGCCATCCGCCTGAATAACCGTAATCCTCAAGCCTATGAAGGACTGGCGGTGATTCTCGTCCGCATGGGAGATCCCCAAGGTGCCATACAGGCCTACCGCGCCGCCCTCCGTCTTGCCCCCCGCAATTGGACAGCTCAAAAGGGATTAGGCGTTTTGCTGCTGCAACAACGCAATATTCCTGAAGCCCTCAGTCGTCTGCAACAGGCGGCAGCCCTCGCCCCTGGCAATGCCTCAATTCAACTCAATTTAGGAATGGCACTTCTTGCGGCCGGCGATCCGCGCAATGGCTGGCAGGCAATTGATCGCGCTGCTAACTTGGGTCAGCGGGATGCGGATCTACTCCAACAGGTGGCCGAACTGGCCGCGGCGGCAAATCAACCCGAGCGAGCGATTCAAGCCTACCGCCGCCTGATCACCCTGCAACCGGAACGGGTCGCCACTTACTTCAGTTTTGGTGAGCTGTTAATGCAGCAAAATCATCCCCTGGAAGCGGCGGCGATTTATCGTCAAGCCACGCAGATCAACCCCAAGGATCCCGAAGGATTTTACCGCCTGGGGAAAGCCTTGGCAGCCCAAGGGCGGCAGCAGGAGGCCCGCCGTGCCTATCAAGTGGCTTTGAAGCTCTACCGTGAGCAAAATAACCCCACAGGGGAAACCAAAGTCCGAGATGCCATGCGGCAGCGCAATTAGGGGCTAAGCCCCCTGCCCCAGATTCATAACCACCTGCTGCAACTCAGAAATGAGGGCACCGGGACGGCCATTGAGGATATTTTGGTTGAGTCCCTCTAAGCTGTGGCGCAGGTGATTGAGACGATCTTGCACGGGTTGTAAAATTTCCCGCAGCAGATTCGCCTGCCCCCGTTTGGCGGCGAGGAAGCGTTGTTCTTCAATCAGTGCCTGTTCTTCTTGGCTCAGTTGATCTTTTTGCTGCTGTTGCAGCTTGCGGCGCTCTTCGAGGTCGTGGCGCAAACTTTCTAGATCGGTATAGGCGTACTGCAATTCCTCTGCCAGTTGATTGACGGCCACACTGTACTCCTGAAACTGGTGTTCAAGTTCACTGAGGATGGGAATGAGGCTAATGCCCTGCTGCGAGGCCGGATCCTTGCGGGCCTCTAGCACTTGCTTGTGAATTTTGTAGATCGCTTCTTTTTCACGGATATTTTGCCGTTGTCCCTCAAGGGCCTGATTGAGCAGATTACAGCGCTGGCGCTCATCCTCTAGTTCCCCCGCCAGTTGCAGACGATCAAAGTCACTGGCTTCTTTAACTTTTTGCTCCAGTTCTGCTAGGGACTCCAGAGCCATTTTGAGCTCTTCTTCTTGATCGTTGACAAAGGCAGAAGCACGCTTGAGGTCGTTGCCGCGGTTGGCCACTTCTTTTTCGAGTTCCTCCATGGGCATTTTCATCAGGGCATTCACATCCACTGCCTCTGTGAGATCACTGACCATGGCTTGGCGCATTTGCTGGATCATTTCCTCCTGTTGAGCAAGGAGGTGGCGTTCTTTTTCGAGAACGGACTGTTTGTAGCGGCAGAGTTCCTCCTGCAGGGCGATCGCCCGACTGTCTTGCCAAAATTGTTCTTGAGCGGTGCGCCAGGTCTCCTCCTTTGCATGGAAAGCTTGAAGTTGCTGCTCTAGGGTGGCTTGCCGTTGGCTCACTTCCTGCTCTAGTTGCTCCAGTTGCTGCCAGTATTGACTCAGCAGGGCCTGCTGCTGGTCTAAAATTTGAAAACATTCCGCAATTTGGGGACGTCCACTACTGTTGAGGGTTTCTGCCAACTGCTGCAAGATCAAGTCCACTTGGCGAATTTGTTCTGGGGATAGGCCAACGGTGTGGCTTGATTTCAATTGTTCCCAGCGCTGCTGCTCTTGATGGACTTGGTGGCGTAAATTTTCAAGGGCTTGGCGTTCCGCTTGAATCCGCTCTTCCTCTGCGGTCAATTCCTGCCGTAGTTTGTTGAGTTGTGCCAGTTGCTCTTCAGCTCCAGCCAGTTGCGCCTCTAGTTCTTGAAGTTCTTCTTTGCGCTGCTCAAATTCCTGTTCCCGTTGATTAAGCGCTTCCGCCTGATACAAGAGGGATTGCTTCCAGCCTTCAATTTCTTCCTCTTGACTTTGGAAACGCTCACGCATCCGTGTAAAGCCGTGCAAAATACCCGTGAGGCGGCGAGCCGCTTCATCTACGTTTTGAATTTGGCGGTTGGCGGCCATTTCTACAAAGACCAGCACGCCATTGCCGTAGTCGCGACTATTGTCAAAGGGAATCGTTTCCTCGTTTTGGGGGACAGGGTGCCAATAGCCCGACTGCTCACGCATCAACAACTTCAACTCGGATCTCGTCCCCATAAAACCCGTTTTTTTAATCACTTCGGCGAGATACTGCACAGCCCTTGACCTCTACCCTAATCCTGAGACTGACACACAACTAGAACATGCAACAACCGTAAGAACACCTATGACGGATTTGAGCTGATGAAGGATGCAACTTTTGGGTTGCCCGCGATCGCTGGCATCCAGACTCCTATATCTTTATTAAACACCCATCCGCAAGAGTTCAGCAGTAGCCTGAATCACTAGGTCAGGCACTGGCGAATTCCAAGGCCAAGGCAGTTGAACTATTTGTCAGTATAGCGAAAGCAAGGTTGCCACCCCCACTAATCCTCACTGACAGCGGGCATCCAAGGTTGTTGCGGCAAAAAGGCGCGATCGCGCGGCAGAGGGGCAATGGGTTCTGTGAGGGTAAAACGACCACTGTGAATCCAATCCTTGAGGACTTCGGCAATGCGTTGACTAAAGTAGAGACTGGTCAGGGGAGCAGTGCGCACGGTTTTGCCTTCAATTTTGATGCTGCCCGACTTGAGTTGGGCATAGTTGACCAGGCCGAAGGTGGGACGTACCCGGCGAGGAATTGAAAAATCAATAACCGGTGCCACTACGTCCTCATCGCGAATGGCACAGCGGGCAATGACCTCTTGATCCAACACCGGCAGCGGCACCCCCACCCCCAGCATCAGAGACGCCCCATAGTGCTTGAAATAGCAACCGCGCACCCAAAAGGGATCCATCTGTTTGGCATCACCAATGAGGGCAAGGGTTGCGGCGGGGCCAATGGGGGTGTCGTTGGCCAGACGTTTTTGCAACGGAAAGTGTTGGGTGCCTTCCCAGGCCACATAACCAATGCCACCACCGAGGAAAATGCGCGTGCCAATCCCCACCAATCGCAAGTAGGGATCATTCAACAGCGGTGAGAGGGCACCGCCACAGGCATAAACGGCATTCCCCAATTGCGGCTGCAGTGGACCGAGATAGGTATAGAGGGGGCGATCGCCCCCATTCACACCCACAATAAAGTTTTGATACAAATTGCGGGGATTATAGAGATAGAACTGGTTGATGGTGTCTTTGCTAATCACCGTTTCTAAACTGGCGCGGGGATAACAATCCGTAACATAGCCCACTGCCCGTAGGGGAATGGCCTTACCCGCAATCAAATCGGCAATGACATGGCCACCCCCCCGTTCCCGCAGACTGTCGGCTTCTCCCCCTTCAGAGTTGGGATCCAGCGATTGGGCCGCGCCAAGGTACAGATCCACAGCGCCAAAACCACTGTAGGCGGGAATGCCATCGAACCAGCACTGCCGCAGTTTAATGGGCGGATCGGTCGGTCCCAAGTTAATAATTGCTCCCGAGGATTCCATGGGTTCAAACGTGCCTGTGGTAATCACATCCACTTGGCGGGCTGCTTCAGCAATGCTCAGGCTTTGAAGGCGGGCCTTGAGTTCAGCGAGGGTCCAAACCGTGGCTTTGCCTGCTGTAATCTTTTCATTAATTTCGGCAATAGTCCGCTCCATGGGGGTTACCGCAGATCTTCAGGGTGGCGAATTTGCCAAGTGCCATCGGGCAGCCGTGAGACTTTGCCCCCTAGGCGTTCAATATTCTCTATGGCCGTTTGTCGCGAGCGATCGCTCACGGCATTCACCAGCGCCCAAATCCAGGCATTGATTTGCGCCATGCGACTGTCAGGATTGCGCCGTAGCGTTTGGGCCAAGGAGCGATAATAAGGTACCGCCGCGCGTACTTGCGGATCGGGATTCAATTCTGCCCAAGCCGCCGCGCGATCGTAGGACGCGGCTGCCGCTCGGCCCTTGCCCAAAAAGAGCAATTCATCCATGGCGCGAAACACCCATGCCAGGTAGGCCGTTGGTTGATAGGCGGGATCCATAGCAGCCAGCCCCCGATCCATCAAAGCCACAGCGGTTTGTGGCTGTCCTGCATACACCGTAATTGCCGTCGAGAGGTAGGGATAGGTTTGGGCAAAGCCGGGATCCTTGGCAATAATCACCTCAAAGAAAGCAGGTACGTCGTCGTAACCCGTGACTTGGCGGGCAGCAGAATCCCCAAAAAACTGCAGAAATTGCAAAAATGCCCAATCGGCAACTAAATTGTCAAACCCAAAGGAAGGTAACTTTGCCAAAAGCTGCATTTGAGTAATGGTTTGAGCATTCTGGCGCTCATATTCGGCATCGGTGAATTGTTCGCCCGTTTGAGCTTGTAATCGACGCAGGGCATCCTGCTGCATAAAGGCAACAATGCCTAGAGCCACAGCCGTCAGACCTAGACCCACCACCTCTGACCAGCGCCAGCGTTTTTGATTCATGGCTCACCCTCAAGCCAAGCAGCTATTGATTTTTGTTGCTTGCTTCTCCCGGTTCAGTAATGCGCTGAAAGAGATACCCTGTGCCCCGTGCGGTCAAGATTAATTCTGGATTACTGGGGTCTTCCTCTAATTTAGCCCGCAAGCGGGAAATGTGGACATCCACCACCCGTGTATCCACATGGCGTTCGGGGGTGTACCCCCACACTTGCTCCAGAATTTCTGCACGGGAGAAAGGCTCGCCCGAGCGTCCTACCAGCAATTCCAAGAGCATAAATTCCATGCCCGTGAGACGAATGCGCTCATCCCCCTTGTAGACCTGCCGCTTATTGGTGTCAATGCGAATATTGCCCACCTGAATCACCCCGGAGCTAGGGATGCCAGAGGTATTGGTCTTCTCAATGCGTCGCAGTACCGAGCGAATGCGGGCTTCCAACTCCTTGGGGGAAAAGGGCTTGACCACATAATCATCGGCCCCCAGTTCTAGCCCCGTAATGCGATCGGCAACATCGCCAAGGGCAGTGAGCATAATAATCGGGACATCCGATTCCTTGCGCAGTTCTTGACAGACGCCATAGCCATCTAGTTTCGGCATCATCACATCAAGCACCACTAAATCTGGCTGCTCCTGCCGAAAGGTGGTCAGGGCTTCCTCGCCATCGGCGGCAGTGACGACGGTATAGCCAATCATTGACAGCCGAGTTTCTAAGATGCGACGAATACTCGCTTCATCGTCAACAACGAGTATCTTTTCTTTGTGGGTCTCCAAAGTAACGGACACTCCTACTCAATGGGGACAGCAATGGATAGAAATTAAAATGTGAATTTTTTGTACTCTATCATTTTTTTACTGGTTATAGAAAGACTGCCAACCCTTACCAGAACGGGATTTTGCGGGTTTTTCAGAATTGAAAATCTTTAAGATATTTTAACGTGGTCTTGTCGCGCCAAAAAGCGGACACCCCTACAGGAGCATCCGCTAGTAGATTGATTCACAAGTGGTTAGTGGCAGCGTACCCTAGTCGCGATGACTGGGCTGAATCCCCACCAATGAGGGCGAGAGGCTCGACCAGGATTGCTTCACCAAGTCGGCATCGGCTTTAACACTGCCAATGTAGTTGCCCGCTGGCAGCGTCGGGAAGCGTTTGTAGGGCACGACATCTTCGCCAAAGTAGCGGCTGTACTCAGGGCTATTCACCATCGTTTCGACAGCAGCCTTGAGGCCTTGATCCGCCAAGATTTTGTTGTATTGGCGAATTTCCGCTTGGGTGGCTGGGGCGCGACCCAGGAGGTGACGGAAGAGGAACTCAATCACCTTGGTGTTGGGATAGGGGGTGTAGAAGCGGTTGCGATAGATCTCTGAGCTGGCCAAGGTGCGCACAAACTCGCGGACGGTAATTTCACCATTGCGGAGGCGGCTTTCCAGATCAGGGCGCCGGAACTGGCTCGGCACTTGGCCACTAAAGACATCCATCACTTGGCAGTAGATGGCATTGATCACCAGCTCCACTTCAGCACTAGGGGCACCCACGGTCATGCGGAAAATACGAGCGGGACGGCGACGGGTGGTACCGACCCCCACTTCCACGGATTGACCATCGCCATTGCGGAAGGAGCGTCCCAATTCGATAAAGCGGGGCTTGCTGGGATCCGCTTGCCGGGCTTTAGCTTCTTGCTCGGCGATCGCCCGACTGAGCAGCGGCAGCTTCGTATTATCGAGGCGAGGTTTGACCGGCGCAAAGCTGGGCACGACAATCGCCTCACTTTGCTTCGTGAGTTGATTGTGCAGTTTCTCAGTGTTGGGGAAGTTGGCCGCTGGCAAGGTGGGGAAGCGACGATAGGGCACCGTATCTTCACCAAAGGCTGCAGCGTATTCAGCACTACTGACGAGGGCTTGGACAAAGGCCTTTAAGCCTTGGGTGGCAAGAATTTGGTTGTAGCGGCGAATTTCCGCTTGATCAACGGGTGCCCGCCCCAAGAAATGTTTGGTACCCAGTTCAATGACTTTGGTGTTGGGGTAAGGGGTGTAGAACTCCTTCTGATAGAGTTCAGAGCAACCCAAGGCTTCGATGAACTCCTTGAGGGTGATCTCACCGTTGCTGAGCTTGGATTCAAGGGCAGTAAACTCATCGCGGACAATGTAGGGGGCAACATCCCGCTCAAAGACCTGCCGATAGGCCGCCTGAATTACCAGTTGCAGATTTTGCTTGTCGTTGAGATCCGTGAGCTTGAAGACCTTGGTTTGCTCGCGGCGCTTGCTCACCCCTTGATTGGCCCGGAACTGAATTGCTGGCTCAGTGCGCAGTTCGGTTACCGCCCCCAGTTCGACAAAGCGAGGCGTTTCTTCTTTCTCAGGGGGTACGCCAGTTTCGCCAATTGTACCCACCCGTAGCGATCGCAGAGCCAGACCCTGGGGCGTAATGTAGCGCTCGTAGGGAACTGTATCTTCCCCAAAGGCTTCGCTGTACTCTTGGCTGTCAATGATGGCATCCACCAAGCCATAGAGACCTTTCTTCGAGGCAATGTCAAAGTAGGCATTCATCTCTTGGCGACCATAGGTGGGACGACCCAAGAGGCGACGGTGAATATATTCAATCGCCTTCGTGACGTACAGTGGTGTCCAGTAGAGGCTGCGGAAGAGGTTTGATTTGGCTAAAATCCGCACAAACTCACGGACAGAGATTTCACCGTTCTCCAGTTTGATCTCAGCGACTTTTTGGCGCTGCCCTTCATAGACATCACGGCCAAAGACTTGGAGATAAGCGGCACGAATCACCCGCTGGGTTGAACTTTCAGCAAATTTGACACTGTTGCCGCCCGTGGCGATCGCGCGCTTGCCAATGCGGGCATTGATGCTGGGCAGTTGGTCTAGCTTAAAGACTTTTGGCCCCAGGCTGCCAGGAGCAACCCCGCGGGCCGCAGGATTGCTGACTTGGTTATTGATCCCTGGCCCCCGGGCAATGAGAATGCGGCGGGTGTCTTTGTTGAAGGGTTGGGGCCGCGCACTGGGGTTTTTCTTCTCTTTCGGGAAGATGGCACCAAACTGAATTTCCAAGGGATCGTTGCCGGCACCGTAGGGGTGTTGATCCGGTAGGGGCTGATCTTGGGCAGCAAAGGTAGTGATGAATTGGGGAACTTTGCGGAAGGGCGCACTGTACTTGAAGAGATCCTGTTGGGCGCCCCAGTTGCGGCACTCTTGAGCCTCTTGACCCAGACCCCGCAGATAGGGGACCGTTTCCTCACCAAAGTAGTCACTGTATTCCTTGGAATCCACAAGGGCATCCACCAAGGCAGGGAGCCCCCCCTTGGAAATAATGGCAAAGTAGGTTTGCACTTCCTCGCGGCTAGAGGGCCCACGCCCCAAAATGTGGCGGAAGGCGAGTTCTAGGGCACGGCTGTTGATGTAGGGTTCATAGAAGTTTTTGCGATAGAGGGGTGACTTGGCCAGTTGGCGGATGAACTCCTTCATAGAGATGGAGCCATTTTTCACCTTCGATTCCAAGTCAGAGATACCCAAACCGTAGGCGCGGGAGATGTCGCGCTCAAAGATTTGCCGATAGGCGGCCTTAACCACTTCATTCTTCTCGGCAGCGGATAGCCCCGGCTTCATCACAAATTTGGGACGACGCTCGGCGGCATTGAAGTAAATCTGTGGCAGTTGCAGACCCTGCAGATCGGTGGAGTTGCGCTGCCGCACTTTATCAGAGGGGGCAGGGGCAATAAATTCGTTGATCAAAACGTCAAAGTAGGTTTCGACAATCCCCTTGGCTTCGGCGTCTTTTTCAAAATAGCTGAGAGCCGCCCGCCGCATTTCCTGCAGAGCAGCAATCGTGGCATCGGCAGAGCAGGCAGCCTCAATGATTTCCCGCAAGCCGCGCGTATTCACCGCCAGAATGTTGGGATCACCGGCCACAATGGCGTAGGTAGTATAGCGCAGGAACCAATCCAAGTCCCGCAGGGATTTTTCCATGCGAGCTGGGCCATAGCGGGCAATGTTGATGGGTTTGAACCCCACGGGTGCACCGCCCCCGGAGGCACTAAAGATGGAGCGCAATCCCTCTAGGAATCCACCACGGGTGTCCACATAGGTTGCGGTTCCCAGCTTCATGGCTTCTTTCATGTCAATGGCTTCGCCCCTTGCCCCAGTGGTGAATTGGGGGGCTTCTTCAGTTTGGGGACGGGAGAGAAAGGCCATGGGGGAACCACCGACAAAGATGCGGTTGGCAGCCCGGGAAACAATGATGTCGGCGTTGCGAGTGAGGGTGGTGGCAATTTCAAGGCGTTTTGCCCCGGAGCGCAGATAAACAGCGAGTTCATCCAGTTCACCCCGATTCAGGAAGCGATCCTGCTGCTCGGCTTGGATAATCGTTGAAACGGGGACTGTTTGATAAAGTTGCGGGCGGGCAACCGAGCTTCCACCACTTGCTTTGACAACCATGGTTACTAAGAGGCTCCCTTTACTTTTAGTTAACGCGCTAACTTAGATTAGAACGATTCGGGGGTGGCTCGGCATTTTTTTAAGAAATGTATAAATTTATGGGGACTTGCTGGCGATCGCCCCCAAGTTTTATGAATTTTTGTAATATTCCTTGACGGCTGCCCCTTCCCTGCACACCCATTGCTGCCACTGTCGCTGTGCTTTAACCCACGAACCCCTTAAAAGTGCTGAAAGAGGCGATCGACTTGGACGGGTAATAATTCACCATTGAGCCTGAGTTGCACCCTTTTTTCAGGAATAATTTCCCCGACCATGGCGGCGCGTTCACCCGCTGCGCCACAGAGATCCTGAGCCCATTCTGGAGAAAGGCACAATACCAATTCAAAATCCTCACCGCCATAGAGCGCCCAGTTCAGGGCCTGCAGGCGATCGCCATAGTCCACGATTGGAATCTGCTCTGCCCAAAGCATCGCCCCCACCCCACTGGCTTGACAGATTTGCAGGACGGCAGCTGCCAGACCATCACTACTATCCATGCCGGCAAGACGCGGCGGCGGCACCTGTTGGCGCAGCCAGTGGACAATATCCAACCGCGGTCGGGGACGTTGATGGGCTTGAATCCATGCCTGCCGCAGTTCGGCAGGGACGGTGCCTGCCCCCTGGGGATACAAAAGGCATTCGAGACCGGCGCGGGAGGCCCCATGAACACCCGTTACAACAATGACATCCCCCACTTGAGCGCGATTGCGATAAATAATCCGTTCTGGCGGGGCACTGCCCAAGACTGTGATGCTGAGACTGAGGACACTAGAGCGGCAGGTATCACCACCGATAATACTGGTGCCGTAGGCCTGAGCACAGGTAGCCATCCCTTGGTAAATGCCCTCAATCATTGCCACAGGACAGTTGCGAGGTGCGGCTAGACCCACGGTTAACCCCAAGGGCAATGCCCCCATGGCTGCAAGGTCTGATAAATTGGCGGCTAGCGATCGCCAGCCAACGTCCTGAGGTGTCATGGTGACTGGGGTATCGTTCATGCCCAAACTAAAGTGCACCCCCTCCACGAGGGTATCGGTACTCACAATGAGTTGCTCACCAGGGGGCGGCGACAGGACAGCCGCATCATCGCCCACCAATTGCGTGTTGCAATAGGGGCGCAGACGGGCAATCAATTCCAGTTCGCCACAGTCGGCGAGGGTGAGCATCACTAGTCAAACATCCGAAAATAGGGGGGGCGAAGGGGGGCACCGGGTTCTTTTTCCAGATCAAAGTTAATCACATCCCAGCGCTCCTCTTGGCTAGCGGGGGGGCTAAACTCAACGGGCAAGCCAAACAGGCGCAGCATTTGCGAATCTGTGGCGCCTCGCCAAGGGGTACTGCGTTCGAGGTAGGCGCCAAAGAGATCCCGATAGCGTTCGGCAATAATGACTTTGGTGGCACGGTAGCCTTGGGTGTAGAGACGATCGAGGGCATCGTGGATTTCAAAGCGAATGCCGTCGGGGTGGGTGTGCTGGCGATACCATTCGCCTTCCCAGAGACGCCAAATGCGACCGGATTGCAGGTGCATCAATTCCCCGGTTTTGGCATCTGCTTCAAAAGGGCCGTGGCGCGGGCACAGGTAAGTATCGGTGAGGGTCAGGGCGGGAATGACTTGCCGACAGTGGGGACAACGGATTTCAGGACCAAAGATCGGGTAGTGAGAGCCGGATGAGATCATGGACAGTTACCACACAGCGGCAGCAAATCCACCGCGATCGCTCTTAAATTATAACGGGTTCACCTCAAGACAGTAGGCTGAGCACGTCTTGTCCGATGAAGTTTGGGCTACCCTTAAGGGGTGGCAGATGCCAAGATAAACAAATGGGTAAGTTGGTATTGACGCATCAAGAATGATCCTGGGGGATGAACAGCGGGACATTTTGATTATTGGTGGCGGCACCATGGGGCTGGCGATCGCCATCGAATTGGCATGGCGGGGGGCACGGCCCACCGTTCTCAGTCGCCGGTTTCGGGAAGCAGCGCTCCATGCAGCCGCGGGAATGCTCGCCCCCCAAGCAGAAGGTTTGCCGGCAGGCGCCATGTGGAATTTGTGTACGGCGAGCCGCAATTTGTATCCCACTTGGATTGACAAGCTCGAACAACTGACGGGGCTGGATGCGGGCTACTGGCCCTGTGGCATTTTGGCACCCGTGACCGATGAGCGGCAGCGGGATCGCTCCCACCCCATGGAACCCGACAGCCGCTGGTTGGATGCGTCTGAACTTACGAACTATCAGCCGGGCTTTGCGGAGAGTGTACTAGGGGCTTGGTGGTTTCCCCAAGATGGTCAGGTCAATACCCGCAACTTGGCTAAGGTGCTGGTGAGTGCAGCTCGTATTCTTGGCATCGAGGTAATTGAGGGCATTACTGTTCAACGTTTTCAGCAAACGCCGCAGGGAGAGATTACAGCCTTAGAGAGCGATCGCGGCCGGTGGTCTGCGGGGATTTACATTCTGGCTACAGGAGCCTGGGCACAAAGCCTCCTTCCTCTACCCGTCACCCCCCGCAAGGGGCAAATGTTGGCACTGAAACCACCGGGGCAACCGCTGCTGAACCATGTGATCTTTGGGGATCAGCTCTATCTTGTGCCGCGACGCTCCGGCAAAGTGGTGGTGGGTGCCACCAGTGAAGATGTCGGTTTTCAAGAAGGGACTACGGTTGCTGGCCTGCAAGCACTGCTGAACCGTGCCACCGCCGTTATTCCAGAATTGGCAAGCTATGAAGTGATTGATACCTGGTGGGGGTATCGTCCAGCCACCCCCGATGACTTACCCATTTTGGGTCAAGGACCAGCTGCCAATCTTTACCTCGCCACAGGACACTATCGCAACGGTATCTTGCTTGCCCCAATTACAGCGAAGCTGATGGCCAACTTGATCCTGCACCAGACGGGCGATCGCCACCTCAAAGCCTTTTCCTGGCAGCGATTTCAGGCTCGATCAGAAACCAGTGCCTAGGCAGTCACCAACTCAGGGCTAGGACGCTTGCTATGGCGAATACCCGCGATCGCCGCGGCATAGTCGGGGGCATTAAAGACGGCCGAACCCGCCACAATGGCATTGGCGCCGGCTTCAAGGACTTGCCATGTATTGTCGGCTTTGAGACCCCCATCCACCTCAATCCAGGGATCGAGGCCCCGCTCTTCACACAGTTGCCGCAGCCGCCGAATTTTCGGTAGCACTGCCGGAATAAACTTCTGACCGCCAAAACCGGGGTTGACACTCATAATTAGAACGAGGTCACAGACCTCCAGGACGTACTCAATGAGCTCAAGGGGGCTAGAGGGATTGAGCACTACCCCCGCCTGTTTGCCCAGTTCACGAATTTGACAGAGGGTGCGATGGAGGTGGGGTGAGGCATTGTGCTCAGCATGCACAGAGATAATATCTGCACCGGCCTTGGCAAAATCGGCCACGTATTTTTCTGGCTCAACAATCATTAGGTGGACATCGAGGGGCTTTTGGGTCAAGGGGCGAATCGCCTCAACAATCAATGGCCCAATCGTGATATTGGGAACAAAACGACCATCCATCACGTCCACATGGATCCAGTCGGCTCCCGCCCGATCTACCGCTTGGATCTCTTCACCCAAACGACTAAAGTCCGCAGAGAGAATGGAGGGAGCAATCACGACGGGCTTAGCACTCATGACCGATTCATTCCGTAAATAACATTACAGTTGTTCTCAGTGTACCGAGCGATCGCCCCCACAGCAACTGGCTGTCTCTCAGGCCACTTTGACAACTGCCTCTGCATAGCCCCTGAAATATAACAGTACACCCTATAGTAGGCAACAGGAGAGCTACCTCTGCACCGCCAGACCAAGATCACAGGGTGAAACAGCAAATGTTGAACCGGCGCAGCACTATTATCAGGATTGCAACTGGGTTGTTGGCCCTCGCCCTGGGCGGCTGTGGTTTGTTCACGGCCACTGAGACCGAAATAACCGATCAGAAAGTGACCGATCAGACCGCTGCTCCCCCGCCAGCGTCACCTCCAGCCCCCAAACCAACAGAACCGCAGACAGCCGGATCAGTGATTGCAGCCTTAACGCCACCGACAAACCCAAAAACTTATATTCAGGGGCTGTCTGATATCGGTCGCACTAATCCCTTTGCACCGGTGCCCCTGCCTGGTATGGGTGGCATCAAGTCTGGAAATGGGGCTGCCACTCCTGCAGCCCCAGGCACGAAGGGCACAGGCACTGGCTCCGGCTCGACAGGCACCACCACTGGCTCGGGTGCAACTCGACCTGCACCGCCACCGCCACCCGTTGATGCTCAAGCCGTACAGGTCCTTGGTATTGCTGCGGTAGATGGTCGCCTACAAGCCATTATTCGCTCGCCCAAGGAAAATGTGACTCGCACGGTGCAAGTGGGAGATACCATCGCCGGCAATGTGATTGTGCGTGCCATCGATGCCTATAACACCACACCCACAGTGGTTTTGGAGCAATTTGGTCAAACGGTGCGCCTTACGGTCGGTCAGCCCACGACTGCTCAAGGGGCAGCGTCACCAGCGATTTAAGGCTAACTGTGAATCCGGGGCAAGGGATAGGGCGTGCTGAGAATTTCACTTTCAAGGGCAGCCAACTGCGGTAGTCGCTCTGCCACTACCTCTTGACCAAAGTACCGATAGGCCAAGTACCAATAGGTGCCGTAGTGGCGTGCCTCGGAGGTCACTAAGCTAGCAAAGAATTCCGCCAGTTCCCCATCTGGGCAGTGCTGAGCCAACAGTTGCAACCGCTCATGGCTGCGGGCTTCAATCAAGGCACAGACCAATAGGCTATCCAAGAAGCGCTGGGGTTCCTGTTGGCGGACAGCTGCATTCAAGCGCGAGGCATAGGGGGGCGCACTCAGGGGTGCCAGGGCAATGTGGCGGCGTTCTAATTGCTGATTGACTTGGCGAAAGTGGTCAAGTTCCTCTTGGGCAATATCGGTGAGGGCATCTACCAATGGTTTGTGGGAAGGATAGCGAAACATTAAGTTAATAGCCACACTAGCGGCTTTGCGCTCACAGTGGGAGTGATCGAGCAAAATCGTATCTAGGTGAGCGATCGCTTGCTCTACCCACTCAGGACGGGTAGGTTGTAGAAGGAACTTGATGCGAACGGGAGTCTCAATCACGGCGGCGCTGGACGGTGAGTACAGAACAGGGGGCATTGTGGAGCACATAGTTGCTGACACTGCCGAGGAAAAATTCACTCAAGCCCTTGAGACCCCGCCGCCCCAGCACAATCAAATCACTTTCCCACTCCTGGGCCAGATCACAAATGGCCCGACCCGCATCCCCCAAGGCTTGGGTAAATTCGGTGGGCACCCCCTTTTCAGTGGCAATTTGGGTGAGGTGGCGCAGCATATCCAAGCCCTTTTGCTCAAAGTTTTCCCACTGCTCGGCATAGGCCCGCATCACTTCCTCGTGCAGTCCCACATATACCCCTGAAGCCAAAGGGGTCGTAAAGATGGGGTCAGGATAGGCTGCATTGGTAGGCGAGAGGACATGAATCAGCATCATGCGAGCTTGGTAGTGTTGTGCCAAATCCAGTGCGCTCTGGAAAACTTGTTCCCCCAGTTCACTGTCGTCAACTGCAACAAGAATTTTTTTATACATACCACCCTCCAAACGCCCTGCGGCTTGCCTATCTATAGCTTAGAGGATTGCCCAAGGAGTGAAGCCTAACATTTGTAACGTAGATTACTTTTGGGCAACAGTAATCGCCATGAGTCCCCCCAGCAGAGGGTAGTGCTTCACGCTTGCAAAGCCCGCTTGTTGAATCAATTCACAGAGGGCAAGGGGAGTGGGAAAGGCCTGAATGCTCGGCCACAAGTAGTCATACTCTGCCGCCAAGCCATACTGACGGGCAGTGGGAACTACCCACTGTTGCAAATACCATTGCTGAAATTGCTGGAGTGCGGGGGTTTGGGGATGGCTAAAGTCGAGGATGGCAGCTCGCCCACCGGGGACAAGCAGCCGCAACATTTCCCTGAGAGCTTGGGGAATATCCCCCACGTTGCGTAGCCCGTAGCCGATCGTGATGCCCTGAAAGGTTTGAGCTGCCAAGGGTACTGCTAAGGCATCTCCTTGGAGCCATTCAATTTGCGGGTAATGGTCACTCCGCTGGCGGGCGATCGCCAGCGGGGCCGCAGCAAAGTCCAAGCCCACCACCCGTCCCTGCCGCCCCACCCGCCGCGCGAGCAGACGCGTCAAATCCCCCGTGCCACAGCAGAGATCCAAAGCCGTTGTCCCCTGAGGGAGCTCAAGCCAGTCCACAGCCATCTGTTTCCACACATGGTGCAGACCAAAACTCAATTGATCATTGAGGCGATCGTAGAGGGGGGCAATGCGCTCAAACAGGGCCTGGATATCGGTCATGGTTAGCTTTTGGAATGGCGACGCTGACGCAAATAGTTTGCCTCGCGGCGCAACTGCTGAAAGTACTCCGTTTCGGTAATTTCTGCCACCTGCTGCCGCCGTTTTTCATGATCAATTTCCACCCTTAGCTCTTCAATTTGCTGCTGCATGGCTTGCTCGCGCTGTTTGCGCTCGGTAATGTCTTGCACTAATCCTTCATAGTAGGAAATCTTGCCGTCGGTATCCAAGACCGCTCGCATATCCAACTGAATCCAAATAATCTGGCGATCGCGCCGATAGGCCTTGAATTCAAAATGGCCCGTTGTTTCTCCAGTCGCAAAATGATTCAGAATCTGATCGCGGGTGCTGGGTTCCACGTAGATTTGGTCGCGGATACTGGTGATGGTCTCCACCATTTCTGCGGGAGAGTCAAAGCCAAAAATCTTGGCCATGGCGGCATTGACCCGAATAAACTGATTTTCCGTTGACGCTTGAAAAATTCCCTCAAGGGCATTCTCAAAAATACTGCGGTAGTTTTCCTCAGCAATGCGCAGCGCTTCCTCGGCTCGAATGCGATCGCTAATATCAATGCCGACAGCAACGGTATGGGTACCCTTCATATACTTTTGCAAAGCCACCAGGTAAAACCTGGTTTGACCATTGTGCTGAACGGAAATCACCCGTGAGGCAAATTGCTCTGGAGACTGCAAAAACTCCTGCATAAAGGCTGCCAGCTCGTCATCCGCAGACAAAAAGCCCAAGGGACGCCCAATAAATGCCTCTGGTGGCAAATTTAAGGTTTCTGCCAACTTGCGGTTGACCCCCTTATAGATGCCCTCAGCGTTAATCCAAGCAATCGTACCGGGAACGGCATTGAGTACCGCTTCAAACTGTTCATTGGCCTCAATCAGTTCATCGCGAATCTGCTCGAGGGAGCGGTTTTTTTGGGCTAACTCCTCAAAAGAAAGACGCAACTGGCGCATCATGGCATTAAAGGAATTGGCCAGTTCGCCCACCTCATCAAGGGAGTGCACCTGCACCAGTGTCGTCAAATCACCTGCCTGTACCCGACGGATTGAAATGACCAAGGATTGAAGCGGCTTGACAATCGCATTGGCCGTGAGATAAGCCCAAACACCGGCCAACACCAGGGCACCAAGGGTAATGGCAAAAGACACCAACCGTTTTTGGTTGGCTATGGTATCAATCCACCCCTGGGACTTCCCGACAAAGGCAATACCAATGGGCGGTGGATGCGGCAGATTCAGCTGCTGGCGAAAGTCCGGCAATGGGCTGTAGATAGTTGCATAGGGGGAACCCACAATGTCAGTTGTACCGACAAACATTTTGCCCTGATTGAGAACTTGAGTGGCCACTTCGCGAGCGACGCGGGTCCCAAGGGCGCGAGTGCGCCCATCGGTGTAAGGCACATTGGTGGCAATCCGCAAATCTTGGGCAAAAATGGTTGCCACCGTATCTACAGTGGACCATGCAGTGGTACTATCCACCAAATCCGGCATATTGTTGAGCAAAATGCCCGTCAGAATTAGCCCTTGAAATTGGTTGTTTTCATAAAGGGGCTTTGCAGCAAAGGCTAGTAAGCCAATATTGCCGTCCGCGATGGGATAGGTACCCGCAGGGGCTGGCCGCTGATTGGGGGGTAGAGGTGCGATAGGTTGAGGACGCAATGTAATCGTTGCCTGCTGTGCTAAGCCCAGTTCTTGTAACTGTTCACGATTGAGGAGTACCAGACCGCTAATCATTTGCTGGCGATCGCGAGCCACTTGAAACATCGGTAAATTAGCAATACTGTTGGCTTGATGCGGGCTGAGACGATAGGGGGAATGGGTTTCGGGGGTCAAGTCGAGGAGCGCCTCTCCCGTTTTGGCTAAGACCATTGTTTGCTGTGCCAGTACTCTACCCCTGGCATCGGCCACCAGCATCAGGTTCATGGGGCGTTCAGTCCTATCCACTGCCGCAAGAATGGCGTGGATAGCGGCAGGATGCAAAACACTGACAAGGGATTGACCCACATGCTGCGCATCGATTCCACTGGCAATTAAGAGGGCTTGGATACGAGACTCATAGACCAAATTGTCAATTTCCCACTGCAAATCCTGCAAACTAGAGCGCAGTTGCTGATCGAGGTGATGCTCAAAGCTGCGATAGCTGACTTGAATCAGGGCTTCAGTAATAATCACGGCTGGAAAGAGCGCCGCAAGTGCCAAGGCCAAGGTAAATTTCCAACGCAGACTTAACCGCTGCCATGAAATCGAAAATCGTTGAGATAAGGCTCTAGCGGAATTTTTCATCAAGATGGATACCGAGGCTACTGCAACTGCCGCAATTGCCACCTTCCAAGCTTGAGCGGTGCTGGCAGTACTCCGATCATAGACGACATTAAAAACGGTAACGGAACTCCAGAAAGCCTGTGCCCTGACCACTGGTGCTCACCTGTCCACCAAGGCGAATCTGGTCTGTCACCTGAAACCCAAGGTTAAACCGTGTCGGATCATTGGGGGCAGTTAGCAACTGCAAGAGGGAGAGCGAGGTAAAACTATTTACTTGGAACCCGAGTTCAGCCCCCACAGCAAGGATTGGGGCTTGGCTTTGGGCTTGGCGATCGGGGGGTACCAGGGCTGGAAAAATGCGAAAGGAGGTGCGGTTACCTGTAGCCCGATCAATCCATGCCTGTAGGTTGTTGAAAAGCGCAGATCCGGCGAGACTGGCCACTACCGCTTCTCCCCCCAGTGGGTTGAGATCTGCAATTGAGCCCCCGCCCATCAATGCCAGGAGTTCGGTTTTGCTACGGGTGGGGGTACTGGATAGCTCAAGCACCGCAGGTAAATTGGTTTGGAGTTGACTGGCACGACCATTGATGCGGGCAGTGATCCGAATGGTGTTCAACGTTCCTAGGCTGCTGGCTGTTACGGAGCCCCCATCCGATAGTCGCCTCACGGTACCGGGGGTATAAACTTCGGTGGCAGTGGCAGCAAGGGTGAGGTTGAGTTCGGGATCCAAGCCATTGGCGGGGGTAAAGAGCACATAGTTATCCGCTGGCCGCTGGAGCAAAAAGAGGGTGGTAAAAAGATTCAGTTGCCCTCCTGTGAGGCGAATTTTGCCCTCAGGCTGGAGACTATTGAGGCCGCCGTTGAGGGTTAAACGACCCGTGGCCATTAGGTTAAGAACGGGCGATCGCGTCACCCGCAAGGAATCTAAGATATGAATTTCTAAATTCTCAAAGACCAGGGGCTCAAATAGGGAGTCAGCAGAAGTGGTCAACCCATCGCCATTGGTAAAACCACCGATCGCTCCTAGATCTAAACGGCCTTGGCTGAGTTGGACACTGCCCCCGAAATTAGGACTCAGGAGGGTATCCCTAATCACAAGGGTGCCATCTACGGTACCGCGATAGATATTGCCGGCATTCACTTGTAATCGTTGCAGGGAAGCAGTGAGGGGTGTCGCAGCATCTGGATCATCTGAGGCCAGGGGAGTCTGAATTGGCAGCACCCCTGTCATGGTAATTTGCCCCTGACTAAAGAGGCCTTGAATCCCATCTACCCGTAGGCGATCGCGATCAAAGCGCACCCGCGCACTGAGATTCGTCACTGGCTCCTCAAAGGCGGGAGTTTTAATAACCGCATCATCCACACTTAGAACGCCGTTAATGATGGGATTGTCCCAGGTGCCCCGCAATTGTGCTTGCAAAATTCCTTTACCTTGCTGCCATTGCACCTGATCCGTCAAGAGGTTAATGAAGGACAAGCCCTCATCCTTGACACTCACATCTAGGGCTAACTGCGGATCCACAACGGGTTGTGGGTCAAGGGGATAGATCAAGGGAACCGAACCCGTCACCCTCAGCGGTTCTGGCGTATCGAAGCGGGCGATCGCCCGCAGGGCAAGCCGATTTTGGGCATAGCGGAATGTGGCACTGGCGGCTTCAAGGGGACGTTGATTCAACCGAGCCTGCGCCAGGGTAGCCTCACCAGCGAGAGTAGGCTGCTGCCATGGGCCAGTTAACACCGCTTGGGCATTCACTTGACCCTCCAGATTTACCCCCGGCGGCAAAAGACTGGCCACAAGACCCACCGGCAATTGCGCTAGCCGCAGTTGGGCATTTTGCTGGTTACCCCCCAAAATGCCATTGACATTCAATTGCCCACCGTTGACCAGCATATTGAGGGTCGTCAGCAGCAGTCGGTTTTGGGCAAAGCGACCGCGACCAAGAAACTGCTCCACTTGGTAATTTCCCCACTGCCAATTGGCGCCCTTGAGATCAAAGCGGGCCACCAGACCGGTCTGGGGGGTTTGACTTAGAGTGATCTGGCCATTAAAAATGCCCTGAAGTTGATCCAAGGGGGGCAGGAGTTCTGGCCGCCGCACCAAAGCCGCTTGGGCTTGGAGCATCTCGATTTCGGCAAGGCGGCGAATTTGCGTTAGCAGTGAGACCTGCAGACCTTCCCCGGCGGTGGGTGTTCCCAAATCTGCAGCGGTGCCCCGAGCCGTGGGTTGACCAATCCCAAGGACAGTGGCTAGTCCCGTCCAATCCGCTAAATTACCTTGGGCAATTGTCAACTGTGCCCCCAATTGCTGAGGCTGGAGATCGGCAGTGAATTGATAGCGACTTTCCCCTTTTTCAAAAAGGCCGGATTGAATCGTCAGGCGATCGCGACTTAGACGGAATTGGGCTTGCAGGCGATCGCCCCGCCATGCTCCTAACCCCGGTCGCTCCACCGTAAAACGGCCCTGACCGCTTGTCCAGTTCTGCAACTGGAGCTCGCCAGAGGCAACTCCCGCGAGAATGGCATGCCTAGGGAGTGCCGGGGGATGTAAGCGCAGGGAGTCCAGCGGAAATTGGCGAAGACGCAGATCAAAGGTTGCCCCTTGGCGCTGACCGATGAGTTGCGCCTGTTGCCGTTGAACCAGCAGTGAGTGGGGTAAGCCATCGGCATCCAGCCGAAACGCCAGGCGATCGCCCCCACCCTGCAAATTGAGGGTTGCCCCCTGTTGTTGGTTCAGGGCAACCGTGCCCGTGAGTTGAGGGGCAAAGCGTAAATCATTCACCGCCAATCCTTGGGTCAGCAGTTCCCCCTGAAACTGGAGGCTATTGAGGCGGCCTGTGAGTTGGCCTGTAAAGGAGGTTGTACCGGCAAGGGCGAGGGAAACAGGGAGATGCCGTTTCAAGACGGTGCTTAACCTACTTAGGGAGAGATTCCTGGCTTGGATGCCCAATTGCAGGTCAGTAGGTTTTAGAGCCGCTAAATCAACGCCAATGGTTCCTTGGGCGCGGATAGCACCGAGGGTGGCCTGTTGGACTTGCAATTGCTGGCCATCCCAGTTTACAGCCGCAATCAGGGGATCCCCTGTGGGGGTTTGATCCACTGCGAGATTGGCACTGGCGCGAATCGCTGGCAACGTCAGTTGATCCACTCGCCCTTGGGCGATCGCCCGCCCACTGAGACGACCCTGTAACTCTTGATTGAACTGCCGCAGGGGAATATTCGCGGCCTGGGCTTGTAACTGCCACCGACCGGCGCTGGCTTGCATTTGACCCCGCAGACTGCCGCCGAGAAACGGCATTTGAAACTCAGGAACCAGCAGTTGGGTTTGGGTCAGACGAGCGGTGCCCCGCAGGGGATACTGAGCCGTCGGTAGCTGAAAGGCCGCATTGGCCTGCCAAGCCCCTGGGGTACGCAAATGGCCCCGAAAATCCAATTGCGCAAAGCCCTCCCCTAAAAACACCGGCGGAGCCACCTTATAGCGGCGGGCGATCGCCTGCAGATTCACCTGCTGCACTTGTGCTTGGCCGCGAAACTCCCCTGTGGGCTGTATCCCCACCGTTGCCCGTACCTCACCCCCATCCACCAACTGGGCGCGGACATCCATCCGCCTAACCCCCCCAGCAAGGGAGGCCATAAATGGCAGCCTTACCTGTTGCAGTTGCAGTTGATCCACTTGGAGAGGCGTTTGGCTGCGCAGTTCACCCATAATTTTAGGATTCTCCAGATCCCCCTGCAGGCGGAAGGTGGGAACTTCTACTTGACCCCTGAGGGGAACAGGTGGCGTAATCTGCAAAGCCCTCAAGGTGGGGATGAGATCAAACCTCGACACTTGGGCATTGATATTCCAGCCCCTTTCAGGACTAACTGTGCCTGCAGCCTGCCAGCGGACGTTAGCGATCGCCCCGCGCAGATAGTGGAGCCTTGCCTGAGTGCCCTGCAATTGCACATGGGCCTGCAATGCTTTGATATCCTGGGGCACAAAGGCCGTGCGCAGCCTACCATCCCGCAACCAAATTTGACCCGTGACTTGGGGTGTTTCTGGCAGAGGCAGGCGAAGGCGCAACTGCCCCGCCAGTTGGCCACCTTGGACACGAATGGTCCTTGGCAGAATCTCATTACCCAGGGCAAGGGGAATCTGACGAAAGCGCAAAGCCAATTGTCCCGTTTCCTGGGGTTGGCTCCACTCCCCCTGCAATCGCCATTGGCCACCGCCGGCCAGCTGCCCTTCCAGTTGACCGGCGAGGGCAAAATTCTGGCGATCGGGCTTTAGGGTCAATGCCCCATGAATATGACGCAGCAGGTAGGCAGGACGCTGAAAGGGTTGAACCAGCACCGAGCCATCCCGCACCTTCACCCTGATTTGATTCAGCTGCAAGAAGGTCGGCTCCGCCGCTGGCCGCTTAACTTCGGTGCGCCACCACTGCCCTTGGGCATCCTGAACCACCGTGAGTTGGGGTTGGTGGAGGGTAATGTCAATATCGAGCTTTTGACCCGTCAGGAGCTGCCATGGATTAAAGGCAACCTCAATGCTGTTGATTAGGGCATTGTCCAATTCTGGGTTACCCGCCTCTGGCGTGTAACTGGGAACCGCTGAGGACCCAAAACGAACAACATTCAGCCCGACGTACTCGACGCTACCAATTTCCACTGGCCGATTGAGGCGCTGTTGCAGTTGTTGGGCGATTTCAGGAGCCAATTCATAGCGCACAAACCACCACGTCCGCGTGCCAACCGCGATCGCCCCTAGGGCCACCAAGCCAATCATTCTCCATCCCCACTGACCAAACCGAAGGGGAGAGGGGGGTTGTGGTTGTTGCGTCATTCATGCCAACTCCGTCACACCTAGGCGACAAGCCTAACGGCTCAATCCTAATACGCAGAACAAAGGCTTGTCTTTCTAAATTTGATCGCCTAAGCCATTGGCAGGTTTTCGGGAATTCAAGAAACGCTAGGATAAAAGGGTAAACATAAAGAAATGTAACAAAATGAGTGTCTTAGCAGATCGTGTGGTGTTGGTGGTGGGTGCCACAGGGGGGATTGGTCAAGCCGTTGTCGAGGAACTCCAAGCAACGGGTGCCACGTTGGTCTTGGCAGCACGCTCGCGCGATCGCCTGCAGGCCTTGGCCGAGCGTCTTCCCTCCTCAGTTACGGTACAAATTCAGCCCTGTGACATCACCCAACCGGCGCAAGTAAGCGCATTGATGCAAGCCATCCGCAGCCAACAGGCAAGACTCGATATATTGATCAACGCGGCGGGAGCTGGCCTCCTCAAGCCCTATCAAAAGATTACTGCGGCTGAACTAGATCAAATGTTAGACCTCAACCTCAAGGGTTGCTTTTACACTAGCCAACAGGCTGCCGAACTCATGAAAGAGCAGCAACAGGGACACATCTGCACCGTTGTCGGCATTCTCGGTAAACATTCAATCGCGATGGGGTCGGCCTACTGTGCTGCAAAATTTGGGGTGGTGGGCTTTAGCAAATGCATGGCCGAAGAACTAAAGCGCTATGGTATTCGCTTTAGTCTTTTTTACTTTGGCGGTGTGGATACCCCCTTTTGGGATGCCCTCAACCTCAAAATCGATCGCCAGAAACTTCTGCGGCCGGCCACCGTTGCCCGTCTGATTCGCGCGACCCTAGAGACAGATCCCCACGCCGTTCCCCTTGAGTTGAGCTTGATGCCCGATAGCCACGTTTTCTTCTAGTCCTTTAAAGCTACCGGCGGCACCCTATGCCGATAGGGTCGGCAGTGAAGAAGGATGCAGGAGCAGCTCAGCCGTGGAGCGCTTTTCCACCATTTCGGGGGTGATGGTACATTCGCGCAGGTCTTTGCGGGAGGGGAGTTCGTACATCACGTCTAACATAATCTCTTCAACAATGGCGCGCAGGGCACGGGCACCGGTTTTACGACGGTAAGCCTCTTGGGCGATCGCCTCCACCGCCGCTGGTTCAAAGCGCAGCTCCACACTATCCATCCGCATCAGTTTTTGGTACTGCTTCAGGAGCGCGTTTTGAGGTTGGGTGAGAATTTCTGCCAAGGCAGCCACATCCAGCGGCTCCAGCACAGCAACCACAGGAATACGGCCAATGAACTCTGGAATCATGCCGTACTTCACCAGATCGTGGGGCTCCAGTTGTTTGAGAATATCGGCAGAGCGTTTTTCCTTGGGCAGAAGCTCACCATCGCGGACAAAGCCCATCGCTTTTTTGCCCACCCGCTGCTCAATGGTCTTTTCTAAACCCACAAAGGCACCGCCGCAGATAAAGAGAATATTCGTCGTGTCAATTTGAATGCAGTCTTGGTAGGGATGCTTGCGCCCCCCCTGAGGCGGCACATTGGCGATCGTCCCCTCCAGCATTTTCAGTAGCGCCTGCTGTACCCCTTCCCCGGAAACATCACGGGTAATTGAGGGATTTTCACTTTTGCGGGCAATCTTATCAATCTCGTCAATGTAGATAATCCCCCGTTGGGCTTCCTCTACATCCATATTGGCGTTTTGCAGCAACCGCAGCAGAATGTTTTCCACATCTTCCCCTACATACCCCGCTTCCGTGAGGGTGGTGGCATCGGCAACCGCAAAGGGAACATCGAGGAGCTTCGCTAGCGTCTGAGCTAAGAGGGTCTTGCCCGAACCCGTCGGGCCAATGAGCAGGATATTGGACTTTTGCAGTTCGACGTTGTCATCCCCCCGCTGATCACTATCTAAAAGACTCAGGCGCTTGTAGTGGTTATAGACTGCAACCGAAAGGATTTTCTTAGCTTCGTGCTGCCCCACCACGTGCTGATCAAGAAATTCTTTGATTTGGCGTGGCTTGGGCACCTGGCTCAGAGGACGACTGCGGGGGGTGCTGCGGGAGGAGCGCGGCGGCGGCGATTCTCGACGGGGAGCGGCGGCATTGGGAACGGTGGCCAATTCCTCATCGAGGATTTCATTACACAGCTCTACGCATTCATCACAGATATAGACCCCAGGGCCGGCGATCAGCTTACGCACCTGTTCCTGTGACTTACCACAAAAGGAGCACTTAAGGTGAGTATCATATTTGGCCATAGGGAACCTCTAGGGGTGCACGTAGGGTGTACTTAGTGGCTCGGGAGGCTTTGCCGCGTCACCACCTGATCAATCAGACCGTAGGCTTTTGCCTCTTCAGCGGACATAAAGAAATCCCGCTCTGTATCGGCTTCAATGCGCTCGATCGGTTGCCCCGTGTGCTGAGCCAAGAGTTCATTGAGCTTGCGCTTGTGGTAGAGAATTTCCCGCGCTTGGATTTCAATGTCCACCGCCTGACCTTGGGCCCCCCCTAAGGGCTGGTGGATCATGATGCGAGCGTGGGGCAGAGCCATCCGTTTACCAGGAGTGCCGCCGGAGAGCAAAAAGGCACCCATACTGGCGGCCAAGCCAAAGCAGAGGGTACACACATCGGGGCGAATGTGTTTCATTGTGTCGTAGATGGCCATGCCGGCGGTGACTGAGCCACCCGGGGAGTTAATGTATAGGTAAATGTCTTTTTCTGGATCCTCGGCATCTAGATAGAGAAGTTGCGCCACAATAGAGTCGGCAACGGCATCATCAATACCGCGGCGATCGCCTGCCCCTCCACCTAAGAAAATGATGCGCTCGCGCAGAAGCCGCGAATAAATGTCAAAGGCTCGTTCACCCCGCCCCGACTGCTCAACCACCATCGGCACAATATTGGCATGGGTAGACGGCAGATTGAGCGCTGGAGAGCGCAGAATGGCACTCAGGGGGTGGTCATAACGGGATTGCAGCATAGTGGCCTAAAATGACGCTTTATTTGTAACTAATTGTAACTGTAATTAATTGTAACCAGCGGTTTGTTCCCGGAGGGATCATTACCTCCATTATGCCGAACTATTCTTGGGATGGGGCAGCACTTGCCTTTTTGCCAGATCGTTTTTGCGGCGTGGATGGGTTTTCAGCAACGGCCTCCATCTGGGTATCCTTTGGCGCTCCAGTAGTCCCCGGGGGCTGCTCAGTGGCTGTGTCGGACTGCACCGGCTGAAATGTATTTTGCTCTAGGAGCCAGTTGAGGACTTGCTCCTGCTGCACTTCATCGTGGGCCAATTCGCGGAGTCGTTCCAGATCCTTTGCCGTTTGGTTCCTCACCACTTCTTTGTAGCGGTTCAGCCGTTCCTCAACTGCTTCTGGACTGGGCTCAATGCCCTCTTGGCGAGCGATCGCCTTCAACAACAAACGGGCGTGCACGTCCTTAGCTGCCGCCGGCTCTGCCTCTTGGCGCATTTTCTCGTAGAGTTCCTCGGTCAGGATCTTGTTGAGATCAACACCTTGGGACTGAATTTGCATCAGAGTTGTCCGCACCTTCACATCCGCTTCTTTGCGGATCAGGGTTTTTGGCAATTCAACGGGATTTTGCGCAATGAGGGCATCAATGAGGGCAGCTTCTTTGGCTTGCTTGTCTTGATTTTTAGCTCGCTCCTGATGATTTTGCTCTAGATAGGCCCGCAATTCTGCCATGGTGCTAAATTCACTGTGCTCAGCGGCAAAGGCATCGTCTAGGGGGGGCAGTTCCGGGGCTTTAATTCCCAAGAGTTCAATCTCAGCGGTCAACGGTTTGGGAGTCTCCGCTTTTCCTTCCGCTGCTTCCTGGGCAACAGACACCGTCACCGTTTTTAGTTCACCAATACTCATGCCGACAACAGCAGCAGGAATTTCTTTGAGCAAAAAGGGTTGCGCTGCATCGAGGGACAGGGGCAATTCATCCGCTGAGAGTTCCTTCACCACTTCCCCGTTTTCATCTTTGGTCACGAGTTTCAGGGTGACATCATCCCCCCACTGAGCCGGTCGGTCTTCCACGGGAATGAGGGTGGCGTGCTCCCGTTGGTGCCGCTGCAAGAGCTGCTCGACAGTTTCGGGATTGTAGGTGACGGGACTGTACTCAATGGTTAGTCCTTGATAGGCTGTGACCGTCACTTCTGGTTCGACGTCAAACGTGACGCTGAAGGAAAAGTTTTCGCCGGGATGAAATTGATCCCGTAGCTCTGCAATGCTCCCTTCGAGTTCGAGATTGCCTAGGTAGGGGATATTGTTCTTTTCAACGGCGGTTTTGACGGCATCCTCAATCAGTTTTTCCATGGCAAGATAGTGCAGCCGCTCTCTGCCAAGCTGCTGCAATACAAGCTGCCGGGGGGCTTTCCCCTTGCGAAATCCGGGCACTTGTGTGTGGCGAAGGAGATCGTTGACCACTTGGTTATATACCTGTTGAGAGTGTGCCCCCGCAACCTCAATTTTGGCGAGGAGCTGGCTATTGGAACGTGGCTCAGTCGTTACGGAAATGAGGTCAATCAGGTCAGTCAAGGTCGTTCCCCTTCGCAGATGGTGTCAGTGTAGTGTCAGTTGGCTGTGCGCGATCGCGCAAATTATAATCTTAGCGCAGATTTCCCCTGCTCTTTGCAAATAGAATTGCCCCTACCCCAAAGGACAAGGGGGATAATGTCAGGACTTGATGACAAAAGTAACCGTCAGAATCCCCCCTGCCTATAGAATTATTTAAAGTTTGCGATGGGTGCCGTGGAGCCCATCCCATACTGTTTTCACACATTTCAACGATTTCTAAACAATCCCTATGAGTTCAACCCTGCGATTCCTCATGTGCCCGCCCACCTATTATCAGGTGGACTATGTGATCAATCCTTGGATGGAGGGAAATATCCACAAATCCTCCCGCGATCGGGCACAGGAGCAGTGGCAAAGACTCTACGAAATTATCCAGGCTCGGGCGACGGTTGACTTGATTGAGCCGCAGCCGGGCTGGCCTGATATGGTGTTTACGGCGAATGCGGGGTTGGTGCTGGGCGATCGTGTGGTGCTCAGTCGCTTTTATCACCCAGAACGTCAGGGCGAAGAACCCTACTTTAAGGCGTGGTTTGAATCCCAGGGGTACCAGGTCTTTGAGCTACCCAAAGAACTGCCTTTTGAGGGGGCAGGGGATGCCCTCTTGGATCGCGAGGGCCGCTGGCTGTGGGCGGGGTATGGCTTCCGTTCAGAATTGGATTCCCATGCCTATTTGGCAAAGTGGCTAGATGTTGAAGTCCTCTCGCTGCGGCTGATGGATGAGCGCTTCTATCACCTTGACACGTGTTTTTGCCCGCTGACCAATGGCTACTTACTTTACTATCCTCCCGCGTTTGATGCCTATTCCAACCGTCTTATTGAACTGCGGGTACCGGCGGATAAACGAATTGCCCTTAAAGAGCCTGATGCGGTTAATTTTGCCTGCAATGCCGTCAATATCGATCGCACGGTGATTCTCAACCGTGCCAGCCAAGAGTTGAAGTCCGCCCTTGCCCAAGTGGGCTTTGAGGTGGTGGAGACGCCCCTCACAGAATTTCTGAAGGCGGGAGGTGCGGCTAAGTGTTTGACGTTGCGGGTGACTGAACCGGTGCGTGAAGAACTCCATGCACCCGCCACCATTCCCAATCGGGTCGTTCATCTGGAGGGACACCTCCTCGACTCTGGTCTGATGAACCGTGTCCTCGACACAATTGTCGAAAATGGTGGTAGTTTCCAAGTCCTACAATTTAACCTTGGCGAACAGCGGCAAAGTCCTTCCCAAGCGGATATTCGAGTCATGGCCCCCGATGCCGAGGTCATGGATGGCATCATGGCGCAGTTGATCACCCTCGGGGCGATTTTGCCGCCCTCGGAGGTCTGCGATGCTACCCTCGAAACCGTTACCCAAGCAGGGGTTGCCCCGGATGACTTCTATGTGACAACGATTTACCCCACAGAGGTGCGGGTTGCGGGCGAGTGGGTTCGGGTTCAAAACCAACGCATGGATGGGGCGATTGTGGTGCGCTCAACCCCAGAAGGCACGGTGGCGGAGTGTCGGATTCTGCGGGATTTGCAGGTGGGCGATCGCGTCGTCGTGGGCGTCGAAGGCATCCGCACGATTCGGAAAACGGAAAGCCAGCGCAACAACCAAGAGTTCACATTCATGGGATCAGGGGTCTCCAGTGAACGCCGCGTCGAACTGGTGGTGGAACAGATTGCTTGGGAGCTGCGGCGCATCCGCGATCAGGGAGGCAAAGCGATTGTGGTGGCTGGGCCAGTGGTTATCCACACGGGTGGGGGTGAGCATTTAGCCAAGCTAATCCGTGAAGGCTATGTCCAAGGACTCCTCGGCGGCAACGCGATCGCTGTGCACGATATGGAGCAGGCCATCATGGGCACCTCCTTGGGGGTGGATATGCAGCGGGGCGTCCCGGTGCGGGGTGGTCACCGTCATCACCTGAAAGTGATCAATACCATTCGTCGCTGTGGCAGTATTGCCAACGCTGTGGCTCAGGGCATTCTCACCAGTGGCGTGATGTATGAGTGTGTCAAAAATAATGTGCCCTTTGTCCTGGCGGGCTCAATCCGCGATGATGGCCCACTGCCCGATACCCTGATGGATTTAATTGTGGCGCAGCGGGAGTATGCTCACCTGATTCGGGGTGCAAACATGATTTTGATGCTCGCGTCGATGCTGCACTCCATTGGGGTTGGCAATATGACCCCTGCTGGGGTGAAGTTAGTCTGTGTGGATATTAACCCAGCGGTCGTAACCAAACTAGCGGATCGGGGTTCTGTGGAATCCGTGGGCGTAGTCACGGATGTAGGACTGTTTCTGAGTCTGCTGGTACAGCAACTGGAGCGGCTGAATCGTCCCTATACCCTAGCCTAGAAGGCCTGTAACCAATGCGGTAGGATCGGAAGGGCGATTTTTGTATTCGAGGTCAGTAGTGACAGTTCGTGTTCGTTTAGCGCCGAGTCCGACAGGACAGCTGCACATTGGGACTGCCCGTACCGCTGTATTCAACTGGCTCTATGCCCGCCATCGGGGAGGAAAATTTATCCTGCGCATTGAGGATACGGATCGCGAGCGATCGCGGCCTGAATACACCGAGAATATCCTGGAGGGCTTGCAATGGCTGGGGCTGACGTGGGATGAAGGCCCCTATTTCCAGAGCGATCGCCTGGATCTGTACCGCCAAGCGATTCAAACCCTCTTGGACAAGGGACTAGCCTACTACTGCTACTGCACCCCCGCAGAACTGGACGCCCTGCGAGCCGAACAAAAAGCCAAGGGACAAGCCCCCCGCTACGACAACCGTCACCGCCATTTGACCCCAGAGGAGCAAGCCGCCTTTGATGCAGCGGGACGAACCCCCGTGATTCGCTTCAAAATTGAGGACGATCGCCAGATTGAGTGGCAGGACTTGGTGCGCGGTCGAGTCAGTTGGCAGGGGGCCGATCTAGGCGGCGATATGGTCATTGCACGGGCAGCCCCCCGCGGTGAAATTGGCTATCCCCTCTATAACTTGGTGGTTGTGGTGGATGACATTGCCATGGGCATTACCGATGTCATTCGCGGTGAAGACCACATTGGCAACACCCCCAAGCAAATTTTGCTCTACGAAGCCCTTGGCGCCACCCCCCCCAACTTTGCCCATACCCCTTTGATTCTCAATTCGGCAGGGCAAAAACTCTCGAAGCGGGATGGGGTTACCTCTATTTCCGACTTTCGGGCGATGGGGTATCTAGCCCCCGCTTTGGCGAACTACATGACACTTTTGGGCTGGTCTCCACCAGAGGGGATGGGGGAACTCTTTACCCTTGATCTGGCAGCGAAGCACTTTAGTTTTGAACGGATTAACAAGGCAGGCGCCCGCTTTGACTGGGATAAGCTCAATTGGCTGAATCGTCAATATATTCAACAATTGGAGCCAGAAGAATTTTTGGCGGCACTCATCCCTTTGTGGCAGGAGGCAGGCTATGCCTTTGATCAGGAGCGCGATCGCCCTTGGTTGTTTGACCTTGCCCAACTCCTGCAACCCGGGCTCAACACCCTTAGGGAGGCCATTGATCAAGGGGCTATTTTCTTTATACCCAGCGTCACCTTTGATTCTGAAGCCATGGCTCAACTGGGCCAGCCCCAAAGTGCGAGCATTTTGGCCTACCTACTAGAGCATTTACCCTCAGAGCCAACCCTCACTGTGGAGATGGGGCAACAATTGATTCAACAGACCACCAAAGCCGCAGGGGTGAAAAAAGGAGCAACAATGCGAACCCTACGGGCGGCCCTCACCGGTGCTGTCCATGGTCCTGATCTAATGGCCACATGGCAAATTCTCCACCAGCGAAGCTGGGATCAACCGCGACTTGCGGCTGCCCTAAAGCAGGCGCAAGCGACTTCTTAGGGGTTGGGGGGGCGATCAAAGATTGTTTGGCTTAAATTGGCCCCACTCAAGTTGGCGCGATCGAGATCGGCCCCCTTCAGGTTGGCAGCCGTCAAATTCGCATCAATCATATTTGCCCCTTTCATGACCGCATTCTCCAGATTGGCACCGCTGAGGTTGGCATTGACAAGGTTGCTGAGGGTGAGGCGTGTTCCCACCAGTTGTGCTCCTGCCAAATTGGCATTGACCAAAATCGCTAGGTATAGACTGGCACGGTTCAAGTTTGCTCTTGCCAAATTGGCACCAAAGAGATTCGCACCCGCCAGATAGGCCCCCTCCAAATTGGCACCTGCTAAGTTCGCCTTAAACAAATTGGCATCCATCAGGTTTGCGCCCCGCAGATCACAGTTGGGACATTGGCGCGTTTCCAAGAGTTGTCGCACATGGGCAGGATTTTCAGCGTTGGCAACCGCCGGTACAACTAACGAAAAAAGGGCTAGGGAGAATACCCCTGCTCGCAGTTTCACTAAAAAATTGGGTTTTGCTAAGCGTTGCATTACTGTTAGTGACTGTTCTGATGACACTTTTGCAATCCCATGTTCTAGATAAGGGGCTGTACAGGCCGTTAAAACGCGGGCAAATCAAAGAGTAGTCATAAATTAGGAAATCATTAAGAGTATACTGCTCAGGCTAATGACGGTTGAATCGATAGAAAACCCCCTCAGACTGGAAGAACGATGTCTCTTTAACAATCCACAGACGAGGCGCGTACATGGCGTAGACTTGCCTGAATATTACACGGCTGCCATTGCCACGATGATTAATAAAAACGAATGCTGAGCGGTTTTAGGTGTTTTCCGATGATCTCCAATGGGTTCTGGAGCCTCTTAAGTTGCCCATTCCTTAACAGGGGTTGACCACAATCCTGGTGCGGTAAGTTATCGGGACATGCAGCTAATGAGCGCCTAGCACCATCACATCATCGCCAACAGCCCCTTTAGCTGGTGGGGAGGGTGGCTGAAGCGGCGACTTGATAAGGTCGTCGTACCCCCTAGGCGCTGGTTCAAGGTTGACGTCTTCGAGACACGAGACCTGTATTGCCCTGGATGGATTGTGTGATGACGTCCAATAATCAAAGCCACAGGCCGCTGCTATCGGTGCTGATGCCAATATTCAATGCCGAAGCCTATGTGGGGGTAGCGATCGCGGGTGCTGGCAGCCTTTCCCAACCGAATCAATGGAAAAATCAATGGAAAGCCAAAATTGGCAAGAGGAGCGTTACAAAATAAAAGACCAAGGGTGCTGTGAATACGTAGCTATCAGCGCGGTCCAAAATGCCGCCATGCCCCGGGATCAACTGCCCAGAATCTTTGACGCCGGCATCCCGTTTCATCATTGACTCGGTTAAATCGCCCAATAGGCTGGCAATCCCAATCATCAGACCAAACAGAGCTCCCGCCAGCCAAGGCAGGGGCCAGGCGAGGGAGTACGCTCCCCAAAGGGCGATGCCTAAGCTCCCCAAGACACCAAACATAGCTCCTTCCACGGTTTTCTTGGGACTGATGTGAGAGAGACGGGTGCGGCCAAAGAGCTTACCAACCGCATAGGCACCAATATCTGCCGCCCAAATACAGGCAAAGGCCAACAGCGTCACTTGTAATCCCAAGGGAAAGGCCGTCAGTTGCAGCCGTTCTGGCCAGAAGCCCCCTAAGGGCAGGGTTGACTGCTGTTCTAGCCCCCGCAGGCGCACCCAATAGCTGGGCAAATAGCCGCCATAAAACAACCCCATGATTGAGGTGGAAATATCGGCGATCGAGGCCAGCTTGGGCTGAAACAATAGGTAAAAACAAATAAAGGTGCCCGCCACTGGAAAGACGGCATCCGCAAGGTCAGGCCGCAGCAGGGAAGTCATCAGGAGCACCTGACTGACGACTAGCGTCGTTTTAGCGGCCGGTGCACTCCCTTTCGCACGGGCGAGTTCAAAATATTCCAGTTGCCCCAGATAAATGAGCGCCCCAATCCCCAGACAAAAATACCAACCGCCTAGGAAGGTCATCAGCAGCGCAAGTGCGATCGCGACAAGTCCACTGGCAATGCGGATCCAGAGCATAGTGGTGAGGGGCGGTAATTAGGAAAAGGGGTTACGTTGAGCCGCGCGTTGAGTGTTTGTGTAGCGCGTCCAAAGAGCGATCGCCGCTACAATAAGCATTTTAATCTAAATTCACCAACGTTAAGGAAACATTAACAGACACGCAGCCAAAACCGAACCCATGAAAATGTCCCTGGCAAGCTATAACGGATCAAGGAACATCCTAGGGGCAAGGGCGTCATGAAAAGCGATAGGTCTGAGGTCGATTGTATCCATGACATCCAGTCTTCCCCTTGCTTGGCCACGTGGTGAGGAGACCAGTGCTCGGGTGACGGTGCCACTGACAAAACTGACAGCCCAAGAGTTGGTTGTGCGCTGTCAAGCCGGCAGAACCCCAGATCGCGCTGCCTTTACTGAATTGTTGCGGCGATATCAATCCCATGTGGAGCGAGTTATCTATCACCTTGCACCCGACTGGGACGATCGCGCCGACCTGGTGCAAGAGGTCTGGATTCGGGTCTATCGCAACATTCACAAATTGCAAGACGCCAGCAAATTTCGGGGTTGGCTCAGCCGCATTGCCACCAACTTGTTTTACGATGAGTTGCGTAAACGCAAACGCCATCAACCGCCCCTTTCCCTGGATGCGCCCCTGAAAACCCAAGAGGGTGAAATGAACTGGGAACTTGCCGCCAGTGATGCCAGTCCCGATGACCGGTTGCGCACGGATGAATTCTACGATCAACTACGGCGAGCGATCGCCAACCTACCGGAAACCTTTCGGACAACGATTGTCCTCCGGGAAATTGAAGGCCTCTCCTACGAAGAAATTGCCCAAATCACCGGGGTTTCCCTCGGAACCGTGAAATCGCGAATTGCCCGGGCCCGACAGCGACTCCAACTCGAACTCCAACCTCACCTGGATCTCCCTTCCACCTAAGGCGAATCACCCCTACCCTTTTCCTGCAAGGACAGACCTCTATGATGGACGAACTTGATCACTGCAAACGCGATACCTTTGAACTCCTAAGCGCCTACCTGGATGGTGAAGTAACCGCTGCCGAACGGCAACAGGTGGAAGCATGGCTGGCTACCGATTCTGAAGCACAACGCCTCTATCAGCGACTCCTGAACCTCAAGCAGCAGCTGCAGGAATTGCCAGTGCCCTTGACCCCCTGCCCGGCGGATCATTTAGCAGCCCAAGTCATTGCTAAGGCCAATCGCCGCCGTCACATTTGGGTCCTGGGGAGTGCCGGGGCAACACTAGCGGCATCCCTCGTGGCAATGCTGAGCGGCCTAATTCCCAATCCCTTTTCCAGTCTGCCTGTGGCTATCACAAGTCCTGCCCGCATTGAGCCAGAGGTATCTCCTCTACCTGTTGAGCCAACGGCAGTCGGCTTGATGCTTAGTCTTGACCGTCCCCCCGTGGCCATCCCCGTGAGTGAAACCGCGCCTGCTGCCTTAGGGGAACCCAGCTCAAAACCAACGCCGAAAACTACTGTCCAGGAATAACCTCAGGCTTGAAGGGACGCTCCAAAAGACAATTGAGGGCAGCCTGAGGCGTCAGAGAGCCCCCCAGAACAGCATTCACCATTGCAGTGATCGGAATATCTAACTGATGCTGCTGAGCATAGGTGCAGAGCACCCGAGCAGTGTTCACCCCTTCAGCGGTGCCCTGGGTCAAGGCTAGGGCTTGGCAGAGGGACTTACCCTGGGCAAGATGCCACCCCACTTGATAATTGCGACTGAGGGCGCTCGTACAGGTGGCAAGCAGATCCCCTAATCCTGAAAGGCCATAGAAGGTTTCCACTTGTCCACCCCAGTGGGTACCCACCCGCACCATTTCCACCAGTCCTCGGGTAATTAGGGCAGAGCGGGCATTGACGCCAAGACCAAGGCCATCATTGACGCCACAGGCGATCGCAATCACATTTTTGAAGATGCCCCCCATTTCAACGCCCCGCCGGTCCTCATTGCTGTAGAGGCGAAACGTGGGACTGCCCAAGCAATCCTGAACCTGCTTGGTCACTGCTAGATTGCCCCCCACCACGGCTGCTGCTGGCAATCCCTGCTGGATTTCCTTGGCCAGATTGGGACCCGAAAGCACCACAAGATTGTGATGCGGGCAGTACGTTTGCCAAATATCCGCCGCTGTGGCAAAGGTTTGCGATTCTAGGCCCTTTGTGGCACTCACAAGAATGATTCCTAAGGGGGGGTGAAGGCGGCCAACTTGGGCCGCCACTTCCCGTACCGCTTTGATAGGGAGAGCCGAAACCAGCAAATGAATGTCCTGGAAAAGGGCAGCCGAGAGTGCCCCCTGCGATCGCCCCCAGCAGGAAACGGTGCAGCCCTTTTGCTCAAATAGGTATGCCAGTGTCTGTCCCCAATGACCTAAGCCCAAAATCAATACCCTTGGGGACATAGCATCCCTATCCTAGGGCGTCAGCGTTAGATTTTGGAATTGTTGCTGCTGCCGTTTGCGAAAGGCCTCCGCTTGAGCATTGAGATTTTCCATTTGATCTGCCACCACTTCGTTGGGGTCACGACCATCCATCAAACGCAGCCGATTCATCAGTCCGGGTACGGAAAAGTTGCCATTTTGGGGACTGAGAAGGGTGCCTAGGTCGTTAGCATTGCCGTTTTGGGGCCAGCCCTCCATGGGATTATTCGGGTTTGCAGTCTGGGCAAAGGCCATACTCCCAAGATTGAGAATGACTGCCGCAAGGGCAAGACTGGGCAGATAGCGAGGTGTCATGGATTACTCCTCAAAAATGCGCTAGGAATGCAGACGCCAGGATGACTCAATCGGTGCCGAAGTAGAAGGGACTGTACAGGGATTATACCAAGTCTTTGTCTTTGCCTAGGGGTTGCAGAAATAGCACTGACTGGCACTGGCAGTGGTTTCAGGGACCGGCAGCGTCAGTTCGTACAAGCAGCGTTGACAGCGGTAACGGCTAGCTTTGATGGCACTTGTGGGTGCCCCACACAGTTCACAGGGTAGCCCCGGCAGGTGCTCACGAGCCACAAACCCCGGCCAACCACACTGGGGACAGCCCTGAGCCATCCCTTGAACAAGGTCAGCAGCAGCTTGAGCAATCACCTGCATGCGCGTGGGATTCATGTGGGCACGCATATCGGTTTCAAGGTGAAAGGTGGCGCTATTGGTTTGCAGGGTGGCGATCGCCCTTTGCAACTGTTCCTCGCTTTGAATCCCTTTGAAAATTGGCGTATTGGGTAGCGGATCAGCCTGTGCCATTGCAATTAAGCCATGGGATGGAAAGCCCACCCGGGCTCCAAAGGCCAAAGCCTCTTCAAGATTACTGACGGTGGCATGGCTAAAGTTCGTGTCTAGGGAGAGCACCTCCCCCCGCAATACAAGATCATGGCGGCGATCTACAAGGAGAATGAGTTCGCGATCGCTCGGGAGCATCGGAAAGTGAGGATGGGGACCAAAGCTCCCCTCACTGGCAATGACTAAGTCGGCATCCGTTTGCGCTAGCACCGCTTCTGCCTTGGCAAGGGCTGCCTCCTCTTGGGTGCCACAGCGGGGAATTTCACGGCTAAAGGTACCAAAGCGATCGCTATCAAAGTCACTGGCAACCACAACCGTCACCCCTAGGCGGGCAAGGGCAGGAGCAATCACCTGTTCTTTGCCGTGCTTCGTAGCCAGAAGGGCCGTTCGGCCTTGGAAATAGGACTCTGTTGACTTAAACATCACCGCCAAGATAGGCCTCAATCACCTTGGGATCATTTTTCACCGTCAGGGGATCTCCTAGGGCAATGAGTTGACCAAAGTCTAATACGGCCAAGCGATCGCACAAACTCATCACCAAGGGCACATGGTGCTCAATGAGAATTACCGTCAGTTCAAAGGTCTCCTTGAGGCGGCGAATCAACTCACAGAGCTCTTGCTTTTCCTTGGGATTCATGCCCGCCGCCGGTTCATCCAACAAGAGCAGGCGTGGTTGCAGTGCCAAGGCACGCGCCAGTTCAAGGCGGCGTTGTTCACCATAGGGTAAGTTGCCTGCTCGCTCGTGGCGCCGCTCGTAGAGGCCCACCCAGTAGAGGAGTTCCTTGGCGCGATTCTCCAAGCGCTCCTGAGCATAACGTACAGAGGGTGCCCCCCAAAGGTTGGCCCAAAAACTGGCAGGGGCATGGAGATGCTGTCCTAGGCGAACATTCTCCCAAACACTCATCTCGGGAAAGAGGCGAATATTTTGAAACGTGCGGGCAATCCCCAAAGCAGCAATCTGGTGAGGCTTAAGCCGCTGCAAAGGCTGCTGCTGAAACAGAATTTGCCCTGAAGTCAGAGGAATTAACCCCGTCAGTAGGTTAAAAAGGGTGGTTTTACCGGCACCATTGGGGCCAATAATACCAAAGATCTCCCCCGTTTCAACGCTCAAGGACACCTGCTCAACGGCCTTAAGACCGCCAAAGTAGCGGCACACATTCTCTAGGGTCAGGAGTGGCTGCACCATCTAAGGCCGAGGCGGAGAAAGTTTCTCAAAGGCTTGGTAAACCATCCGCGAGACTTGGCGAATGAGTTCACTCCCTCGGGGATCATTGTAGGGTCGTTTCACCATCATTGCCGCTACATAGCGTTGGCCATTGGGCATATCTACCATGCCCGCATCCCCGACCACAATACCAATATCTCCCGTTTTGTGGGCAATGGTGGCCCCTTTGCCAAGACCAGCGGGCAAGAGCGTATTAGTGACCGTGCGCCGCATAATGTCCAGCAGGCGATCACGACTACGGGGCGAGAGAATTTCCCCCTGACCAATTTTGAGCATCAGCGTTGCCAAATCCCGAGGACTAGTGGTGTTGGTGCCCTTCATATCCGGCAGCAGATTGTTGATCACCGTATTTTCTAAGCCCCATTCCTGAAACTGTTGGTTCAGCTCGGCGGCGCCCCCAAGGCGATCAATGATCATATTCGTTGCCGTGTTGTCGCTAATTGTGATCATTAATTCTGCCACCTCAAGGGCGGAGTACTGGGAGTTGGGCTTTTGGTATTGCAATGTGCCGGCCTCAGGGGCTATGAGATCGGGGCGCATTGTGAGGCGTTCGTGGAGCGTGACTCGCCCCTCATCCACTGCCTTGAAAAAGGCAACAAGAATGGGAAACTTAATCGTAGAGGCGGCAGGAAAGATCTCATCGCCGCCGAGATTTAGGGAAGCGCCGGAATCGAGATTAAAAAAGTACAGCCCCGCCGTCAGATTGGGTTGACGGCTAAGCAGTTGTTGAATTTGCTGTTGCAGGCGGGTCAGTGGACGTTCGGGGGGCAAGGTTGGAGTGGGTGCCTCAGGAGCGATCGCCGGCACCGCTGTGGTCTTTAGGGACAAATCCTGAGGGTGCACTACAGAGAGGAGTGTGCCCACCATCGTCGCAAGGGCCACCCCACTCACGCCACAGCGAAAAGTAATTAAGAACAAATTGGGACGGGGCAGCGGCGGAGGTGTGACTGGCCGAGGGAGTGAGGAAAAACGGGAGGACTGAACCATTGAACGAGACTGAGCAACCATGCCATTTACTTTAGAAGAAAGGTCTCTGAAGAAATCGCGGCTGCGTGTTGAATCGCCCACTCCACCTGACGAACCATGCCCCGCAATAGGGCCACTTCGGCCTCCGTGGGGTAGGCGCGCCCGAGGAGCGATCGCACCTTGGTCATACGACTGGCAGCGGTATGGGGATACAAAAAACCAATCTGGAGCAGCACCTGCTCTAAATGGTCATAAAACCCCTGCAACCGCTCAAAGGGGACGGCATCCCCTTGGGGAAAAGTTCCCACACTGTCGCAGGCCGTCAGCCATAACTCATAGCAGCATACGGCAACAGCTTGCGCCAGATTCAAAGATGGATAGGCATTGGCTGTCGGAATTTTCACCAAACCATGGGCACACTCCAATTCTGCATTCGTGAGCCCCCGATCCTCGCGCCCAAACAGCAGTGCCGACTGCGCTACAGCCAAGAGTTGCGGTGCTGCCTGACGCGGTGTCCAACAGGGCAAGGCCAAATCCGCCACATCTCGCCCCACGGTGGCAAAAACCCGCTGACAATCCGCCAGCGCCGCCGCCAGGGAATCGGTCACTTTTGCTTGCTGGAGCACATCCTCTGCATGAACTGCCCAGCGCTGGGCTAGCTCTCCCTTCGGATCACAGCGGGGACTGACCATCCACAACTGCTGCAACCCCATATTTTTCATGACGCGGGCAATGCTGCCGATATTGATCTCCCCTTGGGGTTCAACAAGGACAATCCGCACTGAAGGAAGGGTATCCACGCTTGCTGGCTTCGCCAAAATAAAAAAACAATTAACATTTTTTAGATGATTTTAGAAGACTTCCTTGCTCTTTCTCAAGTCCTTAGAAATTCGAGACTTTGGCGCGTATTTAATAACTTTAACAACTGTAACACTCTCTGTAGGCTTCCTAGGGCAATCAATAAAATTGAAAATAATTTTTTTAGGTGTGACCCCTCCTCCCAAGCCAATTTCCCAAGCTTAGGAAGTTCTCAAGGGATTTCCTAGGTACAGCATTCTAAAACGTGGGGTAGCCAAAGGGGAGGTGCTTCACTCCACTAGAGACTTTCACAGCGTCGACGGTGTTCCATCCCTGGGAAAAGAGCTGTGGTGTGAGTTGGCGGCAGGGGTCTTGATTGAGTGGTGTAGTTCTGCAAATGAGGAGTCAACTCATGTGGCGTTTTATGAGCTTGCATTGGCCAAAACTCAGTGCTGTCTGCCTCTTGTACTGTGGTCTAGCTGCTGGCTTAGGTTATCTTACAAACCTACAACTGGATGCAATGCAAAATCAAGCACAAAATCAGCTAGTCCCCGTGCACTTCTCCTATGGGCTGAATGCTCTCAATCCCTGAGTCAAGAGGCTTTGGCTTCGAGGGGAAGATCCTCCGTCAGACCAATTTCCCGTTTCAGCAGTTCAACCGACTGCGGATCAATGTAGCTTTCGCAGCAAATGAGACGGGGAATACGAATCAACTCGTGGCGAGCCGCCGCAATGGCTGCTTTGACCCGTTCGCCACTGGCGCGATCGCTAATGATCGTGTGGGCGCGGTGGACAACGGCATTGAGCTTATAGCTATCGTTGGCCTGGGCGCTCACCAAGAGGAGCTCATCCCCCCGCAGGCTGTGGATCATTACCTCTGCGACACCAAGTGTACCGGAACTAAGGCTGACCAGCCCCAAGCAGGAGCCTTTTGGCAATTGCCGTACCACTTCCAGTTCCCGCTGGTAGTTGTAAATGTCGATGAAAAATACCCGCACGTCCCTATTGCGGGTGACAGCCTCCGTCATGCTGGCAAAATAGCGCACCGTAACCACAGTTGCCGAGGTGTCACTATCGAGAACTGCTGCCAAATCCTCAAGAAAAACCAGTTCCACAGGAATTGGCAGAAGTTGTTGCAATTCCTGAACAATCAGCTCACCTGCCCCTTGATCGTGGCGGGGCACTGTCACCAAAACCCTCACCCCAGCTTTCTGGCGAGCATCAAGCTCGGCAAGGAATAACTCGCGAATTTGACTTAAGGAATAGCCCATTTCGAGGAGGGTGTCCACACTTTCTTGAACAATGCGGTGTACAGGCACAACAGCGGGTCGGCGCTGGCGGGGACGGGTTTCCTCTTGGCCAAGGGCACGGACATAAATGCCAGACCCCACTTGGGGTACGACTAAACCAGCGGCTTCAAGGCGTTCGTAAACTTTGCTGATCGTGTTGCGGTGCAACCCGGTTTGCATGGCGAGCTGCCGCGTACTGGGCAAACGATAGCCTGGGGGAAATTGCCGTGCAGCGATCGCAAAACTAATTTGATTAAAGAGCTGAGTTGAAGCAGGAATTTCGCTATCTGGTTGGATGTGGAACTGAACCATACTTTTTCTACCAATCAGGTACTGTCTTAATACGCGTGCCTTAGTGGGGCTATGCCAGATGGAAAACCTACCCCCAATCGCTGCATAAACGGTCACAGTTGGTAAGTAATTTTACCGCACCTACTGCCTATCGTCCTTTTCAGCGCAATCGCACAAGGTTACAGGGTCACCACTAGGTTGTCACGGTGGACAATTGTATCGGCACCGGCATAGCCAAGGATGTTGGCCAATTCCGTGGATTGTTGCCCCTGCACACGACGAATTTCTTCACTGTTGTAGTTGACAAGGCCACGGGCAATTTCAGCTCCTGCGGGGTCACAGAGCTTAACGGCATCTTGAGCCTGAAACTCCCCTTCCACACGGGTAATGCCTGCTGCTAAGAGGGACTTGCCACCCACGGTAATTGCCTTAACGGCACCCTCATCTAGCCATAACTCGCCTTTGGGAATGAGGGCACGGGCAATCCAGCGTTTACGGGCATTGATGGTTTTGGGACGAGGTTCAAAGTGGGTGCCTAAGGCTTCACCTGCAAGGATTTTCAAGAGGTTGGTGGGCGATCGCCCATCGGTAATGACGGTGCGCACCCCGGCTTCTGTGGCAATTTCCGCCGCCCGAATTTTGGTGGCCATGCCGCCGGTGCCCCAAGGGGAGCCAGCAGACCCAATTTGAATGGTTTGTGTTAACTCGGCTAAGGAGACCACCCGCTCAATGGGAACGGCGGTTTTATCAATGCGTGGATCCGCTGAATAGAGGCGATCGACGTCTGTGAGCAGAAATAACCAATCGGCTTCGACAAGGCTCGCCACAAGGGCTGAGAGGGTATCATTGTCACCAAACTTGAGTTCATCCACCGCCACCGTATCGTTTTCATTGACAATGGGGATGACGCCCAGTTCAAACAGCGCTTGGAACGTGTTGTAGATATTCAGGTAGCTCTGGCGATCGACAAAGTTTTGCCGTGTCACCAGGATTTGGGCAATGGGTTGACGCAGCACCGCAAAGAGCTCATCGTACATCCGCATCAGGTGCCCTTGACCCACTGCTGCCACTGCTTGTTTTTGGGCTAATTGTTGGGGACGTTCTGTCAGGCCCAAGCGCATAGTACCCACGCCCACCGCCCCAGAGGAGACGAGCACCACGCGATCGCCCCGCCGTTGACAGTGACACAGAACCTCCACCAGTTGGGCAATAGTGGCCAAGGCCAGGTTTCCTTCTTTGCCCCCCGTTAAGCTCGATGTGCCAATTTTGACGACCAGTGTTTGTGCCATGGGGAGTCAGGACGCAGATTGCCTAGTGGGTATAGGATCAGACGTGCTCATTGTATCGTGGTGGGAGACAGCCAATGAACTCAGGATTTTGGTCTGAGGTGCTGGCAACCTGTCAACAGATTCAACAGGTGGTTGCCCCCCGTTTGCTGGAGTGGACAGGGCAGTCCCCCAGCGATCGCAAAGCCGATGGCAGCCTTGTTACCCGCGCCGACCTTTGGGCCGATCAGAAAATCACCGCGATGCTGCAACAGCAGTTTCCCCACCATGGCTGCCTCAGTGAAGAAGGAAACCACACCTACAGTGGCGAGCAGTGGTGTTGGATTATCGATCCCATTGATGGCACAACTAACTATAGTCATGGTTTGCCCATTTGGTGTATTGCCCTCAGCCTGCTGTACCAAGGCACACCCGTATTTGGCTATGTCCACGTTCCCGGCCTGCAGCACACCTTTCATGGCTTCTATCAAGCCCCTGACCATGCCAACGGTGCCTATTTGAATGGGAAGCCCATTCGCGTCAAGGTCAGTGAGCCAAATGTGCAGACGTTTTTTAGCCTTTGTGCCCGCAGCACCGATGTGCTCAAGCGTGCCTTCCCCTGCAAAATTCGCATGTTGGGAGCCGCCAGTTACAATTTGCTGACCGTTGCCGCTGGTTATACCCTCGGGGCCGTTGAGCGCACACCTCGCATTTGGGATATTGCCCCCGCTTGGCCAATTGTCCATGCCGCCGGTGGTCATTGGCAATGGTTGGACCCACCAGAACCGTGGCAAAGCCTGTTTCCCATTCAGCCGGGACAGGAGGCTGGGAGTCGTATCTTTCATACCCTGGTGAGTGCCAGTCCCAGCTTGGGGGAATTTTTTGCAGCGTACATTGTTTGATGTGCAAATAAACTAGGATAAATTCACAAATATTAAATACAAAAATAAGTGGATTAATACAATAAAAAATCATGCAAATAAACTTCCATGAAACCGATTTTTCCACCCGGACACTCGCATAGGCGCAGCTGCTTAAGGCAGGAGACTTTGGCCACCTTGATATTGGCCATTTCGTCGAGGAAATTAACGCCTTGGCACGGTAGGAGTGTCGAGAGCTACAAATTGCCTAGGAGTCTGGATTGGGTATCTCCTGAAGGGGAACTATCAGCCCGAAAAATGCCGTAAAAGCTGGCGAGCAACCATTCGCGAACAATGGCAAGCCGCGGAGAAATAGATTCATCAAAACCGAAGTCTTCAGTCCTGCCTGCCGCAGGCAAGGCCTATAGGTCTAGCAAAGATTTAGTGGTTCGTGAAACGCCCCTACCCAGATCCCGCCGAAACCTGCCCCTCCCCCTTCAAGGGTGAGGCTATACTGGCAGTGACAGGTGGAGTCGCAATCATGGACACGGCCCAAATTAAAGCTCTAGTGGAAAAAGCCCTAGAAGATAAAATTCTGACCCTCGAAGAGCATGGCCAAATTATTGACGCCGTGCTTTCCGATGGCCAAATTTCCGAAGAAGAGGAAAAAATTTTACAGGAACTCCTCGAACGGGTTGCCTCCGGGGAAATTGATTCCCAATACTAGGGGGGTTCAATCTGCACTCGACCTTGGCGCAGGATGTGCCACTGCCCCGATTGCCATTGCACCACGGTTGAGGGTTCGGCAGGGCCAGGGGGTAACTGCCAAGGGTGGAGTGTTAAAACTTGGGGAAATTCGCGAGCGATCGCCCCCAATTCAATGAGTGGCGGCTGACCTGAGCGGTTGATACTGGTGGTGGCCAACGGTCCTGTTTGCTGGAGGAGGGCTTGGGCAGGCGGCCAGGCGGGAACTCGTAAGCCAATTGTGCCTGTACCTAGGGGATTCAACCCCGGCGGCAGTTCAGCAGCGGGCAACACCAAGGTCACTGCCCCCGGCCAATAACGCGCCGCCATTGCAGACCACTGCTCCCATTCAGCAGCACTGCCGCGCACAAAGGGCCAGAGTTGCTCAGGATTAGCGCCCATGAGGATCAAGGGCTTATCCGGTTGACGTTCCTTGGCAGCATAGATCAATTCCCCGCGATCGCAACGACTGGCCAAGGCGGGCACTGTATCTGTGGGAAAACTAATCAACCAATTGCCTGTGCGCACTGCGGCCACCAAGGCGGCCATACTCACCTGTGCCATACCCCTCCTCTACCAACCAATGGCCGCACCTTCCCCTCGAGGATCGGCTACCCCTTCTAATTGTCCATGCTCCAAAACGCGAATTAAGCTGGCGTTGCCCCACGGACGGGTTTGTTTTACCCGATAGCCCCACTGCTGCCACGTTTGTATCCAAGAATAAGGCAGGGTTGGCTCGACAAAGAGGATATCCGGTGCCCACTGCTGATGAATCCGAGGACTAGCAATGGCAGTGGCGGCATCCTGCCCCAAATCAACGACGTTCAAAAACAGTTGCAGCACGGTGCTAATAATTCGACTGCCGCCGGGGGAGCCTAAAACCATATTGAGGCGGTTGTCCTTTAGCACAATTGTTGGACTCATGCTTGAGAGGGGACGCTTACCCGGTTCGATACCATTGGCTAGGGAGGTCTTGCCCGATTGAATACCGACAACACCAAAGAGATTGGGTTGATTGGGGGCAATGGCAAAATCATCCATTTCATTGTTCAAAAGAATCCCCGTTTGCGGCACAACCACGCCCGCCCCAAAGGGCCCATTGATCGTAAATGTCAGGCTGACGGCATTCCCTTGGGCATCCACCACATTTAGGTGACTGGTATTGTCCGACTCTGCGAGTTGGATCGGGGTTGCTGCACTCACAGCGCTTTGGGGACGGGCACGACGGGGAAGAATTTCAGTGACGCGCTGTTGGGCATAGTGACGATGGGTGAGGGCAGTGACAGGCACAGGCACAAAGTCACTATCTCCGAGGTAACGGGCGCGATCCGCATAGGCAATTTGCATCACGCTGGCTAGGTAGTGACCACGATCGCTGGGGATAGGAGCAGGGGGCAACAGTTGCCAGAGGTTGAGCATTTGCACAAGGGCAACGCCACCAGAAGAGGGGGGTGGCATCGAACAGACCTGAAACGCCCGGTAGGTGCCACAAATTGGCTCTCGCCAAACGGGGCTATAGGTTCGTAAATCCTCTTGGGTCATTTTGCCCCCTTGCTGCACCATCAAGTCTACGATCGCCCTAGCAATCCAACCCTCATAAAAGCTTCTCGGATCGCGGGCGATCGTCGCCAAGGTTTTTGCCAAGTCTGGCTGTTGAATCACCGTGCCCAAGGGGGGAACTTGGCCATCTCTGAGGAAAATCCGCGCGGCAGTCACATCCTGCTGCAGAACGGCTTGGCGCACTGTCGCCCACTGTCGATACAATGGAGTAACGGCAAATCCCTGCTGAGCGGCCTGAATGGCGGGAGTGACGACCTGAGACCAAGGCAGTTGACCATAGCGTTGGTGCAAAGCAGCTAGGCCAGCAACGGTGCCGGGGGTACCTGCGGCCAAAACCCCATCCAAACTGGCACGGGGAATCACCTCCCCCTTCCCGTTGAGATACATCGTTGGTGTCGCTTGCAGGGGTGCCCGCTCCCGAAAATCAAGGGCACGAATGGTTTGGGATTCGGCGTGATACACAAGGGCAAAGCCACCCCCGCCAATCCCGGCCGCATAGGGCTCAACGACGGCAATCATCAATGCAGTTGCCGCCGCGGCATCCACAGCATTGCCCCCTGCTTTGAGAATGTCTCTACCTGCCTTTGCTGCTGCAGGTTGAGCAGCTGTAACCATTCCCCGCTGGCTAAGCGTTTGAGCTGGGGCAGGGGGACTAGGAAAAAGGGTGACTGCTAGGGCGATCACGAGGAGGGGCGATCGCCCCCAGTGCGCAACCTTCCCTAGAGTGAACCCTTGCCCCATGATTGATTTACTCAAAACTGCTGCAGAACCCCAGCCTGTAGAATACACGAAGAGAACATGATTGCAAACGTCCTCAACCGTCAAGGTTCATTTTTGCCATGTCAAATTCACTGTTAGAAACCAGTTGGTGGGTACCCTGTTATGGCTTAGTGGGGGCAGCCCTGACCTTGCCTTGGGCCACAGGTTATGTGCGGCGCACAGGGCCTCGACCCGCAGCCTATTTCAATCTGCTGATGACGGTTGTTGCTTTTGTGCATGGGTTTTTCCTATTGCAACAAACTCGCAGTGGTGCCACCGCAACGATTGTTTGGCATTGGCTACAGGCGCCGGGACTCGATCTCTCGTTTTCATTACTCATCAACAGTGTCACCACAGGTGCTATGGAATTGGTGACAGGTCTGAGTATCCTCGCCCAGATTTTTGCCTTGGGTTATCTCGAAAAGGACTGGGGCATGGCCCGCTTCTTTGCCTTAATGGGGTTTTTTGAGGCGGCTCTCAGTGGCATTGCGATTAGTGACTCGCTGCTTCTGAGCTATGGCCTGTTGGAGATGCTGACCCTCTCTACTTATTTACTGATTGGCTTCTGGTATGCTCAGCCCCTTGTGGTCAAAGCAGCAAGGGATGCCTTTCTCACCAAACGGGTGGGGGATATTCTGCTGCTGATGGGGGTGGTGGCGGTTGGCAGCCTGGCGGGGAGTTATGATTTTCCCAATCTCTATGAATGGGCAGAGCAGGTCAATTTGCCAGAAGGTTGGGGCTTTTTACTGGGCCTAGCCTTGATTGCGGGGCCCACCGGTAAATGTGCTCAAGTACCTTTGCACCTGTGGCTTGATGAAGCCATGGAAGGACCCAACCCCGCCTCCATTATGCGGAACTCGGTAGTGGTGGCTGCGGGAGCCTATATTCTCATTAAGCTACAGCCGATTCTGGTAGCCTGCCCAGGGGCAAACATTGCCTTGATTGCGATCGGGGCAGTCACCGCCCTCAGTGAATCCCTGGTCTCGATTGCCCAAATTGACATCAAACGGGCACTGTCCCACTCGACGAGTGTCTATCTAGGACTGGTGTTTATTGGTGTTGGCACCAACTGGACGGATTTTGCCCTGTTTGTATTGCTTACCCATGCGATCGCCAAGGCACTGCTGTTTATGAGTATTGGCAGTGTAATCATGACTACCAACTCTCAGGATTTGACGGAATTGGGGGGGTTAGGCGAACGGATGCCGGCCACTAGTTCGGCCTTTGTTATCGGCGGTCTATCCCTGATTGGCTGTCTGCCCTTGGGGGCCTTTTGGTCGTTTTACCGTGGTATTAGCTACTACTGGCAAACACTGCCTTGGTTGGTGGGTTTGATTTTAGTCGTCAATGTGCTGACAGCTGTGAACCTCACCCGTGTCTTTCGGCTGGTTTTCCTAGGGCCTGCCCAACCCAAAACCCGCCGTGCCCCTGAGGTGCCCTGGCCTCTGGCAGTGCCGATGGTGACTTTGAGTATTTTGAATATGCTGGTGCCTTTGATCTTGCAGCGGGTGCAGTTGTTACCAGAGACCATCGATTGGACAATTGTGGCTCTGCTTGTGGTCTCGGGATTGGCGGGTATTCTGTTGGGTGGCTTTGTTAACCTCAAACGCAGTTGGACACGCCCCATCAAGGTACCGTTGCGCTTTGTGCAGGATCTGCTGGCCTACGATTTTTACATTGAGGAGTTGTATCGCTATACCGTGGTCTGGGCAGTGCGATCGCTCTCGCAGTTGAGCGCTTGGGTGGATCGCCACATTGTGGATCGGATTGTGAATACAACGGGGGCGGCGTCCCTCGTGGGGGGTGAATTGCTGAAATACAGTGCCAGCGGTCAATCCCAAGCCTACTTACTGCTGGTGTTTATTGGTGTGGCGATTCTTGGGGGGGCGATCGCGTGGATACTGCTGTAATGCCCCTGTTGAGTTTCCTCCTCTGGGTGCCCCTGTTGGGTGCCTTTGCCCTCAGCCTGTTGCCCGCTGGGAGTTTGGGGCGCACGTACCGGAGTTTAGCCGCTGTGGTGATGGCGATCGCCCTGGTGGTCAGTCTCGCGATCGCCCGTCTATTTGATCCCAGCAATGCAGCACCGCAATTAACCGAGGTAGTTCCTTGGCTAGAGCCATTGGGCTTGAGCTATCGCCTGAGGGTGGATGGCCTGTCGCTGCCGCTATTGGTCTTAAATAATTTCCTGACGCTGATTGCCCTATTGGCCACTTCTGTCAACTTGCCCCGTCCTCGGTTGTATTACCCACTGGTACTGCTGTTGAATGCTGGTGTCAGTGGCGCCTTTTTGGCGGATAACTTACTGCTCTTTTTCTTCTTCTATGAGTTAGAGTTGATTCCCCTCTACCTTTTGATTGCCATTTGGGGTGGGGCGCGGCGCAGTTATGCGGCCACCAAGTTTCTCATTTACACGGCCATTTCGGGGGTTCTGCTCTTGGCGGGGTTTCTAGGACTAGTGTGGTTAGCCCATGCCCCCTCTTTTGACTTTGACGCCCAATTATCCACCCTCTTGCCCCTAAGTTCACAACTTGTTCTGCTGGGGCTGATTTTAGTGGGCTTTGGCATCAAGATTCCCCTCGTGCCCTTCCATACTTGGCTACCCGATGCCCACGTCGAAGCCTCCACTCCTATTTCTGTGCTGCTGGCAGGGGTGCTCCTGAAACTAGGTACCTATGGGTTAGTGCGCTTTGGGGTGCAGTTATTTCCGCAGGCATGGCAGGTCTTGGCGCCTGGGTTGGCCACTTGGGCGGTGGTCAGTGTTCTCTACGGTTCTCTCATGGCGATCTCCCAAACCGATATGAAAAAAATGGTGGCCTACAGTTCCATTGGTCATATGGGGTTTGTCCTCCTAGCCACTGCCACTGCCACACCCTTGAGCATTTTGGCCGCTATTGCCCAAATGATGAGCCACGGGTTAATTTCTGCCCTTCTCTTTTTGCTGGTGGGGGTTGTCTATGAAAAAACCGGTAGCCGCAACATTGAGGTACTGCGGGGATTGCTGAACCCTGAGCGGGGGCTGCCCCTGATCGGTAGTCTGATGATTGTTGGGGTCATGGCCAGTGGCGGTATCCCCGGCATGGTGGGCTTTGTGGCGGAGTTCCTGATCTTCCGCAGTAGTTTTGCCACATTCCCAGGGCAAACGCTCCTATGTATGGTGGGTACGGGCTTAACGTCAGTGTATTTTCTCCTGCTGGTGAACCGCGTCTTTTTTGGTCGTCTGCCCAATGAGTTGACGGATTTGCCGCCCGTTGCTTGGGGCGATCGCCTCCCGAGCCTCCTATTAGCCACGCTAATCTTGATCTTAGGGATTGTTCCTAACTGGCTGATCCATTGGAGTAAAACCACGGTTAGCCTGCTTGTTACTGCTGTTGCTACGCTGCCCCCACCATGACCCTGACTACCGCTACTCCAACCTCCCTGCATCAAGAACTGCGTACCGCCATCCTAGAGCGGTTGCTCCACGGTCAAGCCCTGTTACCGGATACACCAACCCATGTGATGGAAGTGGTGGGCATCCTCAAAAGCTATGGGGTAGTACTCAAGGCCTATGCAGAAAATCTCTGCGACATTAGTGAGCGGCAGTTTCTTGTTCTCTTTCCCTTTTTCAAATACTTCAATGGCGAGATTACCATTCCCAAGCTGCTGCGCCACTGGTGGCACGACCGCATTAACTATGAATATGCTGAATACTGTATGCGTGCCATGATGTGGCATGGGGGCGGAGGGCTGGATGCCTTCCTCGATTCGGCAGAATTTCGGCAATTAGCCGGCAAGGCGATCGCCGCCAAGCTGCGGGGCAACCCCCTAATGCAACTGGTGAACCGGCTTTTTCCAGAGTTTTTGCTGGAAACGGTGCGGATGCTCTGCTACTACAGTGGCTTGGGGCAGTTTTGGTCGGTGATGTATCCCATCTTTTTAACGTTGAGCGATCGCTACGATGCGGGTGAGATTCGCAGCATTCCCGATGTGGTAGATCACATTCGTGCGGGTCTGATTGCCGCGGCAAATCGCCCCATTACCTATCGCGTCAAGCTCCACGGCCAGACCTACGAGATTCTCCCCGCCAGTGCTGGACTCACCTTTTTGCCAGACACCGCGATTCCCTATGTCGAAGCCGTGTTTATACGGGGCACCCCCTTCTTTGGCCTTATTTCCTTCAATGCCCAAGCCCAGCAAATTTCCCGCGATCAAGCGGAGTTTAGCTATGGCGCCCTGTTTGCAGATCCCATTCCCACAGGCGCAGCCGGTATTCCCCCCACGCTGCTAATGCAGGATATGCGCCACTATCTCCCCTCCTATCTTTTGGAGTTCTATCGTCGCCAAGGCCGAGGTGAAGATGATCTGCGAGTAAAAATTTGCCAAACCTTCCAAAAATCAATGTTTTGCGTCACCACGGCGGCAATCACTGCCCTGGCTCCCTATCCTTGGACAACCACTGACCCCCAAGAGCAAGCCGCCAATCGGGCCTTCTACGAAAGGTGGCTGGATCGCCTCGAAACCTCTCGCCTCTGGAATGTTCAAGTTAGCTAGGGCACTCTTTTAGCCCTTGCGGAAAACCAGGAATACCCCCCCTCTGGAAAACTATCTGCGTGCCCTCCAGAGGAATTACAGGTGTGACCGCGGTAAGATAGTAAAGCAGTTCATCTTCCTTCACACTGACAATAAAATGACCCATATTGATTGGCTTGCGCACACGGATCCATTGGTCGCTGAAATGGTGCAGCGGGAAGTTCAGCGGCAGCAGCAACACCTCGAACTGATTGCCAGCGAAAACTTTACTTCCCCGGCGGTGATGGCAGCGCAAGGGACGGTTCTCACCAATAAATATGCCGAGGGATTGCCGGGCAAACGCTACTACGGTGGCTGCGAATTTGTGGATGAAGTGGAGCAACTGGCCATCGATCGCGCCAAGGAACTCTTTGGTGCTGCCCACGCCAACGTTCAGCCTCACTCCGGTGCCCAAGCCAATTTTGCCGTCTTTTTGGCACTGCTCAATCCCGGCGACACGATTATGGGGATGGATTTGTCCCACGGTGGCCATCTCACCCACGGTTCTCCCGTCAACGTCTCCGGTAAATGGTTTAACGTCGTTCACTACGGTGTTCATCCTGAAACGGAACGCCTCGATATGGATCGGGTGCGGGATTTAGCACGGCAGCACCGTCCTAAGCTCATTATCTGTGGCTATTCCGCCTATCCTCGCGTTATTCCCTTTGCTGAGTTTCGCCAAATTGCCGATGAAGTGGGGGCCTACCTCATGGCCGATATTGCCCACATTGCCGGCTTAGTAGCCAGTGGTTACCATCCCAATCCCGTACCCCTCTGCGATGTTGTGACAACCACCACCCACAAAACCCTGCGCGGTCCTCGCGGCGGCCTGATTCTGACCCGTGATGAAGAGTTGGGCAAAAAGTTGGATAAAGCGGTCTTTCCCGGCAGCCAAGGGGGGCCCCTAGAGCACGTTATTGCCGCTAAGGCCGTGGCTTTTGGTGAGGCTCTCAAACCAGAATTCAAAGCCTATTCTGGGCAAGTGATCCGCAATGCCCAAGCCCTCGCTGCGGGGCTGCAAGGGCGGCAACTGCGCCTGGTCTCTGGGGGCACCGATAACCATTTGATGCTCATTGACCTGCGATCGGTGAATCTAACGGGCAAAGAGGCCGATCGCCTGATGGGGGAAATCAACATCACCACCAACAAAAACACCATTCCCTTTGACCCGGCCTCTCCTTTTGTGACCAGTGGTCTGCGGTTGGGCACACCGGCCTTGACCACGCGCGGCTTCACAGAAGTTGAGTTCGCAGAAGTGGCTGAAATCATTAGCGATCGCCTGCATGAGCCAGGGGATGAAGCCATCAAAAATCGCTGCCGCGAACGGGTGGCGGCCCTCTGCGCTAAATTCCCCCTCTATCCCCACTTGCAATTGCCGCAACCAGTGCTAGCCTAAGAGGGGATCCTGCCAACACCCTGAGCAGATGCTGTACCACCTGATTGCCTTCCTTGCTGCCATTGCCGTTGTCCTTTTGGTCACCCCCATTGTCAATGACCTTGGGCATAAAGCAGGGTTTGTGGATCGCCCCAATGAACGTAAGATTCATACCCGTCCCATGGTGCGCTTGGGGGGCGTATCTATCTTTTTGGGCAATCTAGTGGGGCTGCTGATTGTTTGGAATGCGGGGGGGTTTGGTGTTCTGCCTCAGCCGGCGGAGTACGAAATTTGGGGGGTCACCTTAGGAGGGGTGGCCTTTTTTCTCCTTGGCCTTGCTGATGATCTATTGACTTTGCCGGCACTCCTGCGCCTTGTCCTGCAATTTTTAGTGGCGGCGATTGTTTGGGCAGTAGGCGTCAAAATTCGCATTATCACTGTGCCCTTTGTCGGCACCGTGGACTTAGGTTGGCTGAGTTTGCCCCTCACTACCGTTTGGCTGGTCGGCATTGCCAATGCCATTAACTTTATTGATGGTGTGGATGGGCTAGCGGCGGGGGTATCTGGCATTGCCGCCTTGGCAATGTTTTTTGTGTGTATGGTCATGGGGGAGCCGGAGGCGGGACTATTGGCCGCCGCCCTGGCAGGGGGGGCCTTGGGATTTCTGCGCTATAACTTCAATCCCGCCCAAATTTTCATGGGCGATGGCGGTGCCTACTTCATGGGCTTTACCCTTGCTGGCTTGGGGATCATTGGCCTGGTTAAGGCCTACACAGCGGTGGCCATTCTCCTGCCCCTATTGATTCTAGCGGTGCCCATTGTGGATACCTCAACGGTGGTTTTCAGCCGGCTGCGGCGGGGGCAATCTCCCTTTGCACCGGATAAGAGACACCTGCACCATCGCCTGCTCAAGGCGGGACTTTCGCAGCGGGTGACAGTGCTCTTTATTTATTGCCTGACCCTGTGGGTGGGCAGTCTTGCTTTGGCTTTGGCGGGTTTGCCGGGAGGATGGGGCTATGCCGTGGCAGCGTCTCTGCTGATGGGCTTTGCCTCGTGGTATGTGTGGCAACGGGTGCGCAGCAGCGAAAATGACTGAAACAATGAGTGCAGAAATTATTTGCGTCGGGACAGAATTGCTGCTGGGGGAGATTCTCAACAGTAATGCCCAATTTTTGGCCCAGCAGCTGGCGAGCTTGGGTATTCCCCACTACTACCAAACGGTGGTTGGCGACAATCCGACTCGCATTAAAAAAGTGGTGGCCATTGCCTGCGATCGCGCCCGCCTCCTCATCTTTACCGGTGGCCTGGGCCCCACCCCCGATGATCTCACCACCGAAACCCTAGCGGATTTCTTTCAAGCCCCCCTTGAAGAACGTCCCGAAATTGTTGCTGATTTAGAGCGCAAATATGCCCATCGGGGCGGCTTTAGTCCCAGTAACCGCAAGCAGGCTCTCCTGCCTGTGGGGGCACAGATTCTCCCCAACCCCTTGGGGACTGCCCCGGGCATGATCTGGCAGCCCCGCACTGGCTTAACAATTCTCACCTTTCCCGGTGTCCCCGCCGAAATGAAGCAGATGTGGCACGAAACCGCCGTCCCCTTTTTGCGCTCCCAAGGCTGGGGCAAGGAAGTAATTTACAGCCGTGTACTGCGTTTCTGGGGCATTCCAGAATCCGTGCTTGCAGAAAAAGTGGCCGCCCAAATTGCCCGCGAGCATCCCACTGTGGCTCCCTATGCGAGCAATGGTGAAGTCCGTCTGCGCATTACCGTACGTGCCAAGGACGAAGCGGCAGCTCAGCAACTCATTCAGCCCCTCGAAGCCGAGATTCGCCAAATTGTCGGTTTAGACTGCTATGGTGCCGATGAGGACACCCTTGCCAGTGCCGTTGCTCGCCTTCTCCAAGAGCAACACCAAACGGTGGCTGTGGCAGAGTCCTGCACCGGCGGTGGCCTTGGGGAAATGCTGACACGACTGCCGGGGAGTTCTCTCCATTTCAAAGGGGGCGTCATTGCCTATGCAAACGAAGTTAAGGTGAACCTATTGGGAGTGAATCCTCAGGATCTAGAACAAGAGGGGGCTGTGAGTGCAGTGGTGGCCGCCCAGATGGCGCTAGGAGTCAAGACGCGCTTGGCCAGTGATTGGGGTGTCAGTATTACCGGCATTGCTGGTCCAGGGGGAGCGACGCTCACTAAACCCGTGGGACTGGTCTATATTGGTTTGGCACTGCCCAATGGCGAGGTCATGACCCGTGAATTTCGCATGAGCGGTCAACGGGGACGGGATTGGATACGCTATCTGAGCACTATGAATGCCCTAGATCTCCTGCGGCGACAGTTGTTGGTGAGTCCATGAGTGTTGGTGAGTCCATGAGTCACGGTCTGCTCTGGTTACCCCTATTGGCCGTTTTTATTGTGCTGGCAGGGTTGGGTTGGGTCGAGTACCGCAAGCTGGAACACTATCGCCAGTGGGCACAGCAATTTGAAGCCAGTAAGTACGATATTGCGGCTGTCCTGGGTCAGGGGGGCGATCGCCTAACGTGGGGAGAACCAACACCCAAGGGCATTGTTAATCTGCAGAGCTGTAACTTATCAACAGTGCAACGAGTTTGGGTCGAGTGTAGTGGCCAGGAGATTGAGACAGATACCAGCCATGTCAAGGGCACCATTCATCTAGTGCTGCAAACCAACACAGGAGAGCACTGTCGCATTCCCTTTACAGAGCTGCCCCTTGCCTTCGCGTGGCGCGATCGCCTGCAACTAAAACTTGCAGGCAGTAAAATTGAGGGCGAGTTTGCATAAGTTCTAAACCCCTATGAAACGTATCGTGGCGCTGGTGCCCGGCGGCATTGGTGATCAAATTTTATTTTTTCCCACCCTTGATGATCTCAAAGCCCATTTTCCGGAGGCGCAGTTGGATGTGGTGGTTGAACCCCGGGCCGTGGCTGCCTACCAATTGAGTAGGAGTGTCCACCAAGTGATTCCCTTTAACTTCAAAGACCGCAATGCCCTAGCGGATTGGGCCAACCTGATTGGCACCCTGCGGGAGGGAGAGTACGATGCAATTCTCTCCTTGGGGCGGAGTAAAGCGGTGCGCTTCCTGCTGTGGCTGACGGGTATTCCCAAGCGAGTCGGCTTTGCCAAACTCAATCCCTTGGGATTTCTCACCGATGCCATCCCTGTCAACCTTAAACAGTACAGTGCCGCCACCTACCACGACTTGCTCAAAGCCTTTGGGATCACCACCCCCTGTCCTTTGCCCAAGGCAGTGATTACCGCTGAAGATAGGCAGTGGGCAACTGCGGAGCAGCAACGCTTAGGCCTTGCCGGTGGGTATCGCCTCTTGCACGGCGGCTCTAGTCAAATGGCCCTCAGCAAGGGGATCAACAAAATTTACCCCCCTACCCGTTGGGTGGAGGTCATCCAGACACTGGCACAGAAGGAGCCGCATCTCCCTTTTATTGTGGTCTGTGGGCCTGAGGATCAAGCATGGGTGAGGGCGCTGACGCAGGCGCTACCCGACATTAAAATTAGCCATCCTCCAGACTTGCGCAAACTGGCGGCTCTCATGCAACAGGCACAACAGATTCTCTGCACAGACAGTGGCCCGATGCACATTGGGGTGGCAGTGGGTACCCCCCTTGTGGCGCTTTTTGGCCCTACGGATCCCGCCAAACTCCTGCCTGCGGATCCCCGTTTTCGTGCCGTTAAGTCCACCACAGGCAACATGGCCGATATTCCCGTTTCAGCAGTGATTGAGGCAGCTTGCCATGGCTAGACCGGCGGTCTTTCTCGATCGGGATGGCGTGCTGAACCAAGAGGTGGGCTACATTCATCACCTCGAGGACTTGCAGTTAATTCCGGGTGTTGCCCAGGCAGTCCGACGGCTCAATGATGCGGGGTGGTTTTGCTGCTTAGCTTCTAATCAGTCAGGTCCCGCGCGGAATTATTACAGCATCGATCACGTCCATGCTCTGCACCACAGACTTCAGGAGTTGCTAGCCGCACGTGCCGGTGCGGTGTTGGATGCGGTTTACTTCTGTCCTGATCTCAGCGGTCCCGAAGGGGGAGTGGTGGCCGACTATGCGGGCTGGACAACCTGGCGCAAACCCAATACGGGAATGCTGGTGGCGGCGGCTTGGGATCATGATTTAGATCTCAGCCGCAGTGTGATGGTAGGCGACAAAGCCACTGATATTGATCTGGCGCGGAATGCCGGCTGCTATGGCATTTTAGTGCAAACAGGCTTTGGCGATCGCGTCCTTGAGGGCAGTTATCAGCACGCCAGTCAACCCGATTACATTGCAGAGGACCTAGCCGCTGCCGTAGAGTGGATTTGTACTCACCTTGCCCCCCGTTAGGGATGACTGCGTTGCCAGAGTATACCAAATTTCCCCTCGCCCTACTGTTGCTGGTGGTTCTGGGGTACGTACTTGTGGGCTGGTATTTGTCTGCCTATCCTTGGATGTGGTCGGCCTATGCTTCTTTTTTTGCAGCTATTCTAACAGTGTTTCTCGTGGGTGGCACCTCTAGCCTCCTGCGATCGCGCCAGAGCAACCCTAGAAATATCTTTAGTAGCTTAATGATGCGCGTGGGCACCCCCAGTCTCTTTACAGTGCTGGTGCTGAGTACCGCTGTGACCCTTGCCATTATTGCCTTTCGGGTCTTTAGTGTGATTGCCATTCTCATTGGCACCGAAATTCTCGTGCGGATTGAAATGAAAGCCGCCGGCTACAAGAACTGGCAAATCATGCTAGTGGTGATTCAAATGGCGATTTTAGGGGTGTTCATTGGCCGGGGTATTGGGCACTACATACCCTCCTCTCCAGAGCAATCATTATCGTTTCTCGTCCTAAAGGAGTAAGTTTTCTAGGGCACGCAAATTAGTAATGCACAAGCAGTCTTGAGTGCGGCGAATAATCCCCTTACGCTCCAGTTTCCCCAGCACCCGTGTCACCGTTTCCCGCGCCATGCCACTAAGACTACTTAATTCACGGTGGGGTAGATTGGGAATTTCTAAGCCATCGGCTCCCTGTCGCCCTTGACCATCTGCCAAAAACAGCAGAATATCCGCCACCCGTGACGTACTATCGGATTCCCGCAGCCGCAGCCGCCGGTTCACTTGCCGTAGCCGTCGTGCCATTAACTTGGCGAGGCGTATTCCTGCTTGGGGTTCAGTATTGACGAGATTGACAAAATCCGTCGCGGGCATGTTGGCCACAACCGTCGGTGTTAGGGTAATCACATCCGTTGAACGGGGCACTTCCTCTAGGGGTGCCATTTCGCCAAAGAGTTCCCCAGGGCCAAGGATATTGAGGGTGACTTCTTTGCCATCCATGTTGTAGGTGCGAATTTTGACCCAGCCACTGAGAATAAAGTAAACCGATGTGCCCCAGTCATTCTCCAGCAGGATCACTCGGTTGGCAGGATGCTGACGTGTCACCACATGGGCCAGGGCTTTCTCGACCACCGCCGGCGGCAAATCCCGAAAAAAGGGCGTATTTTGCAACGATAATTCAGGTGCAGGAGAACTACGCCGTTGTTGCATAGAGGTCAAGGCCGAAAGGAGGAGGGCAGGGGTTTAGCAGACAGGTCGTCAGATATTGCCAGAAATGAACACCTGTAATCTTAGCACTGCTATCTATTATCTAGTCACATAATCTAGAGTTACAGTAAATGTATCTATAACGTTAGAAAACGCGACCGTTGTCCAATAGTGACGACTGTTGATCTGAACTGTTAGGACATGCTGCCCCTCCCTGCCCCCTAAGTCACATGTACATATCTCTTATTAATCCCTGAGGCAGAGAAAGCTCTATAGATTGCCCCATTATCTGTTTTACTCAGGGTCTTAGGGAAACGACTGTGGAGTGTAAAGTTTATTGAAGACCTTGACTCCTTTGGTTAGCCTTCGTCACAATGAGTTCCATAGGTTAGAACTTGAATTTTAGCCGCGTAAGCGGTTGGTCATAACTGCGGGTGAATAGGTTGTGCCAATGCTAGAAACCCTTGAATTTGTTATTTATCCCGATGGCCGCGTCGTTGAAACGGTGACGGGAATTTCGGGGGCATCCTGTGCTGAGGTGACTGCTGCCATTGAAGCACAACTCGGATGTGTCATTAGCCAACAGCCCACCGCAGAATACTACGCTTCCCAAGAGGAAGAAAATCAATTGGTTGTTCAATCTGTCCGCTCCCAGTGGTAATCGTTGAGGATTGGTGATCCATGTCGCACTTCAGCCAAATTAAAACCCAAATTCGCAGTTTACCCGCCCTACAAGCTGCCCTAACAGACTTGGGCTTACCGTGGCAATCTGGCTCTCAAGAAGTGCGTGGGTTTCGCGGTCAAACCCAAACCGCTCAAGTGGTTGTTCCCCAAGAGAATGGCTATGATATTGGCTTTCGCTGGAATGGCACTGAGTACGAGCTGGTGGCGGATTTGGAGTTTTGGCAGCAGGCATGGTCAGTGGATCGCTTTTTGCATAAGGTGACCCAACGCTATGCCTACCATGCGGTGTTGCAATCTGCAATGGAACAGGGCTTTCAGGTGCAGGCCACAGAACAGCAGGCCGATGGTAGTGTCAAGGTCGTGCTGCAACGCTGGCGTTCCTAGCCTCTCACGAAATGGATAGGCAGATGGGTCAGCCTCTTGGTTTAGAACCAGAGCTTGGGGGGCAA